>JALZJL010000080.1 GCA_030859785.1 Acidobacteriota bacterium
TTCGACCAATCACACTGGAAGGGCAGCACGTCCGGCTTGAGCCGTTGTCGTTGGAGCATCACGCGGCGTTGTGCGAGGTGGGTTTGGATGAAGACCTGTGGCGCTGGACGACGGTCAGTGTGATGACACCGGGCGAGATGCATGCCTACATCGAGACGGCGTTGAAAGAGCAGGCCGACGGAATGTCTCTGCCGTTTGCGACCATCGAACGGGCGTCGGGGCGAATCGTCGGCAGCACGCGGTTCGGCAGCATTGATCGGACGAATCAGCGGCTCGAAATCGGTTGGACGTGGGTCGCGCGCGAGTGGCAGCGCACTGCCATCAACACGGAAGCGAAGTACCTGATGCTCAGTCACGCCTTCGATACGCTCGGCGCGATTCGCGTCGAGTTGAAGACGGACTCGCTCAACGAGCGTTCCCGTCGCGCCATCCTTCGCCTCGGTGCGAAAGAAGAGGGCACGTTCCGCAAACACATGATGACCTACTCCGGGCGCATCCGCCACACCGTCTACTTCAGCATCATCGACTCCGAATGGCCCGCCATCCGCACCGCGCTTGAAGCGAAACTCGGCCCGTCGCTGCAATGATGGGCACACGTCGTCGATATTTCTTTGCGCCCCTGCTTCACATCCCGCGCCGACCTGGTCTATGTTATCCGCGCATTGGAAACACCTGATGAAAAGATCGCATCGCTGGTTGGCGAACTGCCGGACCCAGAGGGCGCGCGCCACTTTTACGAACGGCTGACGGCGGAGCACACGCGCGCTGTCCGCTTGCTCGCGCGCGACCCCGGTCTGACCGCCGACGCGCTCGCGCTCGCGGCGTGGAGTCCGTTGCTGGCGACGACGCTCGTTCAACACCCGGAGTATCTGTCGTGGCTGGCGCGCGAACGGACGCAGGCCGGTGTCAAGACCGTCGAAGAACTCGGCGAATCGCTGGCGCGCTATGCGTTCACCAATTCGCGACTCGACCCGCCGACGCTCGTCGCACGCTTCCGCCGTCAGACGCTGCTGCGCACATACCTGCACGACATCCGCCGCACCAACACACTGGTCGAGACAACCGACGAACTCTCAAACCTCGCCGACGCGGTTCTCCAGTACGCGCTTGGGCTGGCGCAGCAGGAGTTGGAAAACCTCTACGGTCTGCCGCAGCACCGAGACGCGCGTGGGCGCAGTGCCACGGCTGTCTTCTGCGTCGTCGCGCTCGGCAAACTCGGTTCGCGCGAGTTGAACTACGCTTCCGACATCGATCTGCTTTTTCTCTACTCGCACGATGGTGAAACATCCGGCACGGGCGAGCGCGGCGCAATCAGCAATCGCGAGTACTTCGCGAAACTCGCCGAGCGTGTCGCGCGCACCGTCGGCCATCCGGCGGGCGAAGGCGCCGCCTATCGCGTCGATTTGCGTCTGCGTCCGCACGGGCGCGACGGCGCACTGAGCACGTCGCTGACCGAGGCCCTGCGCTACTACCGCGAGACGGCGCAGGCGTGGGAGTTGCAGGTGCTGATCCGCGCGCGGGCGGCAGCCGGGTCGGCGGCGCTCTACGCAAAATTCGCCGATGGGGTGCGGGCGCGCGTCTACCGCACCGACGAAACGGTCGCGCGTGCTCTGGCGCATGTGCGTCTGGCGAAGCAGAAGATCGACCGACAGCACCGCGTCGAAAGCGGCGGGTTCAACGTCAAGTTGGGACGCGGCGGCATCCGCGAGATCGAATTCATCGCGCAGGCTCTGCAACTCGCGCATGGCGGGCGCGATCCGTGGCTGCACGCGCCGCACACGTTGATGAGCCTCGGGCGTCTCGCGGATCGCGGTCTGATTACGGAGCGTGAGCGAACCGATTTGTCGAACGCTTATCTATTCCTGCGCACGCTTGAGCACCGCTTGCAGATGGAGCATGGCTTGCAGACTCATACCGTGCCGGAGGATCAGCAGCGTCGCGCGCTGGTCGCACGTCGTATGAGCTTGACCGGTGTTGATGCCCTCGCTACATTCGACGCCGCGTTGCGCGACCAGACCGCCCGCGTGCGCGCCGCCTTTCAGCGCGTGTTCGGACAGGCTGCCGGCGTCGAAGATTCGAGTACCGCCGCGCCCCGCACACCGGCTGCGTCCGCTCGCCGGAACACACCGATCAATGACACATCAGTCAATGATGCGCTAATCAATGAATCAATCATCGATGATGTCTCGATCAATCACGCGACGATCAACGAAGGAGGCACGTCGGCTTCAACCGACTTGACCGACTTGGCTGACTTGACTGACTTGACCGACACGTCCGGGTTGGTTGATGTGGCCGTCGCTTCACGCGGAAGCTTGGCGGCTGGTTCATCTGCAAAGGTAGTTGTGGCCGCGGCCTCCGAGCCTCGGCCCGTCGTTCATGAGCCACCGGCGGACGCCGAGACCGCCGCGGCGAATACAGCCGCGACGCTGCTCGCCCGGCGACTTGCCGGCGGCGAAGAACCGTCGACTGGCGAAAGGCTCTGTGGACTGTTGCGCCGTGCGGCGCACGAAACGCTCAACGCCCGGCGTGCGCTCGCGCTGGTCGCACGCGTCGCCGCGTCGCTTGATAAAATGAGCGCGCCGGTCGAGTTGTCGGAAGAGAATCTGACCCCGCTCGTTCGTCTGTGCGGGGCATCGGAATTTTTCGGCGAGATGCTGGCGAGTAACCCGGCACTGATCCCGGCGTTGCTGACGCCCACTCCGATTGTCACTGCGCGCGACCACCGCGCATTGCTGCGAGCCGCCATCGACGGCGAAGAAAGTTTTGGCGGGGAACTGTCGGCGCTGCGGCGCGGATGGGCGCACATGCTCATCGAGATCGGGGCGTGTGACGTGGCGGGCGCAATCACGATGCGTGAAGCGAATCGCCTTCAGGCGGGACTGGCCGCCGCCAGCTTGAACGTTGCTTATCTCATCGCGCAACGCGAACTGGCGCGACGTTTCGGGCAACTCGCCGCCGAACCGCGCGTGGCGATTCTCGGCCTCGGACGACTCGGCAGCGGCGGCACCGACTACGGCTCCGACCTCGACATCGTGCTCGTCCATGATCCGGTCGTGCCTTCGCCAATTGCGGTGCTCACGCGCGAAGAGGCATACGCGCGCCTCGCCGAGATTTTTGTCACCGCGCTCTCCAGCCTGACGCGCGACGGGTATTTGTATCGCGTCGATTTACGCCTCAGACCCGACGGCAAAAACGGCGCGGTGACGCTCAGCGCGCCGGCCTTCATCAGTTATCTGCGCGACCGTGCGGAGGTCTGGGAGTGGCTCGCGTATGTGAAGCTACGCGCGGTCGCTGGCGACATGGAACTGGCGCGACTAACTGAGCACGATGCCCGGCGGGCGATTCATGGAGCGGCGGTCTGTATCGAGCCGCAGTCGCTTCGCATCGAAACACGCCGCGTCCGCGAGCGTCTGGAGCGCGAGCGCACGACGACGGGTGCGGCTGCCCATGCAATTGATATTAAGTTTGGGCGGGGCGGGATGCTCGACGTGTACTTCGCGGCGCGCTATCTGCAACTGCGCGACAACGTGCCGGACGATGGCGAAAACCGTTCAACGCCGGCGACAATGGCGCGACTCCACGCTGCCAACTCGATCAACACGAAAGACTACGCGGCGTTCAATGAAGGGTACGCGCTGCTACGCACGCTCGATCACGGCCTGCGGTTGTTGGTCGGGCGCTCAACGCGACTCCCCGTCGCCGAAGACCATCCGGTGCTCCGCGACCTGGCACGCGCCACCGGACACGCTTCCGCCGCCGCGCTGACAACTGACCTCGCCGGCCACATGGACAGCATCCGCGCGGCCTATGACAACATCACCAAGCCGCCGCTTCGAGCACATGATTGAAGTGATAGGGGATTGAAGATAAGCACCTATAGCGAATTGCAATCGAATGCGACCTCTTCAACGTCCGTTTAGAGGCGGGCTTTGCCCGCCGGTTCAACGTCGAGAAGGCGGGCAGAGCCCGCCTCTAAACGGTCGCACGAAATTACAAACAGCTATCAGCAAAAGTATTTCGGTCCCAAGATTAAGCAAAAGCCAGCGAACAGTTTTCGGTTTTCAGCTCAAAACTGAAAACTGTTTGCCTTTCTACTTACTACGGCGTGCGACCGCGTCACCGTCATGCGTCGCGCGATTCGCCGCCGGTCTCTTCGTACCAGCAACGCGGACACCATCTGTGGTGACGCGCCCGACGCTCCTCAAGCGAGTAATCAGCGGACGCCGGCAGACGGCGCACCACCTCGTGCTCCTCCGCGCTTAATTCATTCCACCCGCGCAGCGTCTTTGAGTCGCAACGCGGACACAAGTCATGTTGTTGGTCGCTCATTCACAAGTACCTCGCGCAAAAGTTTTTCAGATCAGGGTTGAATGAAATAGATGTCAGATGTCGGATGCTAGATGTTGGACAACACAACTGCGTATTTGACTAACATCCAACATCTAACATCTAACATCTGTACCCCGGTCGAAGCGGAGCGCCAGCTTGTAGACCAATTGTATCGGCAGACCGACGACGTTCCAGTAGTCGCCTTCGACGGCTTCGACGAAGAGCGCGGCCTGCCCCTGCACGGCGTACGCGCCTGCCTTGTCGAGCGGCTCGCCGCCGGCGACATACCAAGCCACTTCTTCGTTCGAGAGTGCGGCGAAGCGCACACGCGTTCGCTCGCAGGCGACCGCCTCGCGCCCGTCTGCCGCGTCGACCAGTGCGACGCCAGTCAGAACTTCGTGCCACCTTCCGCTCAGCAGTTTCAGCATCCGGCGCGCATCCTCATCATCGACCGGTTTGCCGAGCACCAGGCCGTCGATGACCACCACCGTATCGGCACCGAGCACGAGGCCGGACGATGCGGCAGCCACGGTCACGGCTTTCTCGCGCGCGAGGCGCTGCACATAATCGACAGCGCCCTCGCCGACGATTCGCGACTCATCAACGTCGGCGACCCGCACCACAAACGGCCACCCGACAATGCGTAAAATCTCGGCGCGGCGCGGGCTGGCCGATGCCAACATGAGCGGCGCGAGACCGGGCGCGGGCGCCGTCGATGTTTGGGTTCCGACTTGTGGCGCTTGATTGTTTTCCATTACACTCCCCACGTAAATTTTGATTCGCGATTTTAGATTGAAAGGGGAAAAAAGCGATAACTCTTCGCTCGAAATTACGAATCAAAATTCGAGAATTGTGAGTTATTGATGGAAGGTTTGATCAAATCATTGCCGAAGCTGCTGCGCGCGGCGGGCGAGTCCGACGAGGTAGCGGAGGTCGCCGCGCAGGTCGCGTGGAGACGTGTCGCCGGCGAGTCGTTGCGCGGTTGTGCCGTGCCGTTCCGGCTCTACCGCAAGACGTTAATCGTCGCCGTGCCCGATGCGACGTGGCAAAAGCAGATGGGAGGTTTGAGCAGTCAATTGCTATTCCGACTCAACTCGCTGCTCGGCCAGGCGGTGGTCACGTATATCGAATTCCGCATCGATCCGAAGACAGTTAACGCGGAGCGGGCGCGGATGAAAAAGTCCGTCGTCGACGACCAAGCGCGCGAGGAACGGGCGCTGGAATGCGCCGACAGCCTGCGTTCCGCCGCCGCCGGCATTCGAGACGAAGCCCTGCGCCGACGCTTCCTCGTCGCCGCCGGCAGCTACATCGACGCGCAGGAACACCGGAAATGAAAACTTGAAGAGTGGGGCAAGTCTTGAGAGATGAGCCGTAGATGAGCGCAGAGAGACGCGGATTAAAACCATTGATGTTCTGATCGGCGTTGATCCGCGCTCATCCGCGGCTCATCTTGATCTCCCCAGATTGACCTGCTACCAAAATTTGATTGGCGATGTCCAATCTGAAATCGCAAATCGAAAAGCAACATCATGCCAATTACCGAATCCGACATCGAAAAGATCGCGAAGCTCGCGCACCTCGAAATCACCGACGAGGAGCGACGCGCGCTGACGCCGCAGATCGCCTCCATCGTCGCCTATGTCGAGCAGTTGAACGAACTGGACACCAGCCAGGTCGAACCGGCCACCGGCGGCTTCACGCCCGAAGGCGAGCGAACCGGGGCGGGGCGCGACGACGTGCCGCACCGCTCGCTCGGCCAGGCCGCCGCGCTTGACCAGGCCCCCGATCCGTCACACGGATACTTCCGCGTCCCGAAAGTGCTGTAAGAACATCGAGGCAAGCACGAAGGCAAAAGTAAACAGTTTTCAGTTTAGAGTCTTCAGTTTTCAGCTCAAAACTTAAAACTCAAAACTGTTCGCCGGCTTTTGTGCATTCTTCTCTGACCCATCGCCCCTGACTCATCAAATGAATAATCCTGGCAACACAATTGAGAGCCTGTCCCTGCGCATTGCGCGTGGTGAGACGACGGTGCGTGTCGTGACTGACGCGGCACTTAACGCTGCCGAGAAGTTAAACCACACGCTCAACGCGTTTCTGCAAATCGACCACGCGGGCGCAACGAAACGGGCTGACGAATTGAGCGCGCCGCACAGCGATGGTGACGCGCCCCGCTCGCTGGTCGGTATTCCCATTGCCGTCAAAGACAATATCTGTGTGCGTGGTCTGCAAGCCACGTGCGGGTCGCGTATCCTGGCAAACTATCACCCGCCTTACGACGCGACGGTGATCGAACGGTTGCGCGCCGCCGGAGCGGTCATCATCGGCAAAACCAACTGCGACGAGTTCGCAATGGGTTCGTCGAACGAGAATTCGGCGTTTGGCCCGGTGCGCAATCCGTGGGACACCGCGCGTGTGCCCGGCGGCTCGTCTGGCGGGTCGGCGGCAACGGTTGCGGCGCGCATCGTGCCGGTCGCGCTCGGCTCAGAGACGGGCGGCTCGGTGCGTCAACCCGCGTCGCTGTGTGGCATTGTCGGCGTCAAGCCAACCTATGGTCGCGTCTCGCGCTACGGACTTGTCGCCTTCGGCTCGTCGCTCGATCAGGTGAGTGTCTTCGGCCTGACGGTGCGCGATGCGGCGGCGGTGCTCGGCGTGATTGCCGGGCGAGACCCGCATGACTCGACGACTGCGGACGTGCCGGTGCCCGACTACACGGCGGAACTCAATACGGAAGCAGCACGCGGCGCACGCATCGGCGTCCCCCGCGCGCTGTTCGGCGATGGTCTTGACGATGAGGTGCGGAGAAGTGTCGAGCAATCGATTGAAGCGTACCGCGAACTCGGCGCGGAGATTGTGGATGTTGAACTGCCGCACGCCAAATACTCGATAGCCGTCTACTACATCATCGCGACCGCCGAGGCATCCGCGAACCTCGCGCGTTTCGACGGCGTGCGCTACGGTCACCGCACCGAAGATGCGCGCACGCTCTCCGAGATGTATCGACGCACACGCGACGAAGGCTTCGGCGCCGAAGTCAAACGGCGCATCATGCTCGGCACCTACGTACTGTCATCCGGCTACTACGACGCTTATTACCGCAAGGCGCAGCAGGTGCGCACGTTGATCAAGAAAGATTTCCTCGACGCCCTCGCGCAGTGCGACGCGATTCTGACGCCGACCACGCCGACGCCCGCCTTTTTGCTCGGCGAGAAAACAGACGACCCGCTCGCGATGTATCTGAGTGATGTTTACACCTGCACCGCGAACCTCGCCGGTATCCCCGGCATCGCGGTGCCGTGCGGACTATCGTCGACCGGCCTGCCCATCGGCTTTCAATTGCTCGGTCGCCATTGGGGCGAAGCGACGCTCTTTCGCCTCGCCCGTGCCTACGAGCGTGCGCAACCTTTCACCGCGCGCCCGTCGCTCATCGCTGCGTCTGAAGATTAGACCTCTGGCAAAAGTAAAAAATACGTTTGTTTAGAGGCTTGCTTGCGCCCGCCGTTGCCCGTGACATTCAACCATGCGCCGGCGGGCGGAGCCCGCCTCTAAACTTGGCAATTGATTTTGCAAAAGGTCTAATAGAGTTCGCTTCGTGTGGGTGAGTTAAGTACGAGGGCAACAGTTTTCGGTTTTCAGCTCAAAACTGAAAACCGAAAACTGTTCTCGTCATCCATCATCGCTTCTGCGGCTTCGCGTCACCCTTTGCTTGATTGAGCGACCAGCGGATGCCGCCGAGGAGGTGCTGTTTGTACCAGTCGGCTTCGAGCACATCTTCGCGATGGCCGAGCGCCGTGTAGAAAACGCGCCCCTTGCCATACATACGTGTCCACGCAATCGGATGGTACTCCGGCTTATTGTAGTTCGGGTCTTTCTTATCCGGATTCTTATCAAGCGACAGCAGCATATGGACTTTGTTGCGGTCGAAGTTCTTCAACACGTAAATCTCGTCGAAGACAGTCTTCGGGTTCGGCAGGCCCTTCGTCGCCGGGTGCTTGGCGTCCTCTGTGATGCAGTCGACGCTGACCTGCGGGCCGTGCGTTTTGAATTCGCCGTTAATCATTTCGATGTACGGCGGGTAATTGTGGAACGTGTCGGTCGCGGCGTGGATGCCGATGAAGGCGTGGCCGGCTCTGATCCAGTCGAGGAACCCTTCGCGGTCGGGCAGCGGCAAATCGCCGGTGGTGCTGGCGAAAACAACGCCGTCATATTCTTTGAGCGCCGCCGGCGTCATCTTCGTCTGCATCTCTTCGTCGGTGCGCACGTAGTCGACGGTGAAGTCGCGGCTCTGCTCGCCCAAAGCTTGCAGCACTTTTTCGGCGGTCGGGATTGATTGATGATAGAAGCCCTTCGTGACCGTCACGACCAGCAACTTTTTCGGCTTTCGCGCGGCGGCGATGGTTATCGCACTCACCAAGCCGGCGGTCAAAGCAACGGCCACCAATAGGCACGTCGCGCGCAGTAATCGCATAGATGAAAAGATCATAGTCGGCACCTCTTGATGTTTTGAAATGTTGTGAACAGGGAGAAACGCTAGAACGAACGGGACGGAGTATAACATGACGGAAAATACGCGCCGTCGCCGTATTCATGGCAGTATCACGACAGCAGTTTGCAATTGCCTATCTCGCGGTAGTCATCATCACAGATAACATGATTTCATTAACTCAAAGAAAATACCTGACGCGCGTTTCGCATTCGATGATGCTGATGTGCGCGTTTATCTCATCGAACTTCGCGCAGGTTTCGCCGAAGCCGGGCGGCGTTGTCTTCACCGACGTGACGAAAGCGGCGGGCATCAACTTCATCAACGTTTCGTCGCCGGATAAGAAGTTCATCGTCGAGAGCATGAGCGGCGGCGTCGCTCTGTTCGACTTCGACAACGATGGGCGGCTCGACATCTACTTCACCAATTCGCACACGGTCGAAGCGGCGATAGCGGGTCGGCCACGCCCGCTATCCGCGCTCTATCGCAACCGCGGCAATGGAACGTTTGAGGATGTCGCATTGAAAGCGGGCGTCAGCGACCCCGGCTGGGCGATGGGCGTCGCCGTCGGCGATTACGACAACGACGGATTTGATGATCTCTATGTGACGTGCTTCGGCCCCAATAAACTCTACCGCAACCGCGGCAACGGCACTTTTGAGGACGTAACGACGCGGGCCGCGGTCGGCGACCCCCGTTTCTCGACCGGCGCGGCGTGGGGCGACTACGACCGCGACGGCGACCTCGATCTCTTCGTTTCCAACTATGTTGATTTCAAAATCAGCGACCTGCCGCAGTTCGGCAAAGGCAAGTTGTGCCAGTATCGCGGCGTCCCCGTCCAGTGCGGGCCGCGCGGCCTGGCGGGCGCGGGCGATTCCCTCTATCGCAACAACGGCGATGGAACTTTCACCGACGTGTCGAAGGCGTCCGGAGTTAACGACCCGTCCGGCTTCTACGGCCTCGGCGTGATGTGGACGGACTTTGACGATGACGGGTGGCCGGACATCGTCGTGGCGAACGACGCGACGCCGAACTATGCCTATCGCAACAATCACGACGGGACATTCACTGAGATGGGATTCGCGCTCGGTATCGCGGTTGACGAGAACGGCGTCGAGTTAGGCAACATGGGAATTGCTCGCGGCGATTACGACCGCGACGGGCGGATGGATTTAGTGACCACCACGTTCGCCGATCAGTACAATCTGTTTTTAAAACAGAGCGCCGACGGCAGTTTCGCGGACGTGTCGCGCGTGACGAAGACCGCCGGCGCAAGCATGCCTTACGTTGGCTGGGGGACGCGGCTCTTCGACTATGACAACGACGGTTGGCTCGATTTGTTCGTCGCCAACGGCCACGTCTACCCGCAGATTGAAGGCGCGTTTCCGGGCGCGATGTACCGGCAGCGCAAACTCCTCTACCGGAATTTGCGCGACGGCACGTTCGCCGAAGTCGCGGCATCAGCGGGCGCGGCTCTCTCGGAACGACGTTCTTCGCGCGGCGCGGCGTTCGGAGATTTCGATGAAGATGGTGACGTTGATATCGTCGTCAACGACCTCGACGGCCCGCCGATGTTGCTGCGTAATGATGGCGGCTCGAAGGCGGGGCACTGGATCATCCTGCGTCTGACCGGCACGAAGTCGAATCGAAACGCGGTCGGCGCGAAAGTCACGCTGATGGCGGGAGGGTTGGCGCAGGTCAGCGAGATGCACGGCGGCGACAGTTACATCTCGCACTCGGATCGGCGGCTGCACTTCGGTCTCGGCGTCACAACTAAAATAGACTCCCTTACAATTCGGTGGCCGAGCGGCATGGTTGAGAAGTTGACCGACTTGCCCGTTGATCGAGTTATATTAATCACCGAGGGGAAAAGCAGTAGGCAGTAGGTGAAAAGCAGAAGGCAGTCAGGAAAGAAACATCCTGACTGCCTTCTGTATTTCCGCGTTCGACTGTCTGCCCACTGCCCGCTACTGCTTAGGCGTGCGTGCACGGTCGGTTTCAAGTTGTCGCGCCTTGAGGCGTTGCACTTCGGCGAACTCGCGCGTTGCGTCCTGATGGCGACCGAGCGTTTGATAGACGCGCGCCAGCAGGTAACGCTTGTCGGGGTCGGTCGGGTCCTGGCGGACGGCGCTTTCAAGCGGTTGGAGAGCTTCCGCCGACTTTCCCTGCTTCACCAGAATCTTGCCGAGCAGCGCGTTCGCTTCCGGCGACTGCGGCTCCAACTTCAACGCTTCGTCGAGCCGCCGCCGCGCCGCACTCAGGTCATCACCGGCCTCGTGCAAAAACGCGAGGTAAAAAATCGTGGTGAAGTCTTTCGGCGTCAGTCGCAACTCTTTCTCGAATGCGGCGATGGCTTCCCGGTTGCGACTCAGTTTTGTGTACCCGATGCCGAGCGAGTATTGAAGGCGTGGCAGTTCAGGGTTGAGCTTCGCGGCGGCTTCGAGTTCGGCGATGGCCCGCTCGAACTCGAAGCGCGCGAGTAGCGTCTGTCCGTTCAGCAGATGCGACACGGCGACCCCACCGGGCAACGCCGCGAGTCGCTCGGCGATGTCTTTCACCACCTCCGTCCGATTCGCGCGCAGGTAAACCACTCCCAAACTGTGAAGCACCGCTACGTCATCGGGTGCGGCCCGTAGCGCTTGTTCAAGTTGTTGGACTGCTTCCGCGTCCCTGCCTCCGACCTCGACGAGAGAGATGCCGAGCAGTTGACGCGCCTGGACGGAATCGGGATTCGTCGCGAGGAACTTTTTGAGAGCCTCGACAGCACTCTCGAACTGCCCCGCGCGATAATGGGCAATGCCGAGGTTGAGATTGATTTGCGTCAGCTTCGGCGCGAGCCGCAGAGCGGACTGATAAGACTCGACCGCCTGTTGGTGTTGCCCTAACTGCGCGAGGACGACGCCGAGATTGGCGTGCGCCTCGGCGTAAGCGGGCGCAACCTTGAGCAGCGCGCGGTACTCGTCCGCCGCTTGCTCGAGTTGTCCCGCGCTCTGAAGCTCAACCGCGCGGTTGAATCGTACCGTCGGATCAGTTTGTTGTTGGAGCGCGAGCGGCAGACTGATAGCGAGCGAGAGAAATAAAACCTGTGCGATAAAACTCATGATGCGGTGATTGGTGCGAACCTTCGGTGATTTACTTCGGGGAGGATTGAACACGGGCGCGCAGGTCAGCTTCCATCGCTTTCAACCTGGCCGCGTTCGGGGCGTTCGGTCGAGCCTTCAGGTATGTCCGCAACTCGTCAGCCGCTTCCTTATACTGACGGTCGCGCGAGTAAATGTCAGCCATATAGACATGCGCTGTCATCGCCCCTTCGGCATCGATCTTCAGCGCCTGCTGGAGGGCTTCTTTAGCCAGCGCGCTTTGGCTCAGTCCGATCAGCGTGATGCCGAGAAAGAGATGCGAGTTGGCATCGTTCGGGTCAACGTCGAGGGCACGCACGAAGTATCGTGCGGCCTCGTTGAGTTGTTGTTGCTGAAGCTTACAGAAGCCCGCCCCACGTAGCGCCGTGACATACTCTGGATTGAATTTCAGTGCGCGGTCGAAATCCTGAAAAGCCGGATCGATCTTACCGCCGCTGATGTTTACGTCACCGCGAGCGGCGTGCGCCTGAAAGTATTCAGGATAGATTCCAATCGCGTGGTCGAAACTCGCCAAAGCCTGTTCGAGCTTTCTTTCTTCCTTGAGTTTAAGTCCGTGCTCGTAGGATTTACGGGCGTCTTTCGGCACGCGCTGGGCGGCCTCGGCAACACTCAGCACGCCGGGCTTGCGCGTCTCTTTCGAGTTTGATGAAGCAGCGCGCATGTAGAGATGAACCTGTATCCGGTTCCCGTTGAAGGTGCGGCTCGTGTCGGCTTCGACCGAGCTGCTTGAGACAGATGAATCCGTCTGGCTAATCGCTTGCAGGGTGTAGCGCCCGTTCGGCATGGAAGGGAATTGGTAGTTACCTTGATCGTCTGTCTGCACCTGTCGATCCAGGCCGGTCGTTCCGTTGATCTTAACGACGACCCGTGATGCCGGCTGCCCGTTCGGCAAGCTGACTTTTCCGTAAATCAAAAAACCGCCCTGCCACGTTCGCGCCGCAGCGTGAGGCGTGAGCACCAACAAACCGGCAAGCAGCAAACTAATCGCGATGGTGTTTGTGACAATGCGTATCATTGTTCCTTTGACCCCAGCACTCTTTGCCTGTCAACGTCGGAGCATATTAGCAAAAAAAGGGGGCCACAAGATAACTTGCGGCCCCCTTCGTTATGCGTCCTTAGTCTTTAGATCAAGTTAGAAGTACAACTTGATTCCAAGTTCGATGACGCGGCTGGAACTTACGAAGCCGGGCTGGCCGTTGTACTCGCCCACCGCGTTGCCGAGTCGTCCTGTCGCCCTCGAGAATTGACCATCCCGAAGGTTACGAATCGTCGAAGAAGATGCCTGTTGACGTTCCCGGTAGTTCGAGAAGTCCGGCGCGATTTCAAACGTCAGGCCGCGGTTGAAGCTATTAAACTGCGGATGGTTGAAGGCATTGAACATCTCGAACCGCAGTTGCAGGTAGCGTGTTCCCTCGCCATCGAACAGCGGGAAGTTTTTGAAGACCGAAAGGTCGGTGTTGTTGGTGCCGGGGAGCGTCAGGTACGTGCGCGAGCCGCGCCCCTGACTGCCGATGCCGGGTAAACGGAACGCCGTGAAGTCAAAGCCTGCTTCACGGCTCGAACTCGGCTGCGGATTGCCGGTCAGAATCACGCGCGGCCCTTCAGTCCATGAACCCGTGATGCGTTGGTTCAAATTGACATCCTGAATACCGATACCGACCTCGGCGGGTTCGCCGGTGGCGAACTGGCTGATGCCTGTAATCTGCCAGTTGTCGAGGGCGGCGCGGGTCAGGAAGTTCTCACCCACATACCGGCTGACCTTCGGTAGGTTCCAGTTATAGTTGATCGACATCACGTGCGTTCGGTCGAAACTCAACCGGCGATAGTCGTAGCCGCGCGTGTCAATCGGGTTGGTGAAGTCGCCGTCGCCGGCAGCCGTGCCCATCACTTTCGACCACGTGTAGGCAAGTCCGTAGCTTAAGCTCTGGTTGGCGCGGCGCTGCAACGTGACCTGCATCGAGTGGTAGTTAGACGAACCGGCTCCTTCCCGATACCCGACAGTGTTATAGCCGGGGTAACGGCGCAGGAACTCCGCCGACAGCGACTTGGTGCCGTCGAACTTGAAGCCGGCATCCCTGTAAACTTGAGCGATTGACGTGTCCTCTGCGGGCACGATGCCGCCGGGGTATCTCGACGGGTCTTGATTCTCCCTCTGGAACGTCGCTCCGTACGGAACGTAATTGAGATTACGCACCTGCGACAGGTGGCTCGACAGCGACCCGACATAGGCGACACTCAGCACCGAATCCATAAAGCCGAGTTCACGTTGAACTTGCAGGCTAAAGCTCTGCACGTTCGGCACGTGACCTTCGGGGTCAGCACCCAGCACGTCGCTCGTGCCGAGGACGACGGTGCCCGATCCGACTGTGTCAAGGTTGCCGAAGTTAAACCTGGGGTTGAGATTGGCAGGTGGATTTCCGACTGCCGGGAAGATCAGGGTGTTACCTGACACGCGGTCATAACCGATGCGGTATCCGCCACGCAAGACCGTCTTCGCGTCGCCGAAGACGTCATAGGCGAAGCCGAACGCCGGGCCTAACTGAAGTCCACGGTTCTTAATGCCGCCACGCAAATAGCCTTTGGAAGCTAATCCCAGGCCGTTGAATGGGTCGCCCGATCCGGGAATGATGCGCCCGACCAGGAAGCCTGAATTCGGAATTACCTGCCTGGTGAGCGGGTTCATTGCGTTACCCGAAATGTCGCGGCGGTAAAGCGTCACGGCTTTGGACGGATCCCAGAGCGTCGGGTTGAAGTACGAGTCCTGATTGCGCTCGTCGTACTGCGGTTGAATCCAGTTGAAGCGCATGCCGTAGTCGAGCGTCAGGCGCGAATTAACCTTCCAGTTGTCCTGCGCATAAAACTCGACGTTGGTCGAGCGGTATTTACCCTGGTAGATACCCGCCTGCCCCTGCTGGAAAAAGTCGAAGTTGCCGAGCAGCGCGTTGGCATACGGGTGACCGGCGTTGTTCGGGTTATTCGTATTGTTGTTGAACTGAACACGGATCGAGTCGCCGGCGGACTGATCCTTGCGGCTTCGCTGAACGAAGATTCCGAACTTCGCCGTGTGCGTGCCGATCACTTTGCTGACATTGTCGACGAAGTCGAAAGTCGTGTTCGAGTTCCGGTACGGGAACTGACTGTAAGACTGTATCTCAGCATAGTTCTGGTTATTCCCTCTGAACTCGATGTTGATGAACTGTGACGGCGAGTACGGAAACGGTGTCCTGAAGTTAAGGCCGATGCCGGAAAGGGTCGCGGCGTTCGGGTCGGTCGGGTCGAGGCTTAATTTATTCTGGCTGGGGCCGAAAATAAATTCATTGGTCATCGTCGGCGACAACGTGGAGGTGATATTGAGCGAAGCGTTCTTCGCCGGTTGCTGGAAGATGGTTGGCGTCAACGGGAAATTTTGTCCCGACGTCCAACCGAGTCCGTATGGCAACGACTGCGAATCGGTGTCCTGTGTGTAGCGCCCGAAAATGCGCGTACTGTCCGTCACGTTATAGTCGACGCGAATTGTTTCTTCGCGGCGCGGATACTGCGTACTGAACTGCGACCGCTGGTTCGTTCTGAACTGGGGCACTGACAAACTGCTCGGGTCGTTCTCGAAACGGTTAAAGAGTCGCAGAATCGCTTGACCGTTGGAATTGATGCGGTTGGCAGGAATTCGATTGCCCGGAAACGGCAGGCCCGTCAGTGGGTCCCGGACGGTAACGGGAGTGCCGGCGGCATTACCTTCTCTCGTATTGCTGAAATCACCGCCGAGTTCGGCGGCGGTTGGGACGCGGTTGGAGCGCTCGCCGCCCGGCACTAACTGCTTCTGGAATTCCTGCGCGAAGAAGAAGAAGAGGCGGTTCTGAAGTTTTGAATAAGTTGGGCCGCCCTCGCCGAAACGCGGCACAACGATTGGGCCGCCAAGATTGTACCCATAATAGTTGTAACGGTAGAGGGGGCGCTCGCTTTGCTGCACGCCGTTCGGTTTAAGGCCGTTCGAGTTGTTGCGGAAATTGTTCGCGTTGAACCCCTCGTGGCGGTGGAACAGGTAGCCGGTGCCGTGCAGTTCGTTGGTGCCGCCGCGCGTCACGATCTTGATGTCGCCGCCGGACGAACGCCCGTACTCTGCTTGATAGCTCGACGTCAGAATCTTGAACTCGGCGATGGTGTCGAGGTTTAAGGCGACGTGCTGCGTGCCGTTCGATCCGGTGTCGACGTTGGTCGAGCCGTCAATCGTCAGGTTGTGCTGGTTGGTGCGCGTGCCGTTGATGCTGAAGGCGCCGAAGCCGCCGGGGCCGGCGACCTGACCGTTGACGGTGCTGACGACGCCCGGCGTAAGTTTCACCAAATCGAGGTAGTTGCGCCCGTTGATCGCCAGGTCACGGACCTGCTGCCCGGTGATGACCTGACTCTGCTCGCCGCTCTCGGTTTTCACCAACAACTGGGCGGAGTCGGCGACGACTTCGACCGTCGTCGAAACGTCGCCCGGTTCGAGGGCGAGTTCGCCGGCGGACTGCCGGTCAGCGATATTGACGACGATGCCGGTCTTGACCAACTGCTTAAAGCCTTGTGCTTCGATGGTCAGCGTGTAGGTGCCCGGCTGGAGCGTGGGGAAGGAGAACGTGCCTTCTTCGCTGGTCGTGGTGTCGAACTTCTGACTTCTGGTCGGTTCGGCGACGGTGACTTTCGCGCCGGGAATGACTTGGCCCGCGGTGTCTTTCACTTCACCGCTCAGGCTGGCGCTGTTCTGTGCAAACACTGTGGGTGTTAGCAAGCATGTCAGGACGACGGCGAGCCATGCATGGGTGTTCCAGATTTTACGTCTCATTGTTTTGGATCTCCGTGATGTAGTTCTATAAAAAGCCATCAAGTCGAAAGCGGGGTGATGTTCTTCCGACGAAGGTTGTAGTGCGACTCTTGCATGCCCTGTCAGGCCGGAGGGGATTAGATCGCTTGAGCGATTTTATCTCGTTCACGCCGGACGGGGGCCGTGACTGCGCTTGCGTCTAGTGTCGACTCACGGGTTAACCGGTTGCGGCACCAAGTGGAACTTGGGCGCGCCCGATGCGGCCTTCGTGAGACTCTCGACGTTTTTTGTGTGACTGAAGGAAACTGACTGAGAGATGCTCCGGCAACAAACCGCGACAGTTTGAAGTAGAGGTTCGTTATAGCTAATGGAGCGAAAATTCTTCAGGCAAACTTTGTACCTATAACGGTCTGAAGAGTTTGCCTGTTTTTTGACAAATCATCGATGACGCACACATCATTAAAGCCGCAAGCTTCCAATTATTTGGAGGTTATCCAAAATAATGAACAGGGTTTTGATTGAAACGTCTGACCTCGGCGACGGGAAATGTGTTTGCAAAAGCAGCGGGCGCGGGGTATGTTTGGGTCGCTTTCCACACGCAATCTTGTAGAGGCGCGGTTCACGACCGAGCGTTGCGTATCGCTCGACTCGACGCGACCTTAACCGCGAATCGTTAATCTTTCCCACGGAGAAAAGTCTGATGACCAAGCTGACACGAAGAGAATGGAGCAAACTCGCTTTGGGGAGCATCGCGGCGGCGACTGTGTTCCCGGCTGATTCAACGGGAGCGCAAAAGCGTAAGCGCGTCGACTCGCGTTTTAATGGCGTGCAGATCGGCGCGCAGAGTTACAGTTTCCGCGACCGCCCGCTCGACGAAATGTTAAAGGCGATGGTCGAAGTCGGCGTCGGCAGTTGCGAGTTGTGGGCGGGGCATCTTGAACCGAAAAAAGTTTCGCGCGAAGAGTTGCGGCGCTGGCGTCTGGACGCGCCCGTCAGCGAGATCAAGGCGGTGCGCGAAAAGTTCGACCGCGCCGGCATCGACCTCTATGCGTTCAACTACAGCATGCGCGATGATTTCACCGACGAAGAGCTTGAGCGCGGCTTCGTGATGGCGCGCGCGCTCGGCGTCAAGGTGATGACATCTTCATCAAACGTCTCGACCGCGAAACGCATCGACACATTCGCGCGCAAGCACCGGATGCGCGTCGGGATGCACAACCACTCGAACCTCAAAAACCCGAACGAGTTTGCGACGCCCGACAGCTTTATGCGCGCGATGGAGGGAACCAAGAACGTCGTCATCAACCTCGACATCGGCCACTTCACCGCCGCCAACTTCGACCCGGTCGATTTTCTCCGCCAGCACCACACTAAGATCGTGACGCTGCACCTTAAAGACCGCAAGCGCGATCAGGGCGACAACATGCCGTTCGGCGAAGGCGACACGCCGATCAAGCCGGTGCTCGCGTTGCTGCGCGACAACAAATGGTCGATCCCCGCCAACATCGAATACGAGTACAAAGGCGCCGACACCATCGCCGAGATGAAGCGATGCGTCGAGTATTGCAAACAAGCACTCACTTCATAAGAAGTCAAAAGTAAAAAGGCAAAAGTGCTGAGAGTTGAATCCTGCACTTTTGCCTTTTTACTTTTACCTTTTGCCTTCTTAAGAAAGCTTCCACGGCTTACGATACTCTTTGCGGAGGAGTCTGCTGGCCGCCGCGTTGCCGATGATCTCTTCTTTTTTGCCGTCCCACATCACTTTCGAATTGGTCCGCAGCGCGATGTTGCCGAGATGACAGGTGCTCGTCGAGCGGTGCGCGATTTCGATGTCGGAGGCGGGCATCTCGCGCGACTTAACGCAGTCGAAAAAGTTGCGGACGTGCGTCAGGTGCTGATCGTTCGAGTTGGCTTCTTTCATCGGCTCCATCAAGTTGACCATCTGCTTATCCTTGCCGCGGCGCTGGTCGGGAATGATCTCGAAGCCCCCGCGGTCAACGAAGAGCGTGCCGTCGGTGCCGTGGAACATGATGCCGTAGTCTTTGCCGTTCAGCGGCGTGCCGTTGCACTCGCGATTCTCGTAGGTGCAGAGGAAGCCGGGATATTCGTATGTCACCATCAGTGTGTCGGGTGTCTCGCGGTTATCCTTAAGATGAAACTTGCCGCCCGACGCCGTGACGGCCTGCGGGTATTCGACGCCCATCGCCCATTGCACCACGTCGAGCAGGTGGACGCCCCAATCGGTCAGCTTCCCGCCGGCGTAATCCCAGAACCATCTGAAAGTGTTGAGCGCGCGGTTCTTGTTGTACGGAACTTTCGGCGCGGGGCCGAGCCACATCTCCCAGTCAAGGTCGGCGGGCGGCGCAGTGTCCGGCGGGTTGCCGATTCCTTCCTGAAGTTGATTGGCAAAGTTCCACGCGCGGACATAACTGACCTTGCCGATCTTGCCGGTGCGAACCAGTTCGGCGGCGTGCTGAAAATGTTTGCCCGAACGTTGCTGCGTGCCGACCTGCACGACGCGCTTGTTGCGTCTGGCCGCTTGGACCATCCGCCGCCCCTCTTCAATCGTCAGCGAGACGGGCTTCTCGACGTAAACATCCTTGCCCGCGTCGCAGGCGTAGATCATCGGCAGCGCGTGCCAGTGATCCGGCGTCGAGACGACCACCACATCGACGTCCCTGCGGTCGATGACCTGACGAAAGTCTTTGAGGCCGGTCGCCTTGCCGTCAGTCATCTTCAATGCCTGATCGAGATTGCCTTGAAAGACATCGCACACCGCCGTGACATCGACCTCCGGCATCTTCAAAAAGTCTTTCAAGTTAGAACGGCCCATCCCGCCCGTGCCGACGAAGCCGACGACGATTTTTTCGTTCGCGCCCAAAATGCGTCTGTACCCGGCGGCGGTCTGAGTCGAGAAGGTGAGACCCGAGCCGACAGCCCCGGCGGTCGCGCCCTTCACAAACGTTCGACGATCAATACTCATGCTTCCTCCATGACAAAGTTGGGTAGAAATTTAAAGACTGATAACCCTTCATGCGTGCGCTTCAAAAATCACGAGAGGTGTTAACCGTTTCTATTATACCTCTTGCAAAAATAGAAATCTGATTGTTTAGAGGCGGGCTCCGCCCGCCGTTGCCCGTGACATGTAACCATGCACGGC
>JALZJL010000113.1 GCA_030859785.1 Acidobacteriota bacterium
ACATCCAACATCCAGCATCTACTTCATTCATTCATGATACCGAAATACTTTTGCTGAGGTATTTAACACACTCGGCGTATCGACCCCCGTCCTCATCTTGCTTCTCCGCTTTGACAACATCCTTCACTGCACCGCGTACAGATTCCCGTCCCAACTTCCGAAGTAGATTATTCCACCCACCAATGATGGCGCCGCCGTCACCGTGCGCTCCGTCTTAAACTCCCATTGATGTTCGCCCGTGGCGAGGCTCACCGCATGTAGTCCGCGGCTGCCGCCGAAGTGCACACGCGCGCCGGCGACGACCGGCGACGACGTGACACCGTGCGCGGGCTTCATCTCCCATATCTTCTGCCCGCTGGCAGCATCGACGGCGTAGAGGTTGCCATCGAGACTGCCGAAGCAGACGACCCCGGCGGAGACTGCCGGTGAAAAGGGCACGCCGCCCGCCGCTTTGAACTTCCAACGCTCCGCGCCAGTCTTCGCATCAACCGCGTAAAGATAGTCATTGAGGCCGCCGAAGTAGAGCACCCCGTCAGCGTATGCGGGCGCGGCGAGCACGGTGCGATCTGTTTTGAAACTCCACTTCTTAAGTCCGGTCTGCGCGTCAACCGCGTAGAGGCCGAGCGCGTAGCCGAAGTAGATCGTGCCGTCGACGATGACGGGCGATGACGGCACACCCCGCCCCGAACTGAACCGCCACTTCCGCGTCCCGGTCTCCACGTCGAGCGCGTACAGCGCCCCGTCGGTGCTTCCGAAGTAGACGATGCGGTTGACGACGACCGGCGACGACACCACCGCGTATTCCGTTTTGTGATTCCAACGCTCACGCCCGTTCGCGGCGTCGAGCGCATAGAGGCGGTTGTCCTGGCTGCCGAAGAAGACCGTGCCGTCCGCGATGGCTGGCTGTGACAGAACGCGCCCTTCGGTTTTGAACTTCCAACGCTCTCTGCCGGTGGAGCCGTCGACGGCGTAGAGATGTTGGTCGTAACTGCCGAAGTAGACCACGCCACCACTGACCGCGGGCGATGAATAGACGCTGCCCCCGGTCTTAAATTTCCACTTCAATGTGACCGGCGCCGTGGTAGCCGGTTCATCATTCAAAGATGTGACCGGCGGTATGGTAGCCGGTTCATCATTCATCTCGCCGGACTCGAAAGCCACGTAAATCGTCGCGGACAGCGCGCGCATCGACGCCCGACCTTCGACCGCCGGCGCAAGGAACAAAGCGCAATTCATAACTGCGATGACGATGTTGTTTCGCTTCTTCATGGTCTCACCTCTCGATTCGGCGTGGCAGTCTTCGCACTCTCGCCGTCTTTCGGCATAAAGTAACCGCGCCGCGAAACGACGTTCAGCTTGCGCTCGCGCCCTTTGGTGTCGCGCGCACGTACACGCACTTCCAGCTTGTGCATCTGCCCGTCGTCCTGCTCCGTTTCGGCCAGCGTGAAGCCGAGGCTGTAGCGTCCGGTCAGGTTGCCGACGATCTTGCCGAGGCCGTTCGCGTAGTCTTCGGGGCGACGGACGCGCACCACTTCGCCGCCGGTCTGCGCAGCGACGCGTTGCGACGTGCCGTAGATGCTGATGCCCGCCCAGTTGCCAAGCGGTTTCAGAATCGGCTTAAAGAGTTTGAAGCCGGTCTTCATCTCGGCGACCAGCGCGCTGAAGATGACGTTACTTTGAATCAAGCTCGCCTCGGCCTGTGCCAGATCTATGAACTCGACCGGCGCGATGCCGTCTGAAAGCCAGACCACAGCCGCCTGCGAATTCGGGCGGTCGGCAATCGTCAACAACGTCGCTTCGTGAACGGCGGCGGAGAACTCGAAGCCATATTCGACGTCGGTGCTCTCCGTCCCATCTTTGCTGATAGTTTTGGTGACCAACGCGCCGTCCTTGTTGATGTACTTGATGGTCACACCACCGTTCTTGTTCGCCGTTTTGATTTCGCCGGTACCCTCTTTTTTCACCGAATTGTCGTCGACGGGCGCGGGCTGCGTATCGGCGGGTTTGGGTTGCGCGGCGGCGGGCGGCGGCGGCGTGTCTCCGGCCTGCGTGGCTGTCGGCGATGTGGCTGTCGGTGATGTGCCTGCTGGTGACGTGTTTGCCGGCGGCGTGCCTTCACCCGGTTCCGGCTCTACGGCACCGTTCGCGACGAGTAGTGGGATGATCGACATGGCCGACGCGACCCGCGCGCGGTCGCGGGTCAACCGCGTCAGCCATTCACGCGCGCCCGTTCCGCCAACATCGAGCGCGAGCACCGCCACCTCATCTTCGGGCGGCAGTTTCGCCAGGACCGAAGTCATCGCTTCGAGGATGTCTGTGCGCCGCAGAAACCTGCCCGCGCCGATGCGGCTCAGATCGAGGACAATCACCAGCGCCAGAGGCCGCCTCCCCGCTTCGCCTTCTCGGTTGAAGTAAGAAACGGTGCGCGGTTGTCCATCGGCCAGCACTTCGAAATCATTCTGCTTCAAGTCTGGGATCGCGCTCCCCGTCCGCTGGTCCCTGACCAGCGCATCGAGAAAGACGGCGCGTGTCCGCACACGCACTGTCTCTTCCGACTCTTGTGCGCTGGCTGCTATCACGCACGACAACAACAGCAGCAGCGGTAGCACCACGCATGTCAACATCGGGCGAAATCTTGAGTGGCATAAAATTGTGAAATCAACCGAGCGTTTCGCGAATGGTAATGTCTGTTGTTGCCGCGTGACTCGGCAGATACCGCCCGCCTCTAAACAAACCTGATGTTGTGCGATAGCCCGGTGTGAGAATCTACTTTTCATGGCTCGCCTCCCTGAAGTGATGCCAATTTCCAACGTTGATTATGAGGGGCATTTGATGTTCGTTGATTCAACCGCACAGGCGGAAACAGAGGGTTCACTCCGGCTCGGCGCCGCTGGTCGTGTCTTCGTTGATAACCTTGCTCATCTTGTTCGGGTCTTTCATCAACTCGGCCATCTTGCTCTGGGACAATTCGACCTGCACCGCGGTGCCGTCTCGCGCGCCGATGGTGACGACCAGCACTTTGAAGCGGTCGCCTGCCTCGCGGTAGTAGACCAGCGTCTGCTCATTCGCGGCGCGGGCCTGCACTTCGACGAGCGAACTCCACGCGGGTTTCAGCGCGCCGCGCATCACCTCGTGGAAATCCACGCCGCGCGCTGGCGATGTGAAATCCTGATCCTCGAAGAGGATTACCTTGACAGCGCCGTACCCGGCGAGGCGCGTGAACGGTTGCGCGGCCTTGATGCCCACACGCGCGACCCACGGCAACCCTTTTCCCTTGACGCGATAATGCGACTCAATCAGTTTGACGACGCCGCCGAAGTCGAGTCCGTCGTCTTTGGTATTCGCGCCGGCAGCAAACGGCGGCGACACGAGCAACCACCCCACCAATGCTGTGACAAGCAGGAGCGCGCACAGTTTTTTTATCATCGTCCCGCTCCTTTCATTTCTGCCGTGGCTTCGGGTCTCTCTCAATCGCGAGCACCGGCACGCCGAACTCGCCTTCGAGCTTGCTCAGTTTTTCGAGATCAATCGTGCCGACGATGTTGACGACCACCAGTTGCTTCGGCTCGAACGCAAGCACCGCCAGTCCATCGACTTTGTCGCCGTTGTTCATGATATAGACCTCGACCTGCTGCTCTTCTTTCCGACTGCGCACCTCGACGATGCGTGACCAGCCGGGCGTGCGCAGTTGCTGGCGGATCGTGCTGACGTCGCCGTCGCCGTACGCGCCCACGGCGTCGAACTCGAAGACACGCACGTAGACGCCCTTCAACCCGGCGATAATTTCCCTGATCTTTTTCTCGTCCGGGTCTTTCTCGGAAAAAGCCTTCGGCACGATTCGCAACAGACGCTCGTCGAGGCTGACGTTGACGCTCTCCGCCGCTTTACTCGACAGGCGGTCGAGGTCGTCAATTATTAAACGGCCACTGTTTCCCGTCGCCTGCCCGCTCGTCGCCGGATTACTCGTACCTTGGCCGCGCGCCGACGCGAACGCACCGAGCATGATCAGCGCGATGCACGCGAGTCTGATTGATTGGATGAGATATGATTTCATGTTTACTCCGATCATTCTGTTTTGACATCTACTGTCCGGTGACAGGCGACACATCCGCGAGTCCCGGCGCTTTGCGCTCCGCGAGGTTGAACTTCGCGCTCGCCACGTACAGCGCCAGCATCAACTGCTCTTTCGCGCGCCGCGCTTCGACCATCTCCGCCGCGATTTCCTGCCGCTCTCGGTTAACGGGCGCGGCCTGCACCGTCAATCGATGTTGACGAGTCCGTCGATGCTGCTTCCGTGTGCGGCGCGTCGGTGATGTGGTCAGTATGTCGTCCGGCGCGGCGCTCATCCCGACATTGCTTTCAACATCGCTCCCGACATTGCCCCCAACACTTAACGCCACTTGATCCGTGCTGCGCGGTGTCGCGGTCGGCTCGCTAGCGACGGGGCGCGGAGGCGTTTCGCGCGTCACCCCCGCAACCTCGACTGAGGGTGCGTCGCCGTTATCGATGACGCCACGCCACACGCCGACAAGCGCCATCAGGACGAGGGCCGCCGCCACAGCCAACGCCGGCCAGCGAAACAAAAAGCGCACGGCGCGGGACGCAGGCGATTCATCTTCTTCGCGCGGCAATTGAAGTTCGCGCGGTTGGTGGCGGAGCGGCTTGAGCAGTTGTTCGAGACGTTCAACGTCCGCGTCCGGTTCGCCGCTTTTGTCCCATAAGTAATCGCTCATCGCTTTTCTCCGACGCCGAGTTTGGCGCGCAGCAGTTTCATTCCGCGGTGTAGATTGACGCGCACCGAGTCGGGGTGCAGCCCGGTTCGCGCCGCGATTTCCGGGCCGGTCATGCCTTCGACCAGGCGCAGCACCAGCGTCTCGCGATACGCATCCGGCAGGCCGCGAATCACCCCCAACACCTCCGCCGCTTCCGCCTGCGGGGCCGTTGCGGCGGGCCGCGCTACGTCCTCCGGCAACTCTTCTGTTTCGCGTGCGCGGCGGTGAAAATCCATCGCACGGTTGCGCGCAATCATCGCCAGCCATCCACCGAACGCCGCGCCGTCGCGCAGTCCATGCACTTTTTTGAAGGCGACCAGGAACACGTCCTGTACTAAGTCGCTCACCTCGCCATACGGCACGCGCGCCAGCAGAATGCCATGCACCATCGGCGCGTAAAGTTGGTGCAGACGAGCGAATGCCTCGCGGTCGCCACCCTTCACCGCCTCAACCAGCACCGCGTCCAGTGAACATTCGCTCGCCGTCTCGGCTGCGACTGAACGCGCCGCCAACGGTTGCCCCTGTCCGCCGGACATCAGCAGCAAGTGGCCGTCGCCATTTGTGTCGACCTCGAACATTCAGGGAATCACAAAGTCACTGTCGTTTGATTTCGTCGGGCGTCACGTTTGGTGGAGAGCAGTTGATGTTTCGTACACATCGCGAAGGCACTTCGGCTCTCGCTTAAAGTCTCGCGTCCTATTCACCATTAAAGACGCACGCGGGACGGAAAGTGTTAACGGATTATAGCGATTTGCAATTGGTTGCGACTTTTTCAACGACCGTTTAGAGGTGGGCTGTGCCCGCCGTCTCACGTTGCACCGGCGGGCAGAGCCCGCCTCTAAACGGTCGCACACTATTGCAAATCGCTATGATTTTTCCGCTGGAAGCGGACGTTGTACGAAAAACACCTTAATTGAGACAGAGGAGAGTGGTCGAAGCGGTGGTCGAATGTCGAGAGACAATCAACTTTTAACACGGTGACACGGAGGTCACACAGAGCACACAGCGAGTTGAGCGTTGACACGTCGAGGTTGTTGCCTGCGCGCGCCTCGGCGGCTCGAAACTTTTCACATCTCGGCGCGCACGCGCTCCAACAGCTTCTTCGTCGCGCGGATGCCGTCAGGCTCGCTTAACTTATTCCCCTCGTACTCGACGCCGACGTAGCCGTGGTACTTGTGATCCATGACTATCTTCATCATTCGCCGATAGTCGGTGTGAGTTTCGTTGCCCTGCTCGTCGAAGTCGTGCGTCTTGGCACTGACGCCTTTGGCGAACGGCATCAACTCGGTGACACCCTGATAACGGTCGTACATCTTGCCTTCGCCGAGGTTGAAGTTGCCGAAGTCGGGCAGCGTGCCGCAACGCGGATGACCGACCTTCTTCATGACGCCCGCGAGCCACGCACCGTTTGACGAAAAGCCGCCGTGATTCTCGACGATGATGTTGATCTTGTGTTTGGCGCCGAACTGGGTCAGTTTCCGCAATCCTTCAGCGGCACGTCCCAACTGTTCGTCATACGTGCCGGTGCTGTAAGCGTTGACGCGGATTGAGTGGCAACCTAAGAACTTCGCCGCCTCGACCCACTTGTAATGATTCTCGACGGCCTGCATCCGCTTCGTCGCGTCCGGATCACCGAGCGCGCCCTCTCCGTCGATCATAATCAGGACGTTTCGCACGCCGAGGTCGCCGGCGCGCTTCTTCATTTCGGCGAGGTACGTCTTATCGTTCGCTTTGTCCTTGAAGAACTGATTGACGTACTCGACGGCACTGATGCCGTAATCATTCTTCGCGGCCTTCGCAAAGTCGAGGTGGTTGAGTTGGCCGCCGAAAATCGTGCGGTGCAGCGACCATTCGGCAAGGGAAATATCAAAAGGCATCTTCTTTTTCTGGGCACCCGCTTCGGCGTCGGCCAGCAACGCGGCGCCGAAGCTCATCCCGGCGGCGGTGTAAGCAGAGCGTTTCAGGAAGTTGCGACGGTCAAGTGAATTTTTCATCGAGGGCCTCACATGTGATTTGAAGGTTGACACACTTCGGGTGATGAACGTATACCGGAGTCTACAATCTTTTATACCCGCTCGCCGCCACCGGTGGCAACCGTTTCACTCGTCACTTTTCCATTGAAGGGAGATCAATCGATGAAAGACAAACTGACCAGACGCGAGTTCCTTGAGCAGACGACGCTGACCGTGTCAGCAACCGCCTGCCTCGCATCGACCGACGCCGAAACATTCGCGGCGTCAAAGAACACGATTCCCAGACGCAAGCTGGGGCGCACCGGCGTCGAAGTTCCGGCGCTCGCCTTCGGCGGCGGCAGCCGGTTCCTGATGTACAAGGATGAAGAGGAAGCTTTGCGCGTCCTCAATCAAGTGATCGAGATGGGTGTGACCTATATTGACACCGCCGCCGGTTACGGCAACGGCTTGAGCGAAACGCGCATCGGCAAAGTGTTGAAGGCGCGGCGCAAAGAAGTTTTCCTTGCGACCAAGATTCCCGAACGCGCGCGAACGCGGGACGCGGCGCTCCGCGAATTCGAGCTGAGCCTGAAACGTCTTCAAACCGACCGTGTTGATTTGCTGCACATCCACAGTCTGACAAGTGAAGATGATCTGGCGAAAATTGAAGCACCCGACGGAGCGATGAAAGCCCTCTACGAACTGCGCGAGCAGAAGGTAGCGCGCTTCATCGGGATGACCAGCCACACTGACGGCGCGGTGATGAAAAAAGCCATCGAGCACAACGACCTCGACTGCGTGCAGATGGCGCTCAACCCGTCGCGGACAAACAACTTCGAGAAGCTGGCGCTACCGGCGGCGAAGAAAAAGAACCTGGGCGTGATTCTGATGAAAGCGACGGCGCAGGGAAAACTGGTCGGGTCGGGCGCGGGCGTCGCCGAGGTTGAATCACTGCTGCGCTACGCCTTGAGTCTTCCCGTCTCGACGATGGTCGTCGGGATGCCGCAGTTCGCGCACATCGAGCAGAACGTCGCCGCCGTGAAGGGCTTCAAGCCAATGACGCCCGCCGAGATGGACACGCTCGCCGCGCGCGTCTCGCCGTCGAGCGCGAGCCTGCATGAGTTTTTTCTTCATCACCAAGACTCACAGTTGGCTTAATCTTTACGATTGCAGATTGCGGATTGAATGACCGACATCTTGTCCTTCTTTAATCCGCAATCCCAAATCTCCATTCCGCAATCGAAGTGTCTCTGGTATTAAAAACCTCTTGAACTTTCTCCACGACACTAATCCAAAACGCGAGGTCAACAAATGAACACAGGCATTCGCTGGCGTCTTTCGCTGATGATGTTTTTGCAGTACATGGTGTGGGGCGCGTGGTATCCGGTCTTTTCGGCGTACCTCGAACGAATCGGCTTCAGCGGCGTGCAGAGCGGTGTGATCTACAGCCTGCTGCCGCTCGCGTGCATGATCGCGCCGTTCGCCGGCGGACAACTCGCCGACCGCTACGTCTCTACTGAAAAGCTTCTCGCGGTGCTGCATCTCGCCGGCGGTGTCGCGATGTTCGTCGCCGCCGGGATGACTTCGTATCAGGGGCTGACAGTGATGATGTTAATTTGGTCAATGCTATACGCGCCGACTCTGGCGCTGACCAACTCGATTACGTTTCATCACCTGCCGGATGCGGAGAAGAAGTTCGGTTTAGTGCGTGTCTTCGGCACGCTCGGCTGGATCGCTGTCGGGTTATTGCTGACGGCGTTGCGCTCGGTGTGGCCTGAGACACAAGGCTTGTTCGGACTCGGCGGTGCGGACAGCCTATGGCTCGGCGGCGTGCTGGCGTTGGCGCTCGGCCTCTTCTGTTTCGCGTTGCCGCACACGCCACCGGCGAAAAAGGGAGACAGCCCGTGGGCGTTCCTCGCCGGCTTCAAGCTATTACGCGACCCATCGTTTGCGCTCTTCATCATCATCGCGTTCATCGTCGCGACAGAGCTGATGTTCTACTACGTGCTGACCGCGCCGTTCCTGCAAAGCATCAACATCTCTTCAACCAACATCCCCGCGGTGATGACGATTGCGCAGATAGCGGAGATCGGGACGATGCTCGCACTACCGTGGATGATCGAACGTTGGGGCATCCGCGGCGTGATGACGCTTGGCATCGTGGCGTGGCCGATTCGCTACGCCATCTTCGCCTACGGTGCGCCGACGTGGCTTGTCGTCGCGGCGCTGACGCTGCACGGCCTGTGCTACGTCTGCTTCTTCGTCGTCTCGTTCATTTACGTCAACTCGGTCGCGCCGCCCGATATCCGCGCGTCGGCGCAGGCCTTCATCACCTTCGTCACGCTCGGCGCCGGGATGTACGTCGGATCATTATTCGCCGGCTGGATTAGCGAGCACTTCACGACTGGGCCGGCGGGTGCGCGGGTTGTTAATTACACCAACGTCTTCCTCGTGCCGTGCGTGCTGACGATCATCTGCGCCGTCGTCTTTTTCTTCGGCTTTAAGGAGAAGAAGCGAATCGGCGAGGGCGGATACGCCCCGGCTCAACCGCTGCCCGAATGACGCAGTCCTTAAAAGTATAGGGACACGGAGAACATTCGCACATTCGGGCGTTGAAAGTACCGACTTTAGTCGGGCTGTGGGATGCGCGAACCGCCCGACTTACGCCAAAGGGAAAACTGAAACAACGGATGACACGAATGTCACAGATGGAAGACAAGTAATCCGTGTCGTGTGTGTCATCCGTTGTTCTTCTGCTGCTGGTTGCGTCAGTCTTACCTTTTTTGATTCAGCTCGATTTCCCGCTTCCGTTGCGCCGCGACATCGTGCCGCGGATGAACTTCAGGTTGACGTCCATGTCGTTCTCGACCGATTTGGTTGGGCTGTCGGTTTCGAGTTGCGCCCACTCGCGGAAGCCGATGTCGGCGAGCGCGTTGACGACCGCCGGAAAGTCGATCTTTCCTTTGCCGAGGAAGTGCGGATTGTCCTTTAAGTGAACTTCGCAGATGCGCTCGCGCCCGAGCCAGCGAATCTCTTCGATGATGTCAAATCCGTTCTGCGTCGAGTTGCCGACATCGTAGTAGGTCAGCACCGCCGGCGACTTACTGCGCTCCATGATGCGGACGTTGTCGCGCGCCGAGATGGTGTCTTCAAGTCCGAGAATCACTTTCGCCTTCTCTGCCGCCGGAGCGACTTCGCGCAGCACGTCGCCGACATAATCCATCTCGGCCTGAGTCTTAAGTGCGCCCTTGCCGAAGAACGGCAGCAGGATGACTTTGACGCCGAGGTTTTTGGTAATCGGAATTGAGTCGGCGACCCATCGCTGGCCGAGCGGGTCCGATTTGAGAATGTTGCGATGC
The DNA here is from genome assembly GCA_030859785.1 of Acidobacteriota bacterium. Taxonomy (GTDB): domain Bacteria; phylum Acidobacteriota; class Blastocatellia; order Pyrinomonadales; family Pyrinomonadaceae; genus JACDEG01. The sequence goes on from JALZJL010000113.1 coordinate 10,084, forward strand.
AGGATGTTGAGGCAGACCGAAGCGAGCGGCAGACCGACCCGTTTCGACTCCGCGAGGTACGCCTGCTGCACCGCCGGATCGCTCAACGGAAGTTTATCGGTGCCGACGCCGAGGCTGATCTGCACACCCTCGAAGCCCAGTTTCTTAGCGAGCGTGACGGCTTCGACTTTCGCCACCTGCCGCAGGTTCCAGTCCGTGACTCCGATCTTAAACTGCGCGTTTTTCCCCGCGGCCTCAACAGTTGATAGAGCATTGCCGGACAGTGCCGTCGCGGCGAGACCGACCGCGCCGAGTCCGAAAAATTGACGACGTGTGATGTTCATCGCGCCTCTCCTGTTCTGTTTTGTTAAGCTGCATTGAAACGAAGTTACTGCTCCACCCGAACGGATTGACAGAGAGTGTACTATCAAAACTCTCGTAAGCAAGAACCGGCGGATAACACTTAGTTCTCGATCAACACTTGAACGTCGCTGAGCGATTAGAATCAATGGCAGACCAGCAGCCTCAACCGGCAATCGCGGGCGTGGACATCGGCGGCACCAACGTCCGGTGCGCCGTCGCCGGCCTTGCAGACCCATCACGGATTCTGTCTCGAAGAAGCATTCGAACACCCGCCGTCGCCGAACCGCGCACTCTCGTCGAGATGATCTCCCAACAGATTGATCTCTGCCTGAGCGAAGCCGGACTGACACGCGAAACGCTGACGAGCGTCGGTTGCGCCGCGCCCGGCATCACCGACGCGGGGGCGGGCGTCGTCATCTCGGCGGCGAACCTAGAAGGCTGGCGCGACGTGCCGCTCGCTCGCCTGCTCGAAGAGCGCTTCGGCGTTCCCGCCGCTGTCGAGAACGATGTGCGCGTGGCCGCACTCGGCGAGTTCAAGTACGGCGCGGGCCGGATGAAGGAAGGCTGCCGCTCGCTCGTCTACATGACGATCAGCACCGGCGTCTCCGCCGGGATCATCGTCAATGGTCAACCTCTGCGCGGCGCGCACCACTGCGCCGGCGAACTCGGCTACTTCTTACCCGACCCCGCGCACATCGGCAAAGACTGGGGCCTGAACGGCTGTCTCGAACTGACCGCCGCCGGCATCGGCATCGCGCAGCAGTGGGCGACGCGACACAAAAATTTATCAACAGACTTTTCCGCCGCCGACGTTTTCACGGCGGCACATGCGGGAGACGTTGAAGCCACTCAGATCATCGAGCGTGCGAGCAACTATCTCGCGCAAACGGCGGTCGCACTATGCACGATCATTGACCCTGAGATATTAGTGCTCGGCGGCGGCATCGCGGAGAACGAACCACAACTTGTCAGCAGAATCCGCGACGTGATGCAGACGACGATTCCCTACCCTCCGCCGGTGGTGAAGGCTGAGCTTGGTGGAGACTCGCCTTTGATCGGCGCACTTGCAGTCGCTGCAACGCTCAAACCGTAACGGAAATAAAGTTCGCTCAGTCGCGGCGATTCACTATAATTGGAGGAAAGTTTAGATTCAGGTGGTGCTCATTGACGCCGAGTATGATGAAGGTAAGTGGAAGGAATAGGCGAACCGGCATAGGTCAGCATAGATCATGAAATTAAAAGTAATCATTCACGAAGCGGAAGAAGGCGGCTATTGGGCGGAAGTTCCGGCCATCCCGGGGTGCGCCACGCAGGGCGAAACGTTTGAAGAGTTGCTGCGAAATCTGTATGAGGCGGTCGAAGGCTGTCTCTCAGTTGATGTACCGCCGGAGCAAACCACCGGACATGGCCGCGTGATCGAAATTGCGGTATGAAGTCTGTATCCGGCAAAGAGCTTGCGCGCGTGCTTAAGCAGCACGGCTGGCAGTTGTTGCGTGTCCAGGGCAGCCATCATATCTACGGCAGAGTCGGAAGCATCGTAAGAATTTCCGTTCCTGTTCATGGCAACCAAACATTAAAAACGGGATTACTTCGGCACTTAATGAAGGCAGCAAACGTCAGCGAGGATGACCTCTGAGCTGACATTGTTACCAGACGGACTGCCGATGAGATTGACATGTTCGCGTTCTTTCATTTCAGGAGGGCAATTCTCATGACATCAAAAAAGAGACTCGGAATCGGATTCATCGGGAGCGGCTTTATCACGCGCTTCCATATTCAATCGTTCGTGGCGGTGCGCGACGCGGACGTGCGCGGCGTGTGGAGTCCGAATCAAGCGCACGCCGAAGAAGCGGCGAAACTTGCGCAGAGCTTGCGCGTCGGCGAGGCTCGCAGTTTCGCCTCAATCGAAGAAATGGTCGCCGCGCCCGAGATTGATTGCATCTGGATTTGTGGCCCGAACCAAGCGCGACTCGATAACATGGAGCACATCCTGAACACGCTTAAGTCGGGCAAGGGTCAACTCGTCGGCGTCGCCTGTGAAAAGCCTCTGGCGCGCAACGTCGCCGAAGCCAAACGCATGGTCGAGATGATCGAAGAAGCGGGCGTGCTGCACGGCTATCTCGAAGATCAACTTTATTCGCCGGGCGTCAGGCGCGGGCACGACATCATCTGGACGCGGGGCGCGGCACTCACCGGTCGTCCGTACCTCGCGCGCTCTGCCGAAGAGCACAGCGGGCCGCACATGCCGTGGTTCTGGCAGGGTGAGTTGCAGGGCGGCGGCGTCTTAAACGACATGATGTGCCACAGCGTCGAGGTCGCCCGTTACATGCTGACCAAACCGGGCGCACCGCGCGCGAGTATCCGCCCGACGAAAATCTCCGCGCAGATCGCCAGCTTGAAATGGTCGCGGCCTGAGTATGCGGCAATCTTAAAAAAGACGATGGGAGCAGATGTCGATTACACGCAGAAGCCTTCGGAAGATTTCGCGCGGGCGACGATCAATTATGTGGATGAAGAGGGACATCCGCTGATCGTCGAGGCGACGACTTCGTGGAGCTACGTCGGCGCGGGCCTGCGACTCAGCATGGAACTGCTCGGCCCGGAATACTCTCTCTCGATGAACTCGCTCGACAGCGGGTTGAAAGTCTTTTTCAGCCGCAATGTGCACGGCGCGGCGGGCGAGGATATGGTTGAAAAACAGAACGCCGAACAGGGCTTGATGGCCGTCGTCGGGAACGAAGCCGGCGAATACGGCTACGAGGACGAGAACCGCTACTTCGTCAATTGCTTCGTTGACGGCAAGCAGCCCGCAGAGAGTTTCTATGATGGATTAGAAGTCACTGAATTGTTGATGGCCGCCTACATGAGCGCCGAGCAGGAGCGCACGATTGAGTGGAAGCCTGACGGCCTCGACACGTTCATCCCGGCAGTCGCGCGCGGAGTCTGGAAGGGTTAGCACTGATGGACTCGAAATTTCTCCGCGCCGACGAGCTTGGTATTCGTTTAGAGATTGTCAGGGGGCTGCCGATCTGGGAGCCGCAGCCGGTCTATAAACACCAGAAGGCCGTTGACCGCATCCGCGCCACAATCGAACGGATATCTCCATCGTCTGAATCGAAAGATGGCGAATGCTGGTGCGTCCATGCCGCCGACGTGTACGTTAGTTTTCCAGACGGCTCGTTGAAGCGCCCGGACGTTTCCATCTTTTGTCGCGAGCCTGACGAGGAAGAGGAAGCGATCAAGCTCGTTCCGGAAGCGGTGATCGAAGTCATCAGCAAAGGTTACGAGGCGAAAGACCTCGAAATCGCGCCGCAGTTCTATCTGTCGCAGGGCGTGAGAGACGTGGTGGTCTTCAACCCTTACACGCTGGTCGTGCTGCACGTCCGTCAGGATCAAGCGACTCATCACGTGTCGCCGGTTGGGTTGACGTTCAAGTGCGGTTGCCGCTGCACGGTATGAATGTCGGGTCAGACACAATTCTCCACATGAACCGTCTCCAAAACAAAGTCGCCGTCATCACCGGGTCGGGCGCGGGGATGGGCGAAGGCATCGCGCGCTTATTCGCAAACGAGGGCGCACGAATTGTCGTCTCTGACATCGACGAGGCGAGGGGCGCGACAATCGCTGAGAGCATCGTCCGCGAAAATGGTCAGGCCGTTTTTCAGCGGGCCGACGTGAGCAGCGAGGCGGAGTGTCGCGCGTTGATTGACGCAACGGTCAGCGTCTACGGGCGCATAGATGTGTTGGTCAACAATGCCGGCATCACCACACGGGGCACGATTGAAGACACAAGCGTCGAGTTGTGGGACAGGATATTCGCGGTCAACGTACGCGGTGCATTTGTCTGCACGCAGCAGGCCGTGCGGTTCATGAAGGAGCAACAGTCAGGCTCGATCATCAACATCGGGTCGGTCAACGCATACATCGGCGAGCCGAAGCTGATGGCGTATTCGGCGTCGAAGGGCGCGCTGATGACGCTGACCAAGAACAACGCGAGCTATCTTAACCGCTACCGCATCCGCGTCAACCAGATCAATCCCGGCTGGACGCTGACGCCGACCGAACACCAGATCAAGCTGGCGGAAGGCAAGGATGAAAACTGGGCCGAGGAAGCGACGCAGACGCGCCCTTTCGGTCGACTACTTGTGCCGCTCGACATCGCGCACGCCACGCTCTATTTTGCGAGCGACGAGAGCGAGTGCATCACCGGCTCCGTCCTTGATTTGGAACAGTACCCGGTCGGCGCGCCGCCGAATTGGTAGAACAGATGTCAGATGTCAGATATCAGATGTTAATGTGAAGGAAGGAATGGCACTCTTGCGGTTAACGATCAAAGCCATGAGAATTTCTATCCTGCTGCTGCTTGCGTGTCTCGTCTTTTCCCATATTTCACGTGCCACAGCCAAACCGCTGCTCATCACCATCGCTGCCGGAAAGTTTGATCGACGAGAAACGCTGGTTTCATTCATGATGCCGGTTGAAGCGAAAGAGAAGTTTTATCGTTTGCGCGATGCGACCGGTCGAACCTTCCCGCTTCAGATTGATAGCGAGCGGAGGGCGCGGTTCGTCCTCGACGAGTTGAAAGCGGGCGCGACGGAAATATTTCGCCTTGAAGCGGTGAAGACAGTCGAATCGTCGTCCGAACGAATCGAAGTAAAACGCGACCGCGACGATTTACACATCACCGTCGCCGGGCGTCCGGTGCTCGCGTACCGGATGGGCAAAGGGGTGTTGCCACGTCCCGACATCAAGCCGGTGTTCCGGCGCGGCGGCTACATTCATTCGGTCTTAACTCCGTCGGGCAGAGAGGTGACCGACGACTATCCGCCGAATCATCTGCATCATCACGGCATCTGGGCGGCGTGGACGAAGACCGAGTTCGAGGGGCGTCGTCCCGACTTCTGGAACATGGGCGATGCGACCGGCACCGTCGAATTTGTCTCGCTCGATGCGATCTGGAACGGCACGGTTGACGGAGGCTTCACGTCGCGTCACCGCTACGTTGATCTGAGCGTGCCACAACCGAAAACAGTGCTTGATGAAGTGTGGCAGGTAAATGTATACCGCGTCGGGCGGGGAAAGAATCTTTACTGGATGTTCGACCTCGTCTCGAAACAGGAGAACGTCGCAGGCAGTTCGTTGGTGTTGCCGGAGTATCATTATGGCGGCGTCGGCTTTCGCGGGCGTCGCGAGTGGGACGGCAAAGAGAACACTTTCTTTCTCACGTCGGAGGGCCGAGACCGCACGAACGGCCACGCGACGCGCGCGCGTTGGTGCGACATTGGCGGGCGTGTCGACGGGGCGCTGGCCGGCATCGCGATTCTCGGCCACCCCGAAAACTTTCGCGCGCCCGAACCCATGCGTATCCACCCGACCGAACCCTTCTTCAACTACGCGCCCTCGCAACTCGGTCGGTGGGAGATTGCGCCCAATCGCCCGCACGTTTCGCGCTACCGCTTCATCGTCCACGACGGCGCGCCGGATAAAATTGAGATAGATCGACTATGGAACGATTACGCCGACCCGCCTCAGGTGACAGTGTCCTAGCGCTTCGGCGACGCTGTGGGCGGTCAATGCAGTACCCATCAACAGAAAAAAGGCACGGCGGTCAAGCTAACTCTCGCGCAGTTCTTCGTACATCTTGTAGTGTGTCTCCGTCATTCCGAGTCGCTCGTACGTGCGTTGTGCGGCAGTGTTCTCCTGCTCGACGTAGAGCCGGAAGCCGCACACGTTCTGTTGCGCCGCGCTGGTTTTAACGAAGTCGTAGAGTTGCCGGTAGACGCCGCACCGCCTGAAGTCCGGTTTCACGTAGACGCTCTGAATCCACCAGAATAGTCCGTCGCGCCAATCGCTCCACTCATATGTCACCATCAGCGAGCCGACCACTTCCTTTTGGCCGTCCCCGCTGTCGTATTCCGCGACGACATAGAAACCGTATTGACTATTTTTCAGGAGGTTGCTGACGCCCGCCGTCAACACGTCGGACGCGAGTTGCTTCGCTTCCGTCTCGTGCGCCATCGCTTGATTGAATCGAACGAGCGCGTCAACGTCTCGCTCGTCGGCGAAGCGCAAGTTGATCTGCCGAGTCGTTTGTCCCGTCATGGTTTGAGCTTATACGCGAGTCAGAATTTAGGCGCAAACGAGAGGGCGCGAAGGTTCGGGCGGAGGGCACGTCGGGCATCGACAAGGAAACGCGCCCGGCAGAAAAGTTTAGAACGAATATCTGACCGGGCAATACGGCAAGTACTTTTTAAGCCCGCCCGTGAATCTTTCAAGTTCGCGCCGCCGCATCGTGTAGTCGTAGACCACGGTGTCGGGCGCGGTCTTCTTCGGCACTTGAATTTCTGGAGCCCACAGAAACTCTTCGCCCTTCGGATTCCAACGCATGTTGATGTCGTGCAGCGCTACGGAATGCGTCAGAAAGAAAACCTCGCACATCAGTTGTCGCTTCGCTTCGTCAGTCAGCACGTCGTCAATCTCTTTCCAGAGTTCGACCCAGTCGCGCCTCCATTCCAGATCGTCGCCGTAGATGATGATCGGTGAAAAATTGAAGTGGACTTCGTAGCCCGCTTCGACCAGATTGTTAACCGAGCGAATGCGGTCGGAGATAGGGCTGGTGCCGATGTCCACGTAGCGCGCGAGTCTCTGCGGCATCACCGAGTAGCGGATGCGCGTCTTCCCCTGCGGATCAAGTCGCGTCCAGTATTTGTCGTTGACCGTTTTGGTGGCGAAGGTCGCTTTCGCGTAAGGCATCGTCGTGAACTCGCGCACCAGGTGGCCAGGGTTGTCGCAAACAAGCGCGTCGAGCGACAAATCGGCGTTGCAGCCGATGTCGTACGTCCAGAAGCGCGGGTCGCACTGGTCGGGTTCTGGCTTCGGGCCGAGCCGCGTGCTGTGCCGGCGAATCGAGTCAGCGATCTGCTCGACGTTGACGAAGATGGTCAGCGGATTCGAGCCGCCCTTGCGCCGTGAGACGTAGCAGTATTGGCAACTGCTCAGACAACCGTTGGACGCGGAGGCCGCGATGAAGTCTGCCGAGCGACCGTTCTTGGTGTGCGACAGTCCTGACTTGATGCCGAGCACCAGACTTTCGCGCTTGGTCTGCATCCAGTCCGACGGGTCGGCGGCGAACAACTCCGATATCTTCCAGTGCGACTCGACCGCAACGATCTCGGCGGCAGGAAACCGCGCGATGATCGCGTCAGCATTGGCGCGCCACAGCGGATTGCCGTTAATCCCTTGCTGCACGTAAATTTTTCTAAAGTCTAATTTCATACCAACGCCTGTGATGCGTTTGCTTCCACCGTTTCAGAGCGCGTGATGAGCCACTCGGCGCGCAGCTTTTCGATTGCCAGTTCTTTGTGTTTCGCCTCGACTTCGATCCACGGCGCGTGGCGAAATGCGGATGGCATCGTCCAGATCACATCGCTGTGCTGGCGGTCGCTGAAACGTTCGCGACCATTTGAAATATGCACCAGTTGCCACTCCGCGACCGGCCAAGTTTCGCGCGCCGCCCAAAACATTTCAGTCACGCTCGGATGGTCGTAGCTGTCCAGCTTTTCGCGGACGATGTGGTGATGCGCGTCGAATACCATCGGCACGCCGGCGCCACGGCACACTTCCAAAATCTGCGTTGCGCTGTACGTGTACTCGTCGTTCTCGAAAGCGATGCGCGAACGAATCGCCTCCGGCAGAGCGCGCGTGACTTCGATCAGACGCCCGATTCTGTCGCCCTTGCCGCCGTGTATTTCCATCAACGCCCAGGATGAGCGCGGCTGTTCGAGCAAGTCGAGAATGCGCGCGTGCGTCTCAAGAATTTTGAGACTGTTCGCCAGCACTTGCGGCGAGTCGGAACTAAGCACCACGAATTGATCTGGATGCAACACGACGCGGACGCCTAAGTCGAGCGCGCGACGACCCACGCGACCCACCGCTTCACCAAACTCTTCGAGCACGTCGACACCCGCCGGATCATCAGCGAACGGAAAGAGCGCCGACGTCAAGCGGTACAACCGGATGTTTTGTGCGTGGCAGTAATCAAGTGCTTTGTCGAAGCGCGAGAGATTGTCTGCATACAACTCGCGGAGCATGCGCTTCTGTTCAGCGTCGTCGAACTGCAACAAGCGCTTGCGAGTCAGCGCGCGATAGCGCACCGCGTCTGACGCCGTGATACACACCAGGCCCAGCTGCGGTAGTTCGTCATGACTCATCGACTGGCTCATTCGATGCTCCTTTGCGAGATTCAAAAATAACTTGCAGATCGCACCAGCGCTCCCTTAAAACTCCGGCCAGGGCACGCAGGCCCCACTCTTCGCTGCGCCGGTGACCGACGGCGATGACACCGATGTTAGTTGCTTTGACCGCCGCTTCGGCGGGCGCCCTGAACTGCCCGGTGACGTAGACCTGCGCACCGCGCGCGGACGCTTCGCGCACCAGCGCATCGGTCATCGCACCAACCACCGCGACGCGCGTGACCTCCGGCGACGTGGGCGTGTCGTTTCTTTCATAACCGCCGAACACTTCGCCGATGGCGCGTGCGAAATCAGTAAATGTCATTGCCGCCAATGTTGAAACATCGCCCGACATGCCGAGTGGGCGTCCCTCTTTTTCGCCCAACACTTCAAGCCCCGAGAGTCGCAACGCCTGTGCCAGACGCGGGTTATAACCGAGTGTCAGGCGCTCGTCGAAAGCGAGGTGATACGCGATGACGCCGACGCCTTCCGGCAACGCCGTCAGTGCCCGCTCCAATTTCCACGGGCGATGCAGAAAGAGGGCATCTAGACGCTCGCCGTTAATCCACTCTGCGACATCGTCTGACGGCTCAAGCGCGAGTCCGAGTCGCGCCACGGGACGCGCGGAATCGACGTAGACTCCGCACGGCTCGGCGTATCGGCTCGCGTCCAGATAGTCATTAAGAAAGTTCTCAATCGCAGTTAGTTTAACGCTCATCACGCAGATTCCTATTCCCGACCGTTGCTCGCGCAGTGTGAATAGGATGGTACAGTGTTGGCTTCACAACAGTCTGTTCATCATGTTGCAAATGCGTCCGACCACTTAGAACGCCCATTTGAATTGCCCGCCCGACGTCTCTCGATCACAACAACAAAATACGCAACATCCGTTAGCCCTTCGTGATGCATCGCGACCCGCTCCTGATGTAGATTTAATGGTGAGGTCTGGGAATGCAGACACAGGAACGGGATGCAGAAACGTGTTATGACCAACGGCAGCAGCGTGAATGAGAACCGGCACACTCGGCGGGCGCGACGGACGCTCGCAGCATTATTCGTCGGGTTAACTTTCATCGCTTTCGGGGTGGCGAGTATGACCGCACAAAATCAATTGCCGGAATCATTTAATCTCCGACAACACAGGTGGAAGAATCGTCTGTTAATAACCTTTGCTGCGTCAGTGAATGACCCGGAGTATGTGCGACAGCAGCGAAGCTTGGAGGAACAGCATTCCGGCATGGCCGAGCGTGACCTGATTTACGTCGTCGTTTTAGAAAACGGAGCAAGCCGCGCCGGAGAGTCTCTGTTATCATCTGCCGCCGCTGAGTCTCTGCGAAAGAATTTCGATGCTCAGCCGGGTGACTTCCTGTCAATTCTCGTCGGCAAAGACGGAGGCGTGAAAATGCGCGAGAAGAAAGCCGTTTCGCCCGCGCAACTTTATCCGTTGATCGACGCGATGCCGATGCGACGCGACGAGATGCAGCACCGGCGACGCGGCAACTGAACCGGATGAACAATTGAGATTGCGCAGATCAGAGGTGTGCGAGACATAACAGAAAATGACCGCCAAGATTTTGATGTCAAACTTACCGGCAGCCGCGTTCGCGCGTTACGACGATTCACCGGACGAACAGTTCTACGCGGTGACGCGTCTTGTGACGCACATCGACGCGGGGGCAATTTCCGCGGTCACGCAGTTGTACCGGGAAATGTTCCCGGCAGACGGCATGATTCTTGATTTAATGAGCAGTTGGGTGAGCCACCTGCCGACCGATGTCCGGTATGGGCGCGTCGTCGGCGTGGGAATGAACGCGGAGGAACTGTCGTCCAACCCACAGTTGGACGAAGTTATCGTGCAGAACCTGAACCGCGAACCCCGTCTGCCGTTTGCCGATTCCTCATTTGACGGCGTGGGCATCTGCGTCTCGATTCAGTATCTGACCCGGCCCATCGAAGTCCTGCGCGAAGTGGGGCGCGTGCTGAAGCCGTGCGCGCCGCTCGCCGTGACATTCTCTAACCGCTGTTTCCCGACTAAGGCCGTCACAGCCTGGCAGATGACGAATGACGCGGGTCACGCGCATTTGATTAGAGAGTACCTGCGGAGCGTGGGAAATTGGGGCACCGTCGAAAGCTTGGACTGTCGCCCGCACCGCCGCCGTGGTGAAGACCCGCTTTATGCTGTCGTCGCGCGCAAAGACGCGGAGGCCGCCTGAAGAGTGATTATCTTTTTGCCCTCTGTAAATCTTTCGCCTTCACAACCCGCACACCACGCCGTCGCATCCAAGACCCGTTCTAACACGTCGCACTTAACTCCGTTGTTTGTTGCGATGGAGGCAGACGGGGTTTTTCAGAAACTAACCTGCACGCCGGACGTAAATATGAAGTCGTCTCCAAGCCGGCGTGTGCGGGATGAGGTGGAGACGAAAGGTTAACTGAAGCATGCCGACACACATCACACAAGTGGACGACCAGCAAATGAATCGCTCGATTCTCCAGGTCGAAGGGTCGCTGACACTTGCGGACGCCGAGTTATTGGAGAAAATCAGCAACGAATTGCGCGAACGCACCGGACACAAAGTTATGATTGACCTGGCCGATCTCAGTTTCCTCGACAGCGAGGGCGCGACGATACTGAACCGGCTGAAGCAGCAGGGCGTGGCGCTGGAGGGCGTCCATCACTTCATTCAAAAGGTCATTGAATCAGCCGAGCGGCGCGGAGCGGCGTAGAATCGCGCCACATTTAACCGCTACCGTTGTACCCGATGTGCGCCGTCAGAACGGCCCGAAGAAAAGAATTTCCACCCGTGTCAACAAACCCGTTCGCCATCTTGTTCTCTTTGCTGCTGCTGTTCGTCGCGCCGAATGCCGGCGTTTCGGGGCAACGCCGGAGGAGCACGCCGGTCACAGCGTCTGCCACTTCAGCGGCGCGCGCGGAAGCCAAAGCGGCGCGCGCCAAAGCCAGAGAAGACCTCGCCAAAGCCACGGCGGAGTACAAGGTTAGCCTCCAAAAGTTGCTCGCCCTGCGCGAGGCCAACGTCGTCAAAGCTTCGGCTCAACATGATAAGCTCAAAGAATTATTCACGGACGGCATCCTCTCCCGGCGCGAGATTGAGAATAGTGACGCGGCCATTGTTGAAGAGCGCGCGAAAGTAGCGGACGTGCGGCGGCAGATGGAAGCGGCGGACATGATGCTCGCCGAATCTCTGGTCGAAGACGAGGTCGCCCCGCTTCCCGTCTTTGTGCCGGGAGCGTCGGCGGATTACGTGCGAAAGACGGCTTACATCCGCTACAACGGTTCCGCCAATTGGTCGCTCGCGGATGCCGCGCGGATCGAGAGTATGTTCGCCTCGAAGTTCAATCGCAGGTTGCCGATCAGCGCCTTCGGTCAGACCGAGTTGCATAACCGCTGGGGCTATGACCACCGCCACGCGATGGATGTCGGCGTTCACCCGGACAGCCGCGAAGGCCAGGCGTTGACCGCTTATCTGCAAAGCGCCGGCATTCCCTTCATCGCTTTTCGTCTAGCCGTGCCCGGCTCTGCGTCGGGCCCGCATATTCACATCGGACGACCTTCACATAAAGTCTATCGTTGAAGACTTCGCGACAGTTATCGATGTCTCTTTGGAGTCGGAGACTTTGCCGAACGTCATTCCTATCAAATGATTGTCGGATGTCGAACCTGACTTTTTCGCTGTGAAGTAACGGTGTCGAAAAAAATTCTTGACAGGTGTCGCGGTCTTACTCTATACATGCCCGCTCGCGCTTTCGCAGTTGCGATGCGCGCGTAAAAGTCGAGACTGGAAAATTTCAATGTTAACGAACCTAATAAACAGACTTCATATGCGCGGCGCCAACCGAACGACCCGGCGGTCATTTACGGTTGGCACCCTTAGCGCGGCGTGGTCTGTCTATTGTCTGAGTTCGATACGATCCAATCAATCTCTTGGCGGCGTGCTCAAACATAGATTGACAGCACCGGAATCTTTAGGGATTCGCAAAGACCGTCAATTGCAGACGTAGTTTAGCGGGAGCGGCTTCCCGCTCCCCAAATCTCAAAGTAAAATTTGCAGAATTGTCGGAGCGGGCGGCTTCCCTTGAGAAGCTTTAAGCCCGCTCTTTTTTTGTTGTTTGAAAACTGAAATACCTTGTGTGAAAGGATGAGGGCAGGGGATGCCTTCACGGATGACTGACCGTGTGCTTTGCGAGAGTCCAACGGTCACGTCATCCTTTAGGAGAAGTGTGCGCCGTAGTGTGTCTACAGTTCGCCATCTCTCTGCCCTCTCCTGTTTTGTAGCATAACGAATTTATTTTTGCATGCGTGGCCGAGCGGCAAAGGCACCTGGCTGTAACCCAGCGGTCACTACACGTGGCTCCGTAGGTTCGAGTCCTACCGCATGCATTCTGATGAGGAACGAAGGATGAAAGGATGAGGAAAATAACACGCTATTCTGATTCATCCTTCATCCCTCATCCCTTTCCACGGACCCGTAGCTCAGCGGAATCAAGAGCGCGACCCTGCGGAGGTCGAGGACGCACGTTCGAATCGTGCCGGGTTCACCAACCATTCAACTGACACGCGCGTGTAGCCCAACCGGTAGAGGCGACTCGCTTAGACCCAGTTTAGTGACGAGTTTGAATCTCTCCACGCGCACCTATGTTTTTACGCAAGTCACACGGCGCTGAATGCAAAGCGACGAGCGCGCAGTTTTTCAAGCTGCTGTTAGTGGGTTCGAGTTCCACCGGCGCCGCCAAAAGTTTTATGTTGGCCGTAGCTCAAACGGCCAGAGCACTGCGCTGTGAACGCGGCATCGTGCGGGTTCAAATCCCGCCGGCCAACCCAAAGACTCACCGCAGAAGCCGCCGAGCACGCCGAGAAGGAATGCACGTTAATCGTTTTCTCTGCGCCCTCAAGCGCCCTCAGCGGTGAACAGTAATGAGACTTAGCCGCGCCCAAGCTTTGTCTTCTCCTCCTTATCCACTCATCAATAACATTGGAGTTGTAGCTCAACGGCCAGAGCACCTGATTGTCGATCAGGATGATGCGAGTTCGAATCTCGTCAACTCCGCCTGCCTCGCCCGCGTCAGTAGCTAAATCGGTTAAAGCACCTGCCTCTTAAGCAGGGGATGTGTGAGTTCGAGTCTCACCTGACGCACTAATTCTTTCGGAGTATGTTTCGGATTACTTTGCCCCGTAGCTCAATCGGAATTAGAGCGGAGCGCTTCGAACGCTCAGGCTGTGGGTTCAAATCCTACCGGGGGTCCCAACCAATCAGAGCGAGAGTGATGTAGCCGGAAACATGCGAGCCTTCCAAGTTCGTCTCGCGGGTTCGAAGCCCGCCTCTCGTTCCAACATCGTGACAGCGAAATTTTCACGCATCCGTAGCCAAGTTGGTTCAAGGCGTCGGTCCGCAAAACCGAAGACGCGGGTTCGACTCCCGCCGGATGCTTCAATTTTCTTTTGACCTTTACCACCCATTCAGGTGATTCTAATAGGAAAGGAGGTGCCGGGTGTGATCACACTTGTGCATGGACGAGTCTTACTGTTGAATCAAACTTACGAGCCGCTCGGCACTGTCAGCGTCGCGCGCGCAGTCATCATGACGCTGAAGAACAGCGTGACGGTTGAAGAGTGGGATGGCGACCGTGTCCTGCGCACGCCGCGCGACGCGTACCCGGTGCCGTCCGTGATTCGCCGCCGCACATACATCAACGTCCGCCGTCGCCGCGAGGCGTCAGGGATGAAGCGGCTGCGGATTTACATCCGCGACAAGTACCGCTGCCAGTACTGTGGCGATAAGAAGCTACTGCGCGAATTGACGCTCGACCACATTCACCCGCGCTCGCGTGGCGGCGATAACTCGCCGGTCAACATCGTCACCGCCTGCCTCGCGTGCAACAACCGCAAGGCCAACCGCACGCCGGAAGAAGCGCGGATGCCGCTTCTCACCACACAATCCGCGTTGCGCGTGAAGTTGGAGCGAGTCGTGCTCTGCCACTACGCTGAGGCGCGACCGGAATGGCGCAAGTACCTTTTCCTCGATACGCCGGAGGCGGCGTCATCCGACGGCCAGGCACGCACCGCGTAAACCGAGACGGGGCGGGCACCACGCTCGCCCCGCCTTCACTCACAAATCAAATAACACGTCCTCTTCCCTTCGGTCGGATAGCTGAGACACGATTAGCGCAGGTCTGAAGAGCCTTGAGAGGTTGGTGCGATACCAACTCCGACCACCAGCGACTTCGTCATCAACCACATCTGCAATCCAAAGTTTTCGGGGCGTGTCTCGATCCCCGCAAGGACGCGACTTGCGTGGGACTGTGGAGAGTCAGAGGCCTTTGAAAGCCTCGCGCCCCGTCCACCACATCAACCGGCGGCGTAGCTCTAACTGGCGAGAGCGGCTGTTTCGTAAACAGCGGGTTGAGAGTTCGAATCTCTCCGCCGCCTCCAACATGCTTTCAACATTCACGCGGGCCTGTAGCTCAGACGGAACACAGAGCATCTGCCTTCTAAGCAGAGGGTCGCAGGTTCGAGTCCTGCCAGGCTCATCAAGACTTCTCTCGATGCGGAGTAGCTCAGGTGGATCAGAGCGCCGGCCTCATAAGCCGGAAGTCGCGAGTTCGAATCTCGCCTCCGCAACCAACTTTGAAAACGCACACCGCAAGTTCCTACCACCCAGACAGAGGCACGGAGTAAGGACGAACGCCAAATGCGGAACGATGAATGAAAAGCATTTGCTTTGCTTCATCGTGCTGCATTCCGCGTTCGGAGTTTCTCCGTGCTTCCCCGCCTTCCGAGGTGTCATTGGTGTGATGTGACTTTACTGGCAGGTAGCTTAATTGGCAAAGCGTTCGATTGTTAATCGAAAGGATGTCGGTTCGACTCCGACCCTGCCAGCCAATCTATGTTGACCCGGAGCTCGAGTGACAGAGCGGCGGCCTTTTAAGCCGTGAGCCTATTAAAAATCTATGGCGCTATATAATACTTCCCTATGAGACACAAAAGATGTTGTATCTGTAAGCGCGAGTTGTTAGTGAGTTTTTTCAACAAACATGCCCGGTCAAAGGATGGTCTTCAGTCCCATTGCCGAGATTGTAATAGAGAAAGGTCGCAACTCTACTACCAAAGAGATTACGAAAAGCATAAAAAGGTGGTGATAGCACGAAGCAAACGTGTCAGGCAGGAACACGCAAGACGCATCTTCGAGTTTCTTGAAACTCATCCGTGCGTTGATTGTGGAGAAACCGACCCAGTAGTGCTGGAATTCGATCATGTGCGTGGACGCAAAACCTCAGCCGTATGTTCGATGCTAAGGTTAGGTAAGGCATGGCAACGTATTGTCGAGGAGATAAACAAGTGCGAAATTAGGTGCGCGAATTGCCATAGAAGGAAAACAGCTATTGAAAGAGGTTATTACCATTGGAGAGAAATACAGGTCCGTAGCTAAGTCAGGTTCAAAGCAACCGCCTTTTAAGTGGTGGATCGTGGGTTCAAATCCCACCGGACCTACCAACCTTTTCTTCACTTCAAATCCAAGCCCCGCCGGGTCAACCACAATTTTCGCGGTGTAGCTTAATGGGAAAGCGTTCGGCTGATAACCGAGAGACTTCAGGTTCGATTCCTGACTCCGCGATCAACAACTTTTCCGGGGCGTAGCTCAATGGTAGAGCAGCCGGCTTATACCCGGTGTTAACGGC
>JALZJL010000116.1 GCA_030859785.1 Acidobacteriota bacterium
CGTTCGGCCAGACAATCCGCACCACGTCGGCGGTCGTCTGCTCGCCCAAACCGAAATGAACGAGCGGCCCATTGATGATCTGCTTTTGCGCGAGCAAGCCGGAGCGAATCTCCATCTCGCCGCCGACACCGAACGAGTTGATGCGCTGATCGCCGACAGCGTTCGCGGCGCGCGTGCGAATGATTTGCCAGTGGTAATCCTTCGTGCCGCGATTGACGAAGCGCGCAGCCTGCCCGCCCTCCGTGAGTGCGGCGAAGTCAAGCCGCCCGTCGCCGGTCACTTCCGCAACATCGAGCACCCGACCGGCGATTGACGCACCGAGTGGGTTGAACTTTCCGTCCACACCGCTCAGCCACACACGCGATGCATTCGCGCTCGACGCCGCGAGATCAATGCCGCCGTTGTTGTCGAAGTCGGCAGCCCACAGTCGCGCCGTGCTGACGTTGAGATTACCCGCATCCGACCAGCGTCCGACTTCATCGACCTCCCAATTAGCGCCATCGGCTTTGTCCGAGAGGCGTCGAATCGCTCCGTCGGCTTGTAGCACAAGTACATCCAGGCGTCCGTCGCTGTTGGCATCGGCGATTGCGACGGCGACGATTTGGCCGAGCGTCTGCGGAACGGCGCGCGCGCGGAACTGTCCGGTTCGCTCGTTGGCGAAGACTTGCAGACGCCCCTGCGCGTCAACCAGCACCGCGTCCGGGTCGCCGTCCTCGTCGACATCGGCCCACGCGAAGGCGCGCAGGTTGTTCGCGCCCTCAAATGGACGCACCGCTTTGAATGTCTCGTCACCGTTATTTCTTAAAACTACCGGCGTGCCCTCTTCCGCGCCGAGCACGATGTCCAGGTCGCCGTCGAGTTCCACGTCCGCCGGCCACGCGCCGGTGTAACGCGCGTTCGCTACTTCGGCGGGCAGGGCCGCGCGGGTCGTCGCGTCGGTGAATGCGCCCGGACTCTCTTGTTTATAAATCCGCACGCCGCCCGCGCCGGCCAACACCAGGTCTGTCTTAAAGTCGTAGTTATAATCCATCGCCGCGATGCCATCCGGCGCGGGCGGTGTCGAGGCCGCGCCACCGGGAAACATCAATGTGGCACGCTCGCCAACGCGCACCTCGCTGTTATTCGCAAGCACCATTACCGGACTCTCTTCTCCGTTCAGCGACACGTAACCGACCCATGTCCATTTGTTCGCTTCAGCGCCGGACAAGGGTTCCGTTGCGAATGTGACGGCTTCGTCGGGCGGCGCGGGCGTGAAGTCAGGCGACGGTAGTAGGACGAAGCGCGTCAACGGTTCACCGAGAATGTCGGCGGGGAGTTTGACGGCCAGCAAGCTCTGACGATATTCGGCGACGCGCAACAGCACGTTTCTGAGGAACGCGACGCGACTCGCTGCCTGACGCGGGTTCGGTCCCGCCGCCGCTGTTTGCAGCGCGACGAGTTGTTCGCGCACTTCCGGCGGCCACGTTGCTGATTGCTCCGCGATGCGCGCGACCGTCTGACGGAACCGTTCAACGTCGCCGCGCTTCGCCGCGAGCCGCGCTACTTCGAGCAGCACCGCGAGATTACTCGGCTCCGTTTCGAGAATCTTTTCGTAGATGCCGAGCACTTCCGCCTCGCTATTCTCGCCGCCCTCGCGCTCGATCTCCTGCGCGAGTGAGTAGGTCGCGCGCAAATCCTTCGGGTTCAGTTCAGTGGCGCGCCGAAGATTTCTGATCGCCTCCGCCGACTGTCCGCGACTGCTCTCCAACAATCCGCGCAGCGAATAGATGGCCGCGTTGTCTGGCGCGAGCGTGCGTGCCCTTTCCAGCCTCTCCGCCGCCACGTCGAACTCTCGCTGCCGCAACGCGAGCAGGCCGAGATTACCCCACGCCGCCGGTTCGCCCGGCACCACTTCGGTTGCCCGCTTCAACCTCTCCTCGGCGCGCACGTCGTCACCGACATCAAGCGCAGCCAGGCCGACGTAAAATGCCGAGACGTATTCGCGGTACTCTTTTGAAGACTTGTCCGGAAGGTTCGACCCACCCTGACATGCGGGCGTGATGACGGCAACAAGCGTCAGACCTATCACCACGGTGGGATTAAGGTGGCGTCTAAAAAACGAGAAAGCTTGCATGTGTTCGGATCATTTTCTGATGTCGTTTGTCACAACACTGCGCGGCCTTCGGTGACACGGCGATGCCACGGCCCTGACGCTGATTGTATGAGCCGGAACGAAAGCGGATTTTATGACCCGGCGTGCTGTGATTGATGAGACATTTTTATACCACAACAGCGCGAACCTTAGCATGCTGACAAGCGACATAGGCAAACACCGTCCGAGGCGATAACGCAGATGCTTTGCAGCGAGCGCTATGTCTATCCACCTTAAGCATCGACGCACGCTATTTCGCTTTTTTATTCGGCATCTCGTGAATGCTCACGTAATATCGTGATGGTTAATTGGTTAACGCTTTATCCTCGAACTCACCAACGAGCCGGCAAACTTCTTCATTCGCTCAGTTTTTAAGCAACATGATGAGACGCACGCAGGCATGACAGAGTGCGGCGAGCAGATTGCTTATTGAATATTAATTCTCGACACACGGATTCGCGACAGACTGATGACCCGGCGCTTCCCCGCCACTCAAACATTTTAATAAGGAGTGACATCTTAAGTGAGAAAGCATTTGATGGCCCTCGCCTGCTTGATACTCGCAGTTCTCTTTTCTTTAACGACCTTCGCCCAGCAGTCCGCCACCGCGACTCTGAGCGGGCGCGTCACTGACCAGACCGGCGCGGTGATTTCGGGAGCGAAGGTTAGTGTGAGACAGATTGCGACCGGCACACAGCGAGACGCGACGACCAACAACGAAGGAATGTTCGTGTTCGCCAACTTACCCGTTGGTGAGTATGAAGTAATTGCACAAGCGAGCGGGTTTGCCCAGACACTCTCTTCGAAGGTGACTCTTCAGGTAGGGCAGACCGCGACCTTCGAGTTTCCACTATCAGCTTCGGGGCCAACCGAAACAGTCGTGCTTGATGACACTTATAACTATCCTTTAGTTAATACGAACTCCGCGGTGATAGATGGAATCATCAATTCACGCGACATTGAGAACCTGCCGCTCAACGGGCGCAACTTTCTTGAACTGGCCCTGCTCATCCCCGGCAACTCGCCCGCGCCTAACTTCGACCCGACGAAAACTAATACGGTCTTGATTTCGTCCGCCGGACAACTCGGACGTGGCGGCAACATCACGGTGGATGGCACGGATAACAACGATGATGTCGTTGGCGGCGCGCTCCAGAATATTTCGCAGGAAGCTGTGCAGGAGTTTCAGCTTGCGACCAATCGCTTCTCCGCCGAACTCGGACGCTCCGCTTCGTCCGTAATCAACATCGTGACCAAAGCGGGAACCAACGAACTGCATGGCTCCGCTTCGTTCTTCGAGCGCGACCGACGTTTGCAGGGTCTGCCCGCCACATTCGACCGCAACAGCGGACAGAAACCGCCGTTCGACCGCCAACAGTATGCGTTTGCGCTCGGCGGCCCCATCGCGAAAGACAAGGCGTGGTTCTTTGGTGCGTTCGAGTATCGCAATCAGGACGGCGCAGTTCTGGTCGGCGAGCGCGACACCGCGGCCCGCACCATCCGGCGCAGTTTCGCGTCGGCTCCCTTGAATGATCTGCTGACGACCGGGCGAGTTGATTGGAGTCCGCCGGATGCGGATCGGTTGAGCTTCCGTTACTCGTTCGAGCGCACCGACGACGTGACGGCGAGCACGTTGATACGTCAGATCGGTTCCGCTTCTCAGCGCCAGTCGAGCCGCAACAACTACCACACGTTGCTGACGAACTGGACACCTACTGTCGCCGACAATCGTCAACAGCCTGACGTTCAGCGTCAACAACTTCTCTAACAACATTGTGCCGGTGACGGCCTCGCCGCAGTTCACGTTTCCGAGTTTGCAGGACGGAGCCTCGTTCCGCGTGCCGCAGCAGACACGGCAGAACCGCGTGCAACTCTCCGACGCCTTGACGCTTGTCCACGGCAATCACACATTCAAACTCGGCGGTGATGTGCAGCGCGTTGATGCCGACTTCGACCTCGGCGTTTTCCAACAAGGTCGCATCGAGTTCGTGCAGGACTTCGCCGACTTTGATCACAACGGCGATGGCCGCGTTAATGACAACGATCTGCTGTTCGCGGTCACGCTTCGCAGCGCCGTACCAGACCGCGCGCTGGTCATCCCCGATGCCGACAACAATCATTTCGCACTTTTCTTTCAGGATGACTGGCGCGTTCATTCCCGCCTGACGCTCAACCTCGGCCTGCGCTATGAACTCGACACCGACGTAAAAAACATCAACCGCGTCGATGAACTCAACCCGCTGATCCTCTCATTTCTGACGGGTACGCGCGAACGCGACAAGAACAACTTCGCGCCGCGCGTCGGCTTCAACTATGCGACCGGCGACGGGCGCACCAGCGTCCACGGCGGCTACGGGATTTACTACGACCGCATCGTGTTGCAGATTCAATCGCTTGAGCGCGGACTCGACGGTCGGGCGCTGCCAATCGCGGTGCGCGCCGGGAACGTCTTTTTCCTCGACCAAAACACCAATCAATTCCCGCCGTTCGCGCCGAGCTTCGCCAATCCATTCACCGGCTTCATCCTTCCCGGTGCAGGCGCGTCGGGCATCAACATCATCGACAATGATTTGCAGAACCCGATGGTTCAGCAGTTCAACGTCGGCGTGCAGCGCGAGTTCGCGGAAGATTTTGTCGTGAGGGCGGATTACCTTCACAACTTCGGCACGCATTTTCTGATCGGACGCAACATCGGCACGGTTTTCAATCCGGTTGTCGACGGCCCCGACCGCGTCGTCAACATCGAATCGAGCGCGAAGTTTAAGTATGACGGCTTGCTTTTGAGTTTACAGAAACGCTTCTCCGACCGTTATCAGTTTCGTGCGTCGTACACTCTGTCGAAGGCGTTCAACTACGCGAACGACGATCAGATTCCGTTCTCGAACGGCCCGGTTGACTCGAACAACATTCAGCTTGAGTACGGCCCGACGCCGAATGATCAGCGCCACCGTTTCACTTTCGCCGGGGCGTTCGAGTTGCCCGCCGGTTTTCGTCTGTCGCCGATTCTGACGCTTGCTTCCGGCGTCCCGTTGGACATTCTGCTGCCGGACGCAAGCACGCGCGTGCCCGTTCTTCAACGCAATGCGGGCGGGCGACTATTCAAGACCGGCGCGGAGCTTAATAACTTCCTCCGAGAGATCAACGCGGCGGGCGGCATCAACGGGCAGCAGTTGCCACTCGCCCCTGATGACGCGCGTTTCAACGACAACTTCAGTTCTCTCGATCTGCGTCTGTCGAAAGTGTTCACGTTCGGCGAGCGCGCGCGGCTCGAACCGATTGTCGAGGTTTTCAATCTTTTCAACACGACGAACGTGCTCGGCGTCTCGAACGTCAACTACTCCGGCTTCGGGAACGTGTTAGGCTCACAGAGTTTCGGCCAACCGATCACGACGGCGGGTGGCGTCTTCGGCTCCGGCGGCCCACGAGCTTTTCAAATCGCCGCGCGCTTCACGTTTTAGAACGGGTTTAAACAGCATTTCACCGCAGAGCACGCGGAGGTCGCGGAGAGGGGAAATGAATTTCAACTGCCCGTCGCGTATCTTTTGCTTTTATCCTCTGCGTACTCTGCGGTGAAAATCCTGGTTCTTCACCCTCAAGTTTTCGTCCAACGACTTTGCTTTGAGAACAGACGGTAATCTTCAACGCCGGATCGGGCTGCGCACCGCGACCGCGCTCGTCGTCGGCGAGGTGATCGCGGTCGGCATCTTTTTGACGCCCGCCGGGATGGCGAAGTCGCTCGGCTCACCGTTGTGGTTGTTGGTCGTGTGGCTGGTGATGGGCACGATGGCGCTCTGCGGCGCGCTCTGTTACGGCGAGTTGGCGGCGCGCTTTCCCGAAGCCGGAGGCACGTATGTTTATCTGCGCGAAGCGTACGGCAGGCAGGTCGCGTTTCTTTATGGGTGGATGTCGTTTCTGGTGATGGACCCTGGGCTGACCGCCGCGCTCGCCGTCGGCATGGCAAGCTATGTCGGCTACATTTTCAACTTATCTCACCCCGGCGCTCAGGCGGTCGCCGCCGCCGCGATCCTCTCATTCGCGGCGGTAAATATCTTCGGAGTCCGGCGCGGCGCGTGGTTGCTGCGCTGGCTGACGGTAATTAAGATCGGGTTGCTACTGTTTATCTTCGTGTGGGCGTTCGGCCTCGGTCTCGGCGAGTGGTCGAACTTTACACCGTTCGTCGCACAGAGGCCGCAGTCCGCGCCGTTGATCGGGGCGCTGGCGGGCGCGATGGTGGCAGCATTCTTTTCGTTCGGCGGATGGTGGGATGTCAGCAAGCTTGCGGGCGAAGTGCGCGACCCGGCACGCACACTGCCGCGCGCGCTCGTCTACGGCGTCGTGATCGTGACGGTCGTTTACGTGCTGACGAGCGCCGTGTTTATCTACCTCGTACCGTTGGAGCGTGTCGTGTCAGGCGAGACGTTCGCGGCGCAAGCGGGCGAAGCATTGTTCGGGCGCGCCGGCGGGCAAATCTTTTCAGGCATCGTCATCGTGTCGGTGCTCGGCAGCCTCGCCGCGATGACGATGTCCGCGCCGCGGGTTTATTACGCGATGGCGCGCGACGGATTATTTTTCTCGTCGGCGGCGGCGATTCACCCGCGCTTCGGCACGCCCGCGCGCGCCATCGCGTTGCAGGCCGCGCTTGCGTGCGTGCTCGTCATGTTCGGCAGCTTCAATGACATCGTCGCGTATTTTATCTTCGTCACGGTGTTGTTCATCGCGCTCGCGGTCGCCGCGCTCTTCGTGCTGCGGCGTGGCGGGCAGACGACAAAAGTTGATTACCGAGCACCGGCGTACCCGCTGACACCGGCTGTCTTTCTCGTGTTGGTGGCGGTGTTGCTCGTGATGCTGGCGGCCAACAACCCGAAGCAGGCGCTGCTCGGCGTCGCGGTTGTCGCATCGGGCGTGCCCGTTTACTATTTACTCAAAAAAAGTCTGAAGTCTAAGAGTCTGAAGTCAAAATCTACTTTCCAGCTCTGAAGCTCTTGACTCTAGACTCCAAACTTCGAACTCCAGACCTTTCGATCTGAAGAAAGATAACTATTATGACGTGGATTAAAACCGTTCCTTTAGCGGAAGCTGACGAGAAATTACGCCGCGCTCTGGAAGCGCAGCGCGAGTTGTATCCTGCGGAGTACGCCGCGCCGGTACACCCGACGGCGGACGGCGGTTCATCCGGAATCGTCGCGTCGCACAGTCTGATTCCCGACGCGCTGTTTCATGCGTTCGCGACGTTCGGCGTGTTGATGTCGCCGGACTTGCCGCTGACCCGACGGCAGCACGAGATGATTACGACAATCGTTTCGGTGACGAATCGCTGCCATTATTGAATCGAATCGCACGCAGAGTTTCTGCGTCGAGTCACACTGGACGAAGAATTGGTGAGGGCGCTACAGGATGACTATACTTCCGCCCCGATTTCGGAACAGGATCGCGTCATGCTCGACTACGTTGCGCAGTTGACGAAAGATGCGACGCGCATCAGTAGAGAGCATCACGAAGGCTTGCGCGCCGTTGGTTTCGATGATCAAGGCATTTTACAAATAACGCTCATCGCTTCGTGGTTCAACTACATCAACCGCGTCGCCGACTCGCTCGGCGTCGGGCGCGAGGGATAAGCACTTCGATTGCGAATTGCGGATTGCGGAATCCCGCCTTCAATCCGCAATCCGCAATCTTGTTGATGTCTATGAATGCCACCACACTCAACAGCAAGTCGCGCCTTCTTCCGCTCGCCGTGGTGTTGTGCGCGCTCGGTCTGTGGTGGATGCTGTCGGCGCTGCATGTTTTTCCAGAGTCTCTCTTTCCGTCGCCGGTGTCGGTCGCCAAAGGTTTCGTCGAAGAGTTCCAGACCGGTCGCCTGCTGAATGATTTGATCGCGTCGCTGTTCCGCGTCATCACCGGATTTACTCTGGCCGTCGCGCTCGGTGTTCCGCTGGGGCTGTGGCTCGGACATCGCACGGGTGCGCGGACGGCGCTGCTGCCGGCCATCAATTTCTTTCGCAATCTGTCGCCGCTCGCCTGGATTCCGTTTGCAATTCTGTGGTTCGGGATCGGCGACGTGCCGGCAATCTTTTTGATCTTCATGGCGTCGTTCTTCCCAATCGTGCTGGCGACCATCGCTGCCGTCGCCAGCATCCCGGCGGTCTACTTCCGCGTCGCGCAGAATTACGGCTATCGCAACACGGAACTTCTGACGCAGGTCACGCTACCCGCGATTGCGCCGCAGGTCATCACCGCGTTGCGCGTCACGGCGGGGCTGGCCTGGGTCGTCGTCGTCGCGGCGGAGATGATCGCGGGGCGCGACGGTTTAGGGTTTGCGATATGGGACGCGCGCAATGGTTTGCGGATGGATTTGCTGGTTGTCGGGATGATTGTGATCGGCATTATCGGAGTCGTGATTGACCGGCTGCTGGTGCAGTTGATGAAGATTCAGAGCGTCCGCTGGGGTTATGAACAGTAAGCCTTTAATTCTCGAATCAGTCGCGCGCTCGTTCGGCGCGGTCGAGGTGTTTCGCGATTTGTCGCTTGAAGTCGCGCGCGGCGAGTTCGTCGCCGTCGTCGGTCCTTCCGGGTGCGGCAAGACGACACTGCTCAATCTGCTTTCGGATTTCGACAAACCGACCTCCGGCCAAGTGATCTGTCACGGCTCGGTGCGAATGGTTTATCAACACGGCGGACTGTTCCCGTGGCTCACCGTTTCAGAGAACATTACGATGGGCTTGCGCCATCTAACGGACGAAGCGGAGCGAGCGCGGCAGTTGCGCGAAATGCTGCGCCTCATTCGGCTCGAAGGTTTCGCCGGACATTACCCGCGTCAACTATCCGGCGGGATGCGCCAGCGCGTTGAGTTGGCGCGCGCCCTTGCCGGCGAGACTGATATTCTGCTGCTCGACGAACCATTCTCCGCACTCGACTATCTGACGCGCCTGCGGATGCGCCGCGACTTGGCCCACCTGCTGCACGAGCGGCCATGCACCGTCGTGCTCGTCACGCACGACATCGAGGAAGCGGCGCAGCTCGCCGACCGCGTCATCGTCCTCTCGGAGCGGCCCGCGCAGATTAGATGTGAACTGCATCTGCGAGCACCGCGACCGCGCGACCTGACGCATCCGGAAGTGGTCGAAGCGACGCACCGCATCTTGAGCGTACTTGGCTTAGAGCATGATTCGGAGAGCGCGTTTGCTAACGCATAAACGCCGCGGGCATGCTGGGAATTGACCGTTCGACATGTGAGAAACTATCGTTAGCGTGTGAAAGTACGGGATATCATCAAGCTGATTGAAAGCGACGGATGGTTCTGGGTACGGACGAAAGGTAGCCACCATCAGTACAAGCATTCGACAAAGCCGGGACTGGTCACGATTCCAGGACAGCCGGGCGCTGAAGTGGCACCTGGCACGCTGAATAATATCTTGAAGCAGGCAGGGTTGAAGCCATGAAAAAATACTTAATTATTGTAGAGAAAACAGCGACCGGGTTCTCGGCCTACTCTCCCGATGTGCCGGGATGCGGCTCGACCGGGACGACCAGAGAAGAGGTCGAACGCAACATCCGAGAGGCCATTGAATTTCACCTTGAAGGGTTGCGTTTGGAAGGGTATGCAGTACCAGAGCCGATCAGCTATTCATCTTACGTCGAAGTCGCCGCCTGAATCGTCGTCTCAACAAACGTTTCAGCTTAGTGTATCCACGAGAGGGTAAGGCACTTTCTAGATGGAGTGTCATGTCCAATCAGGACTTTAAGCAGAGGAGATAGCATGCTTCGTTCGACAGCCGCACGTGTGGCGCTCGGCGTCATCGTCTTGATCGCGGCGCTCGGACTGCTCCGGTTCAAGCCGTGGCAGCGCGGGGGCGGTGGAAGCGTCGAGCAGGCGGCCAATGTCGCGAACGGGCCGCGGCAGCAATTGAATGTCGGCTTCCTGCCGGTCACGTGTCACCTGACGTGCCCGGTCACGGACTACGCATCGAAGACGAGCACTGCGACGCGATTCGAGTCGCAACGTTTTACGGATTTCCCGACGGTCGTTGAGACGGTGAAGGGCGGGCGGCTTGAAGCGACGTTTATGATCGCACCGCTCGCAATGAAAATGCGCGAGCAGGGCGTGCCGGTCAAGGTCGTCTACCTCGGCCACCGCGACGGTTCGACCGTGATGGTGCAAAAAAGTTCGCCGGCGAAAGACCTGCGCGATTTGCGCGGCAAGACGTTCGCGATTCCGAGCAAGTTCAGCAACCAGTATCTCGTCATCCGCAAGTTGATGGACGATCAGGGAGTCAAGATCGAAGAGATTAACTTCGTCGAGATGCCGCCGCCCGACATGCCCGGCGCGCTCGCGGTGAAAGCGATTGACGCCTATTTCGTCGGCGAGCCGCACGCCGCGAAAGCCGAGTTGGACGGATCAGGGCGTGTGCTCTATCACGCGAAAGACATTTGGCCGCGCTTCATCTCGTGCGTGCTCGTCGTCCACGAAAAACTGATTCGCGAGCGGCCCGAAGTGGTGCGCGACCTGGTGCGCGGCATTGCGGAGAGCGGCGAGTGGGCCGAGCAGCACCGACTGGAAGCGGCGAAATTAGTTTCGCCGTATTTCCGGCAGGACGAAAAGGTCGTGCGCCATGTGCTAACGCAGCCGCCGGATCGCGTCAGTTACCGGATGCTAACACCGACCGACGAAGACCTTCAGCAGATTCACGACATGGGGATCAAGGCTGGTATCCTTGAGAAGCCGATTAACATGCAAGACCTGATTGACCGGCAATTCATCCCGGCGGACATCAAGCCGGCGAATATCACTGTGCAAGCAGTGAGCAGTAGGCAGTAATCGGTATCGAAAAGTTATACGTGATGCATCAGTTGCTATTGACCCGCTTGCGGTGTGTCTGGTTTGTTATCGTTCTAGTCGTTGCTTCGTCTTGGTGGGTCGGCATGTCGTGCGTCCGCGCGCAGCAGACGCCGCCGACTTCAACGACAACGCCGTCCGGTTCGTCACCTTCGACATCTTCGCCGACTCAAACACCACCGACGCGCACCGGACGCTCGTACAGCGGGGCCGACCCGATCAAGCGCCCGCCGCCCGCCGCGCCGCAAAGCCAGTCGCCGGTCACGTTCGCCGACATCACCGCCGCCAGCGGCATCTCATTCAAGCATGCCGCGTCGCCGACTTCGCAAAAGTATCTGATTGAATCAATGGGCGGAGGCTGTGCGCTGTTCGACTACGACAACGACGGGCGGCTTGATATCTATTTGACGAACGGCGCGCAACTGCTTGACCCGATGCCGAAGAACGCGTCGCCCGACAAGCGCGACGCGCGATACTGGAATCGGCTGTACCGGCAAAAGCCCGACGGCACTTTTGAAGACACGACTGAGCGCGCCGGCGTGCGCGGCGAAGGGTACGCGATGGGCGTCGCCGCCGCCGATTATGACAACGATGGATTTGTTGATTTGTACGTCACCAGCTACGGCGCAAACATCCTCTACCGCAACAAGGGTGATGGCACATTCGAGGATGTCACACGCCGCGTCGGAGTCAATGCCGGCGGATGGTCAACGAGCGCGGGCTGGTTCGACTACGACCGCGATGGGCGGCTCGACCTATTCGTGACGCGCTATATGGAGTGGGATTTTCAGAGCGGCTCGATCTACTGCGGCGAGCAGCGTGCCGGTTATCGTGCTTACTGCCACCCCGATAATTTCAAAGGCGCGACCAACATTCTCTATCACCAACGATTGGATGGGACCTTTGCAGACGTGAGCGCGGCGGCGCGCATCGCCGATCCTTCGGGGAAAGGCCTGGGCGTCGCGTTCGCCGACTTTGACGGCGACGGATGGATGGATGTATTCGTCGCAAACGACAGCGTGCGGCAGTTTCTCTATCGCAACAACGGCGACGGAACTTTTGAAGATGTCGGCTTGCTGTCCGGCGTCGGCTATGACGAGAACGGCAAGACATTCGCCGGGATGGGCGTCGCCGCCGCCGACTATGACAACGACGGCCAACCGGATGTCTTCGTCACCGCACTGTCGAACGAGACTTACCCGTTGTTCCGCAACGGCGGCGACATGACTTTCAACTACACAACCAACACCACCGGCGTCGGGCAGATCACGCTGCTCTATTCCGGATGGGGCACGCGCTTCGTGGACTTCGACAACGACGGACGCCGCGACATCCTCGTCGCGCAGGGCCATGTCCTCGACACCATCGAAAAAACTTCCAGCTACCTGACGTATAAACAGACTTTGCTCTTGATGCGAAACACCGGCAAAGGTTTCGTCAACGTCTCGGCGTCGGCGGGTCAACCTTTCAGCGTCCCGCTGGCGGCGCGCGGCGCGGCCTTCGGTGATATCGACAACGACGGCGACACCGACATCGTGATCTCTACGACCGACGGCGCGCCCGTTATGCTACTTAACAACGGAACAAAGCATCACTGGCTCGGCCTCGTACTTGTCGGAACGAAAGCGAACCGGAACGGCCTCGGCGCGCGTGTCTCCGTTACCGACGCGGCGGGCATCAAACAAATGTTCGACGTGACGAGCGCGGGCAGCTATCTTTCATCACACGACCCGCGCGTGATCGTCGGTGTGGGTGCGGCGACGGGCATCAGTTCGATTGAAGTTCGATGGCCGGGCGGCAGGACGCAGACGGTTGGTAAACTTGACGTTGGTCGTTATCACATCATCAGAGAAGAACAGTCCGGCACAAAATAGAATGATCCGAGAATGGTGCTCTGATTTAGTCTTTGAGTTGGATTATCAGATATGACTTTACGTCAATGTATCCATCGCCGGGAACTTCGCCGTGCGTCGGCATTTCTCGCCATGCTGCTGTTCACACTCGCGTCTTCATTCTCGATCCGCGCGCAGCAAACAGGAAACGAAAATGCGACACCGGGGATGGGCAGTGTCTCGACCGGCGCGGCGCGCACCTACTCCGCACCGCGCACCATCGGCATCGTCGATCCGAAGGCGCCGAAGATTTTCGAAGACGTGACCGCGCGTACGCCACTCGTCAATTTCAAGCATCGCTCCGGCAGTCCGACGAAGGAATACATCATCGAGACGGTGTCAGGCGGCGTCGCGATCTTCGATTACGACAACGACGGGCGACCTGACATTTACATTCTGAACGGCTCGACACTCGCGGCGGTGCGGGGTCAGGAGAAGCACCCACGCGCCGCGCTGTATCGCAACCTCGGCGATTGGAAGTTTGAGGATGTGACCGACAAGGCGGGCGTCGCGAACGAGCGTTGGGGGATGGGCGTTGCTGTCGGCGATTACGACAATGACGGTGACGCGGACATGTATGTCGGCAACTTCGGCGTCGCGCGCCTGTACCGTAACAACGGCGACGGCACGTTTACCGACATCGCGGAAAAGCTCGGCGTCGCGCGCAGAGGCTGGAGCACGGGTGCCAGTTTCGGCGATTACGACCGAGATGGTCGGCTCGATCTGTTCGTGCCGGGCTATGTCGAATTCGACTTGAATATGTTGCCGCCGAACCCCGCCGACAAAGGCAAACCCGGAAGCGTCGCCAAAGAATTTTGTCAGTTTCGCGGCATCACGGTAATGTGCGGGCCGCGCGGATTGAAGGGCGAGGGCGACACGCTGTATCACCAAAAAGCTGACGGCACTTTTGAGGACGTGAGCGCCAAGACCGGCGTCAATGACGCGCCGAAGTACTACGGCTTTTCGTCCGCCTTCGTGCACGCGAACGACGACGACTTGATTGATTTAATCGTCGTCAACGACTCAACTCCGAAACAGCTTTACATCAATAAGGGCGACGGTACGTTTGAAGAAACGGGCTACCCGTCGGGTGTTGCGCTGAACGAGAACGGGCGCGAACAGGCCGGGATGGGATTAGGAGTTGGCGACTATGACAACGACGGGCGCGTTGATTTCTACGTCACCAACTTTTCCGACGACACGGACACGCTCTACCACAATGACGGTGATGGCAACTACACCGACCTGACGTTCCAGGCCGGCTTCGGCGAACCGACGATCCCCTTTCTCGGCTGGGGCGCGAGCTTTATGGATTACGACAGAGACGGATGGAAGGACGTAATAATCGCGAACGGCCACGTGTATCCGTTCGTCGATCAGCAGCAGTGGGGCACGACCTACGCGCAGCAAATGCTTTTGTTCCGCAACACCGCGAGCGGACGATTCGAGCGCGTGCCCGCCGCGCCGAACAGTGGGTTGGCAACGGCGTGGCCGAGCCGGGGTCTGGCGGTCGGCGACCTCGACGGTGACGGCAGACAGGATGTCGTCGTCAATAACATCGACGGCGCGCCGGCTGTGTTACGCAACGTCACCGAAGCGCGGAATCACTGGCTACAGCTTCGTCTCGTCGGAGACCCGGCGAAGCGAAGTCCGAAGGACGGAATTGGCGCGCTCATCTTCATTACTACAGGCAAACTGCGCCAGCGCGTCGACGCAGTGAGCGGCGGCGGCTACTCGTCGCAGAACGACCCGCGCTTGTTCGTCGGCCTCGGCGCGGCAACGAAAGTCGATCAACTCGAAGTGCTTTGGCCGAGCAGCGCGAAGGAAATGTTTGACGCGCCCGGAGTTGATCGCACGCTGACACTCGTCGAAGGCAAGGGCGTAAAGTGAAAGAAGGCGAACAGAACGATATGACATCTAGCTTCTGCTTGTGGCGGCTTCGACTTCAGATAGCATCTTTTGTAGAGCTTCCTTCGATAGATACCTGCCGTTCAAAATTACCGCGTCAATGCGCTTGGTATTGCTAATGTCTGCCAGCGGGTCGGCGTCAAGCAAAACAAGATTGGCGAGTTTTCCGCGTTCGATGGTCCCCGAAGTGTTTAGCTCGCCGAGAAACATCGCCGGGTTGCGTGTCGCCGCATGCAACGCTTCCATCGGTGTGAAGCCGGCTTGGACAAACAGCGCCAATTCATCATGCAGACTGAAGCCGGGATATGTGTACGCGCCAGGCACGTTCGTCCCGGCCATAAAACTGACTCCGGCGCGTCGCATTGCGGTCACCAATTCAAGCTCTTTCTCGTACAGCTTCTTCCTGACCTCAATGAACTCTGGTGTACGGTACTTGAGGAAAAAGTTATTTTCCGGCTTCCATTGTTCCTGCTGTGAGGGCGGAATGTATTTCATGCGTGGATCGTCGAAAAAGTTTCCTTCGTCAACAAGCGCAAGGCTCCGCTTGGTGGCGAGGGTTGGGACTTGCCACGTCCCGTTTGTGACGAAACGCGCGAAGAGTTGCTCGGCCTTCCGCTCACTGTAAGTTTCCAATTCGATCTTGGTTCGGGCGGCGATGCGCGCGGGTATTGATGTGAAGTCGTTTGGATTATTACTTGGTTTGACGACGGACTTGACACGCTGTTCGATCATTTCCGGTTCAAGCGTCGAGCAACTCCGCAGAATGTTGCCGAGGTGCTCAAAACTTCTCTGCCCGGCATCGGCAGCTTCGAATGAAGTAATCGCCAACGGCACGTGCCCGGCAAATGTAATCTTCTGTTTCTTCGCCTCATCGGCAACGGCAACGTAAGCGCCACGTGAGAGTCCGTCATACACTTTGACAAAATCTGCGCCGCCCTGCTTCAGCGAGCGAACTGCCTGTCGTCCCTCAGCTTCGGTGCTGACGGCGATGGCGTGGTCGGGGTTAGCAGGCTTGGGGCCGTCCACCACCGGACCGCACGTCACAATGCGCGGCCCCAGAAGTTTTTCGGAGGCGACCTGCTCGCGCCACGGAAATAACTCTTCCGGTCTGCCGCCCATGCTCCGCACGCCGGTGACGCCGTTGGCGATGAACAACGAAAGCGGCGTCCTCTCCTTCGATAGATGCACATGCATGTCCCACAAACCGGGGATTAAAAACTTTCCCTGAGCATCAACGACTTGGGCCGTCTCAGGAATTTGAACTTTTCCGGTTGTCCCCAACGCAGTGATACGATTGCGGCTAATTACGACAGTCATCCCGCGTCGGGGTGGTGCGCCGGTCATATCAATCACCGTCACGTTCCTGAATGCGAGGACAGACGCGGGAACGGGCTGCGGTGGTCGTGATGTGAGCTGCCCCTGTAACGCGAACAACAGTAACAACGCAGATACGATTCTCATGCTTCTTTTACTTTCATGTTCGCTCGCACATACACCACTCGTGTGAAGCTAAAGCAACTTAATCCTTCCTCGTCAGACTGAACTTGCCGCTCTGTTTTGTTTCCGTGGATTTCCATAAGCCTTTGAACACGCCAGCGACTGGTTTCAATTCTCCCGCCAACATCTCATCGCCGTTGTTGACTTTGAATGAGAGCGTTTCACCGTCGAACTGCGGATCGATGAGCGGCCATTCCGCCCTCTCCGCTCCTTCGCCGCGCGTCGCTGTCCCCGTCAGTTTGCCACCCTTTGATTTGAACGTCAGCGTAAATCCCGGAACGTTCCCGACGGTCGCCGCATTTTCGTCGCCGAACCTCATCGTCCAATCTCCGGCAATTGGCTCATGCTGAGCGGCGCTGTTGTTTGCTTCCTGCTGGACTTCGGGAGTGGATGACACAGACGCTGCTTTCGACTCCTTTTTTTTCAGCATGCGGAAGACCGACGAAGCATCAACACTGAGGTTTCTCAATTCGCCCTCGTTGTCGGCGACGAGTTTCATCTCGAAGGAAAGGATTTCTTCGCTCTTTGTTTTGATTTTGAATACAAGCGTGGAGCCGTCGAATCGCGCGTCGAGCAATGATGCTTCAACTTTGTCTTTGACCTGCGGGCCGTCGTCGCCGTTGATGACCACGTAAAAGATGGCAAGGCCGGACAACTCGCTTCCGTCTGCCTTCACCGTCAGATCAAGCGCCGGCGGACACCCGGCATCGCCACAATCAGGAAACTTACCTTGCCACATGCCGGAAATTGTTCTTTCTCCGGATGGCACTGCTTGAAACGAAGAAGTCGAAGCCGCGATGCTGACAACCGTAAGGCATGCCGAAGCGATTATCAGAAATATTTTTCCGAGACGCGCGCTCGCGCCGCGACGTTGATGAAGCAGTCTCATGATGCGTTCCTCCATAATGTCGGCGTCGAAAATGCCGAGGGTGTAACCGGGATGATTGAGAGACGGAACCGCGCCGGCCATTTGAACGAGCGAGCGTGCGTAAGATTTGGCGGTGACGACACGCGCAGTGTTCACCACCGCTTCGTCGCAGGCCAGTTCGCGCGTCTCATTGATGCGGCGTTTGATGAGCAATGCCAGCGGGTGAAACGAGACGGGCACGTACAGCAGCGTGTAAATGATATTGAGCAAAAAGTCCTGACGCCGCAGGTGCGCCATCTCGTGACCGAGCGCGGAACTGAGTACGTCACCGATAGTTTCGTCGAACAGCGCTTCCGGTAAAACAATGATCGGGTGGCGGAAGCCGACGGTGAAAGGGGACGGGGCTTGCGTTGAGCACAACACTGCAAAGCTTCGCACTTTGAGCGCGGCACGACATCGCTCGATGGTGGCACACATCAACGGAGACAACTCGCGCCGGAAAGCATTGCGCCGCATTTCAACGGTCGCCCTCCACCCTTGCGCTAACGCCCACAG
>JALZJL010000153.1 GCA_030859785.1 Acidobacteriota bacterium
TCAACATCGCTTGATTCGCAAAGTTTTGTCGCATACCGCGATGGTCTTTTTGAATTTACAAATGGGTCGTGACCCATTAGACCTTGATGGCCTTGTCACTGCCTAAAAGAGTCGAACATTAGGTAAAAAGCGCTGTCACTCCCAAAGGTCACGCACCCATACCCGGTGAGTCAGTTCGTGGACACTATTCGTATGGTGTCGCCGGCGACTACTTTGCCACCCTTGGCGTTCTCTTACGCGAAGGACAATTTCTTGAGAGCGCCGATTTACGACGCGAAGAACGCGTTTGTGTCATCGACGAAGATTTTGCCCGCCGCTACTGGCCGCAAGGCGGCGCCATCGGCCAACGATTGTTTCAAGGCTCGCGTGAGGAAACCGATGCAGAAGCCTTCACCATTGTCGGCGTCGTCGGCGCAGTGAAACAGGCGGAGCTTACTGAAAGCCAAGCACAGGGCGCGGTCTATTTCCCCTATCGCTATCGCTCCAACGACAACATTTTCATATTGGCACGCACCGGCCCGCTACCGGAATCGCTCGGGACGACACTGCAAAACATCGTTCGCAAAATCGATCCAGAGCTCGCGGTAAGTGATCTGCGGTCGATGGACACGCGCATCTCCGACAGCCTCGTTGCCCGCCGTTCTTCGGCGATGCTAATCGGCCTTTTCGCTGGCGTCGCCCTGCTGCTTACCGCCATCGGCACTTACGGAGTGTTGAGCTATGCGGTTGCGCAACGTCGTCGCGAAATCGGCATCCGCATGGCACTCGGCGCCCTGCCCGCTCAGATCGGCAGGCAGTTTCTCTCGCTTGGCCTGCGCTTGTTGGCGCTCGGTACAATCCTGGGCGTCATCGGAGCATGGCTGGCCGGGCGCGCCATGCAGAGCATCCTCTTCGGCGTGCCGGCTCTCCATTTAGCGACGCTTGTTGGCACCGCCGTCATCATTAGTGTGGTTTCTGTCATCGCCTGCCTGTTGCCATCGCAGCGCGCCGCCCGCATTTCTCCAATGGAGGCTCTGAGCGATAAGTAAGATGATTAACTCATGTCGGCCTCTGGCATGTTGCTAAAAAGGCGTATTACACTGACTTACAAATAATCATTTGAAACGGAAGGGAAGGAAAGTTATGAAACGACGTGGTTTTGTAATCTCGATGGTTGCCTCCACTGCCGGACTCTTTACTGCTTCTAATGTTGTTGGTCAGAAGAAAACAAGCAGCCCTGATCTGGCTACGCTTGCTGAAGGCAAAGGCTTGAAAGTCTTCAACCGCAACGTGAGCAGTCTCAATGAAGGTGATAAGAAAGGGGTTCGTCTTAACGAAAGTCCGGGGGATGGCGTAGCATACCTGGAAGGGATTGAGTTCACCAACGGCACTATCAAGCTTGATGTCAGAGGCAAGGACGTTCAGCAACAAAGCTTTGTTGGCGTGGCGTTTCATGGGGTAGATGGAACAACCTATGATGCCGTGTATTTCCGCCCGTTTAACTTCAGGGCCGAGGAGCCAGCGAGGCGCAGCCGCGCTGTACAGTACATTTCTCATCCGACCTATACGTGGCAGAAGTTACGAGCCGAGCAACCGGGACTTTATGAGCAGCCTGTCGCTCCTGTGCCAGACCCGAACGCTTGGTTCCACATGCGTGTTGTCATCGCAAGTCCGAAGGTGAGGGTCTTCGTTAATGACGCGAAAGAACCTAGCTTGGTTGTCAATCAGTTGAGCGACCGCAAGAAGGGGCAGGTTGGCCTTTGGGTCGGGAACACCTCTGGCGGTGACTTTGCTAATATTACAATTGTCCCAGCGTAGCGGCAGAAGTCTTACTTCCTCTGACGGCGATGCCGAACAAGCGCGTGCATCGTAACTTTTGATTCGCTTCGCTCTCAAAAGCAGGTGAAGCGCAGCGTTCGCCGCAGCAATCGGGGCGGCGGTTCTCGACGGTCTCAGCATTGACGGAGACGGAGCGAACGCTGACCACGAACACATCGTCGTGGACGACATCGCACGCCGCGGCGCGTTGCTCGCTGGACTAATCGCAACGGTGTAGATTTTGAACTAAGTGATTTGAATGAGTTGAAGGTCAGGAGTAATACAGAGTCACAGAGATGAGGACACAGGAGGACACAAAACTACAGAACACACCTTTAAACTTTTCTTTATGACCTCTGTGTGGCCTCCGTGTCTCTGTGTTAAAAAAATCCATGTCATTGAGTTTGACGCATAAACTTTTATAAGTCCGTGCAGATTGTTCACGCTCAGTACGAAGACCACATCATCATCGCGCGCGAGTTGTTCAACGAATACGCCGCGGCGCTCGGTTTTGACCTTTGCTTCCAGAACTTCGCGAAAGAGTTGGCCGAGTTGCCGGGCGAGTATGCGTCGCCGGCGGGTCGCCTGCTGTTGGCTTTTAAAGAATCAGAACCGGCGGGGTGTGTGGGGTTGAGAAAGTTTGCTGAAGGCGTCAGCGAGATTAAACGCTTGTACGTCAAACCAAAGTTCCGCGGAGAAAAGATCGGAGCGCGCCTCGCCACTGAGGCTGTTGACGAAGCACGTCGCATCGGCTACACAAGTATTCGTCTCGATACACACCAGACGATGGAAAGCGCGGTCGCGCTTTACCGCATTCTCGGCTTTCGCGAAATCGAGCCGTACCGCTACAACCCGTTCGAGAACGTGATCTTCATGGAATTAACTTTGTAGCGCGAAGGGTTAATCGGTAGTGATGATGATACTCATGTGTGAGTCACAGCTATGTCAGAGGAGTAGTGTCAATGCAATTTAAGCGAATTGTCGTCGCCTGTTTTCTGTCCACCTTGATCGTCGCTTCAAGCATTCCCGCAGCTCGCGCGCGGAGCATGAAGCCATCATTGCCTGCGGCGTCGGCGGCGCTTGCTTCGCGTGCTCCGGTGCGCGCACGGCACGGGATGGTCGCGTCGACTTCGCGCATCGCTTCGGCGGTGGGAGTTGATGTGATGAAGCGGGGCGGGAATGCGGTGGATGCGGCAATTGCGGTAGGGTTTGCGCTGGCGGTGACGTACCCGGCGGCGGGCAACCTCGGCGGCGGCGGGTTCATGATGATTCGCTTGAAGGACGGGCGCGCGACCGCGATTGATTATCGCGAGATGGCGCCGGCGGCGGCGACGCGCAATATCTACCTTGACGCGAATGGGAATTTAATCAAAGGCGAAGGCTCGTCGCTCATCGGCTATCGCGCGGCAGGCGTGCCGGGCACGGTCGCCGGGATGGAGATGGCGCTCAAAAAGTACGGCTCGCAGAAATTGTCATGGGCGCAACTTGTCGAACCGGCGCGCCGCCTTGCCGCCGAAGGATTCCCGGTGAGTCATTCGCTCGCTCGTTCGTTGCGCGGCACACGCGAGTTGCTCGAACGTTACCCAGACACGAAACGGATTCTGCTCAATGGCGGGAAGTTTTTTGAAGACGGCAATACCTTGCGGCAGCCGGAGTTGGCGGCGACCTTCGCTCGTTTACAGCGACGTGGCCCGCGCGAGTTCTATGAGGGGCGGACGGCGCAGTTAATCGCCGCCGACATGAAGCAACACCACGGGCTGATGACGCTTGAAGACCTGCGCGGTTACGTTGCGAAAGAGCGCGAGCCGGTGCGCGGCAAATACCGTGAGCACGAAATCATTTCGATGCCGCCTCCGTCTTCCGGCGGTGCCGTCTTGATTCAAACGCTCAATATCCTCGAAGGCTTTGACTTGAAACAACTCGGCTGGTCTTCGTCGGAGCGTTATCACTTGACGACCGAGGCGATGCGGCGCGCCTTCGCCGACCGCGCCGAGTACATGGGCGACGCCGACTTTGTTAATGTTCCGGTCGCCGGATTGGTGGATAAAAATTATGCCGCTCGGTTGCGCGAGACGATCAAGATGGAGCGTGCCTCGACCAGTGCGGAGGTGCGCGCCGGTCAGCCCGCCGGTGCCGAGTCGGAAGAGACGACGCACTACACGGTCATCGACGCCGAAGGCAACGTCGTGTCGAACACCTACACGCTGAATGGCGGCTACGGTGCGGGCGTGATCGCGCGCGGGACGGGCGTGCTGCTTAACAACGAGATGGATGATTTCGCGGCGAAGCCAGGCGCGCCCAATATGTATGGATTGATTCAAGGGGAACGGAACGCGGTCGCGCCAAAGAAGCGCCCGCTGTCGGCGATGACTCCGACGTTTGTGCTCCGGAAGGACGGTAGTTTCTGGTTCGCGGTCGGCTCGCCCGGCGGCCCGACGATCATCAACACGGTGCTGCAAGTCATTAGCAACGTCATCGACTTCGACATGAACATTCAACAGGCGATTGACGCGCCGCGAATTCATCACCAGTGGTTGCCGGATGAAGTGGTGTACGAGCCGTATGGTTTGTCCGCTGACACCTCGCGCGCGCTCGAACAACGCGGCCACAAACTGACGGCACGTCCGCGCTACATGGGCGACGCGCAAGGCATCATGGTCGAAGAGAAGACCGGCGTGCGGCTCGGCGCGAGCGACCCACGCAACGACGGCGCAGCGGTGGGGTATTGAGGCAAGCCCTCAGAGCGGCGTGTGAGCAGAACGCTGCCGGACTCAACCGATTTTCAACATCACAATTAGGTAGTGACTCAAGGCCTTGAGATAAGCCGCAGATCAACGCGGAGACACGCAGATTCAATCAGGTGTTTTCTGATCCGCGTTCGTCCGCGTCAATCGGCGGCCTGTTTTTGTTTCCTCTGGCTGAGCCACTACCCACAATTATTCTTAAAACTCTCTCGACCTTAAATTTTCTCGACGGGGGCTTGTGACACATGTCGCCCCCGACGGGAAAATTGCTTCTATCAACGCATCATCACGCGCTCACGCCGGCTAAGAGCATTCGGCCCATTTGTTCCGCCGGCGCAATTTAGCCGCGACTCCTGCGAGGCCAGTGCCAAGCAATAACATCGTCGCCGGTTCGGGAACTGCCGCGCCGGGTAACACAGCGCCCGGCCCGGTGATCGTATTGCTGAAGCTGCCGGAGTCGCTGTCACTAAAACCGGTTGTGATAAGAAAGTAGTTGACGCCGACCGAAAGGTTGACTCTGTTGAATCCGGCGCGACCGGTGGTTGGGAAATCGTCGTTGCCGATCAACACGTTGGTAAATTGCGATGACGGGCTGAAGCTGTCCCGGTAGAGAAACAGATAGTTGTCCCAGTTCGCGGGGCTTGTCGCCTGACTCAGAAAGTCATACGTACCGGTGACTCCGACGTTGAATTGGAAGACGTGATAGCGCACGCTGGTCGCGCCGAAAGAGGCGGGTGGCGCCGGCGGGTTGCCCTGTGATGGACGGTTCCACACCGGGCCGCCGGTAGTCGTGCCGGTATTGGTCAGCGTGTCGGCACGTGCGGAGGGAACCGCACCGACATAGAGTCCGACGAAAAGTATCAGCACGAAAATAGTTTTGTGTAAGCGAATCATCTGAATTTCTCCTTCATCTGAGATTGTCTTTAGTGTGCTGTGGTGAGGTGCAAGCCAGATTTCTTACCACAGACCCGACTGCCTGAGATCGTCATACGTTCCGCCGAAGTAGCTGCTGTTCCAATAAGCACGGCGGGCGATTTCGGCGGCGACCACAACGGCTTGCTGCGTCGTGCTTCCGAAAACGACAATCCGTGTACCTTTGTCGGTAAACGGCAATCGTCCGTCATCGTTGGCTTTCTCCGACTCGCCGGCCTGAAGGTTGACCGCTCCGGGCACAGTCCCCGCGGCGAACTCGGCAGGAGACCGCGCGTCAACGTACACAGCCGTCTTATCCCCTGTGAAAATGTACTTGAATCCATCTATGTCCGTTTGCACCGTGTTACCAAGCGCGCGCCAGACAGGTGTGCCCAGTTGGTAGCGGCGCACATTGGTGTACCCCTTCGCGACCAGTTGGGCGGAGGTGCGTTTGCTCTTCCCACAGAACGGGCCGTTGCAGTAGAGAATCATCGGCGTCGAAGGGTCGGGATAGAGTTCGATAATTCGCTCCACTTCCTTCTCGTAAATATTAATGGTGCCGGGGATGTGACCGATGGCATATTCCCTGGTTGAACGAACGTCAAAGACAGGCTCGCTGTGATGGTCGAGTATCTTGCTCAGTTCGTTAGTTGTGATTTCCGGCGTTGCCTGATTAGGCTCTTCCAGCGAGGTTTGAAAAATATTCGGTCTCGCTCCGCCGTCGGTCGCCTGCTGTGCGCGGATCGTGTTCGGCGAGAGGGCCAGTACTGCTGTCGCTGTCAACAACAACGCTGCCATACCAATCTTTTTGCGTGGATTGTTTGTCATTAGTAGTCTCCTTCTCCGGTTGATGTGAAACGCATTTAAGTTCCGTTTTCCGCGTGCGAAAAAGAATTCGGGTCGAGCTTTTCAGGCACAGTCGGAGCGCGGAATCCGTGGGTGTGAGCAAATCTTTTTGCCCTTCACCGCTTAAACGCGACGAAGGATGGCGAACCCTATCATCGGTTAGTAAAATTATTAGTCAGCAGCTTGGTCTCGCCCGACCCTGCCTGTGGTGATACAATTTGCATGATCCGTGGCCGACCCGGTTGCGTTCATTCGATAGCTGTCTATGTCATCAACCTCGCAACATGAAGTCACCCAACTGCTCGCTGCCTGGGGCGACGGAGATCAGGCTGCACTCGACAAACTGATACCGCTGGTCCACGAAGAACTGCATCGCATCGCCCACCACTACATGAGGCAGGAGAATCCTGATCACACATTGCAGACCACGGCATTGGTCAACGAGGCATATCTGCGTCTCGTCGGGCAGCGACAAGCGCACTGGCACAATCGCACTCAATTCTTCGCCATCGCCGCGCAGATGATGCGGCGCATTCTGGTGGATCACGCGCGAGGTCAAATACGTGCCAAGCGGGGTGGCGGGGTGCGCGCAGTGGCATTGGACGAATCCATTGTCATGGCGCCGGAGCGGGCGGGAGATTTAGTGGCACTTGACGATGCGCTGAAAACCCTCGCAACGATAGATTCGCGAAAAATTCAGATCGTTGAACTGAGGTATTTCGGTGGACTGACGGTCGAAGAGACCGCCGAAGTCCTGGGCGTCGCACCGGTCACAGTGATGAGAGATTGGAGTTTGGCAAAGGCGTGGCTGCTCCGTGAACTGGAGCGGTGATTGAACTGGAGCGGTGATTTTTCAGTTCTCAGTGTGAGTAGCAATCGGCGTCGCCGTTGAACTGCACTGTCAGTTATGTCAAAACTGAAAACTGAAAACTGTTTTATGACTCCTGAACGCTGGCATCGGATTGAAGATGTGTATCACGCCGCACTTGAGCGGAGTGCGGTCGAGCGCGCGGCGTTCGTCGGAGAAATTTGCCGGGGTGATGCGGAATTGCGCCGCGAAGTCGAATCACTGCTCGCGTCGCATAACAGGGCTGACCATTTCCTTGAACAACCGCTCGCGGCGGAAGCCGCACGGCTGATTACCGGCAGAGAGACGTCGTCGTTGATAGGTCGCCGGATCGGTCGCTATCAGATCACCGCACGACTCGGCGCCGGCGGGATGGGCGAAGTTTTCCTCGCTGAAGATACCAAGCTTGGCCGGCAAGTGGCGCTCAAAGTCCTACCCGCACGCTTCACCGCCGACGAACAGCGAGTGCGGCGATTCATCCTTGAGGCGCGCGCCGCGTCCGCTCTTAATCACCCGAATATTTTGACAATTTACGAGATTGAAGAGTTCGAGTCGACGCATTTCATTGCCACCGAGTTGGTCGAGGGCGAGACTTTGCGGCGGCGCATCGCACGCGGACCGGTGCCGCCTGACGAAGCGATGGAAATCGCAGTGCAAGTATCCAGCGCCCTGTCAGCGGCGCACGCGGCGGGCATCGTGCATCGCGACATCAAACCGGAAAATCTGATGACCCGCGCGGACGGCTACGTCAAAGTGCTGGACTTCGGACTGGCGAAATTAACCGGACAGGCAAAAGTTGTTTCCGAAGGTTCGACGTTAGTTGAGACTCAAACGGGACTGGTCATGGGCACGGCGCGTTACATGTCCCCGGAGCAGGCGCGTGGTTATAAGGTTGACGCGCGCACCGACATCTTCAGTCTCGGCGTAGTGTGCTACGAAATGATCACCGGTCGGCCGCCATTTGAAGGCGTGACAATCAATGATGTCATCGCCTCGGTGCTGCAAACCGAACCACCGCCGGTAAGCCGTTATGTTCCGGACGTGCCGCCGGAATTAGACCGGATAATCATTAAAGCGCTGGTCAAGGATAGAGAGGACAGATATCAAACGATTAAAGATTTGATTGTTGATCTGCGGAGGCTCAGGCAGCATCTGGATGGTGACCGTCGCAATCTCGGCACCGTCAGAATGGAACCGGAAGCAGCGGCGACGGCGACGCTTAAACTACCCACCTCGCGTCGGTGGATGTTCATGCTGACACCGGTTCTGCTGCTCGCTCTGATCGTCGGTGGCTACTTCATTCGTGAGCGACAGCCGCCGCCGCCGGTTATGACACCCACCGGCAAACTGACAACACTGGCGATTCTTCCTTTCCGGATGCTGAACGCGTCGGAGGAAATGAATTTTCTCGGAGTCGGCATTCCCGATGCGATC
This sequence comes from Acidobacteriota bacterium, assembly GCA_030859785.1. Classification (GTDB taxonomy): domain Bacteria; phylum Acidobacteriota; class Blastocatellia; order Pyrinomonadales; family Pyrinomonadaceae; genus JACDEG01. The sequence continues at coordinate 8,581 of JALZJL010000153.1, forward strand.
ATCACGCGCCTCGCCAACGTCAGGCAAATCCGTCTGCGCCCGACCAGTGCGATTCTGCGTTACGAGAACAAAGAGGTGAATCTTCAGGAGGTCGGACAGTCGCTCGGCTGTGACTACGTCGCGACGGGGACGGTGCAGCAGGCGGGCGAACAGTTTCGTGTGAATGTGCAACTGACCCGCACGAACGACGGAACGTCGCTGTGGGGAAAACATTACGACAGGCCACGCGCCGACCTGCTTAACTTGCAGGACGCAATCGCTGAGCAGGTTGCGGCAGCGCTGCAAATCAAAATGTCAGCCGACGAGCAGGCGCGGGCTTACTGTCGTTACACAGACAATGTCGCCGCCTATGAGTCGTACCTGCGCGGTCGCTCGCAGTTGGTGCGCTACACCAAGCAGAGCACGCTCACCGCAATCGAAGCGTTTGAAGACGCGCAGCGAAACGACCCTGATTATGTTTTGGCGCACGCCGGATTGGCGATGGCGAGCGCCGTCATGCGTATTCGTTTCGCGCCCGAATCAGAGGTCGAGAGTTGGTCGGAGCGGGCAAAGAGCGAAGCCAACCGCGCGTTGCAACTCGATCCTAATCTGGCGGAAGCTCACGAGGCGCTGGCGGCGGTTTACCGTAACACCGAGTTTGATTGGGAGCGAACGCTGGATGAGAGTCAGCGCGCGCTTGAACTCAACCCGAACCTCGAACAGCCCCACTATTATCGTGCCGGCGCCTTTTATCATCTCGGACTGTTCGAGTTGATCGAAGCGGAAGTGCGCGCCGGAATGGAAATCAATCCATCGAACAGAGTGGAGCCGTTACGAACCAGTGGGAACGGCGCCCTCTTCAGTGGCAATTTCAAAGAAGCGGCACGGCTTTTGGAAGAAGCCCAGTCCATCAGCGATGGGCCGGTTACTGATTGGTATCTGGCACACGCTTACTATTATCTGGGCGAACGACAGCGCGCCGAAAAGCTGCTCGCTGAATTACGCGGCAGCGCACAGGCGGAACAGCGTGCGAAAGCGACGCTCGCAAGCTTCCTTGCGGCGCGTGGCGACAGAGTGCAGGCCGCCGCGCTGCTGCGCAAAGTGGCGGAAGGAACGTACATGGATCATCATGTCGCCTATGCTACCGGTGTGGCCTACACGCAACTCGGCGACTATGCGAACGCCCGGCAGTGGTTAAGACGAGCGGTGGACACCGGGCTGCCGTGCTATCCGTGGTATGAACATGATCCGCTTCTCGAACCGATTCGGTCGGGTGACCCGGAGTTCAAAACGTTTCTGGCGGAGCTTAAAAAGTCATGGGAAGCAGCGAAGGAACGATATACTCAGTAATCTTTCACCAACATGAAAACACTTTTTCTACTACGGCATGCGAAGTCGAGTTGGAATGATTCGACTGTTCGTGACTTCGACCGTCCGCTGAACAAGCGCGGGCAGAAGGCCGCGCCGCTGATCGGTCGCTACCTGCGCAAACGAAAGGAACTGCCCGACCTCGTCATCAGTTCGCCCGCCGAGCGTGCCCGGCAGACAACCGCGCTCGTCGTCGAGGCGGCGGGCATCAGCGCCGAAGTGCGATTTGATGAACGCATCTACGAAGCGAGTACGGATTTACTGATGACCGTCGTGTCGGAATGTGATGAAAACGCCGACGCGGTTTTGCTGGTCGGACACAACTTCGGCATCGAGCAACTGCTCGAACGTCTGACCGGGGAGGTGCGTCACATGCCGACCGCCGCACTCGCCCGGATCAATCTGGACATCGAAACCTGGCGAGACATCCGCGACCGCAGCGGCGTGCTCGATTGGTTCATGACACCCAAAGACTCAAAAGTGACGGTTGACAGGTAACCAGATGATTGCGGATTGCGGATTGAAGAAGCAAGCCAAAGAACTACGCTTTGGTTTTTAATCCGCAATCCGCAATCGCTTGGTGCCGTCCTGTCACCAATCACCATCTACCTGTCACTGCTGAGTAACTGGGTTCAAATAACAGGTGAGTATCGAACGGACAACCGGCGACGGATGAAGGCGCATCACTATCGTTTCATCGTGCCGCCTGCAAACATCGCCACACCGCAAAGGAGTACAACAATTGAACGTTCATCATAAGCTTCGTACATCACTATCGGCGCTAACGCTCGCCGCGACCATCCTTTTCTCTTCGTCGGCGGGTGCCTTCTCACCTAAGTCCGACGCGAAAAACGAATCATCATTCGTCCCGGCTCCGGCCATCCGCGTGACTCCGCCCGCGCCGGTCTTTGATGACAAAGCGCGAGTCGCCGAACTAATTGAGCGCCGGGCGCGGGTCGCCAAAGAGATCGGGCCGAATGGCATCCTCGTTCTCTATAGCGCCGAGCCGCGCGTCTACACAAATGATGTCGACTATGAATACCGTCAGGAGAATAACTTATATTACCTGACGCACCTGAAGCAGCAGGGAGCGACGCTGGTATTGATGCCCGGCCACGAGTCTCTGCGCGAAATTCTGTTCGTCCCGAAACGCAATCCGGCGCGCGAGACGTGGGACGGATTCATGTACGGCGTCGCCGACGCGCACCGTCTCTCCGGCGTCAGCGAGATTTGGGAGGCCAAAGAGTTCGAGCCGTTCATGCAGGCCCTCAAAAAACGCGAAGCTTACCGCCCGAAGAATGAAGCGATACTGATGTCGGCTACGGCGACGAAAGATCAAGCGGCTTCATCCACGTCTGCGGCAAATACCAATACGGCAAGTACGACTGCGGCGGGCGCTGTCGCGACCGGATTCGAGCGGCTGTTTTCCGCCGTCGAGAAGAAAGAGGCCGCACTGTTTTTACTTGTTCCGATTAAGGAAGCGGCGAGCGGCGAGTTTGGCGATCACCGCGAGTGGCGACGCGAGCAGCGGTTCGCTGCCGGGTGGAAGCGTGAGGGCGGCGCCGACTTTCAGATTCGCAGCGCGTTTCCTATCTTCGCCGCGATGCGTCTGCGCAAATCCCCTTCGGAGATTCAGCGTCTGCAACACGCTATCGACATCACGACCGAAGCCTTCGGGCGTTCGATGGCCGCCGCCGGACGCGCACAGTGGGAGTACGAAGTCGAGGCCGAAGTCGAGTACACATATCGCCGTCGCAATGCCGACTACTGGGGCTATCCTTCGATTGTCGGTTGCGGGCCGAACGCGACGACGCTCCACTACAACGAATCGCAGGGGCGCATCAATCAAGGCAGTTTACTGCTGATGGATGTCGGCGCGGAATACGATCATTACACTGCCGACGTGACGCGGACGTTTCCCGTCAATGGTAAGTTCACACCTGCGCAGGCCGACATTTACAACATAGTCTACGCCGCGCAGGAAGCCGCTTTCCGCGCGACCCGTCCCGGCGCGACCATCAGCGAGGTGAACATCGCCGCAACCGAGGTCATCAAGGACGGGCTGCTCCGCCTCGGCTTAATTACCGACCGCAACTCAAACCAACACCGCATGTGGTTTATGCACGGAACGTCGCACTGGCTCGGAATGAACGTTCATGATGTCGGCGACTACGTGACGAAGTTCGAGCCGGGAATGGTCTTCACCAACGAGCCGGGCATCTACGTCCGCGCCGACGCGCTCGATTATCTGCCGAAGACGCCGGAGAATGAAAAGTTGATCGCCACCGTGCGCCCCGCGTTCGAGAAGTATAAGAACATCGGCGTGCGCATTGAGGACGACGTGTTGGTGACACCGGAAGGTTACCGTAACCTCAGCGCCGCGCTGCCGCGCACAACTACCGACATCGAAGCGTTCATCGCCCGCGCGACAAGCGAGTTACGCCTGACGGCTATCGAGCGACAGCAGCCTGACTCAGCGGCGTTGGCCGGCCTGCGCATCGAGTCGTTCATTGACCCGTCCGGACTGTGGAGCAAGGGAGATTTCACAAGGCTCGATTTGTCGCGTGAGTCTCTGTCATTCAACCCAACGGCGATACCCACCGCCGGTCGCACCATCCGACGTGGCTTGGTCTTCGTCGGGTCGGCGAAGGAATACGCGCGTCGCAAACACTCGCACGCCGATCATCAGGGCGAATAAACCTCATGGTCACACGCAAAACTATCAGGGCCTGGAATGTCAACATTCCAGGCCCTTCATCATTTGACGGTGATTGGAAAATTTTTGTACCAAGTCAGCGGTGCAGAGTTCGGGAGTAAGGACTGTTGAGCGTCTACTATTCGTAACTCAACGCTTTCACCGCGTCCTGTCTGGCCGCCCGCAACGCCGGGTACAAGGCCCCGATGGTCCCGCCGAGCAGCCCGATCAACAGCGCGATCAGCACCCACCGCGGCTCGATTTCGACCGACAGAGAAGTGGCGCGCATCACGGCGAAGCGCGCGATAAAGGTCAGCACCAAGCCGAGCAGGACACCGAGCACGCTGACCAACAGCGCCTCCTGTTCGATGATCCACGCGATGCTCATGCTTGGCATGCCAAGCGATTTAAGGATGCCGATCTGCCGCGTGCGTTCGGTCACGGTGGTGTACATCGCCAGCAGAATAACCAGCATGCTGATGGCGGCGGCGACCGAGACCACGACGCTGATAAACACATTCAAAGCGGGAACGCCCGACGCATAAATCTCCGGCAGGTCGCGCATGAAAATGATCTGCATGTCGGGCATTCGTTCCTGGATGCGCGCCGCGACCTGCTCCTGCTCGGCGGGGTCGACACACGCGACGAGAATCGTGGTGCAGCGGCCTTCGACGCCGACCTGCTCCTGCATCACCGACAGCGGAATCTTGATGCGGCCTCCACCCGGCGGCTCGTACACGCCGACGATGCGGAATGGTCGTTCGTACACAGGTAAGGTATCGCCGATCTTCGCCTTGCGCTGCTCTTGCCAGACGCTGTCAACGACTGCCTCGGCGTCACCGGAAGGCAAACGGCCCTCAATGACGCGCAGGCCCGAAAGCCTGGTGTACTCGTCGAATGGAACACCGTCGATGATGCGTACGCCGAAGCCTGTGTCGGTGCCGACGGTGTTCTGACCGATAGGGACGGCGGCGCGCACGCCCTCAATTTTCGCCAACTCGTCAACGACTGAAACATCAAGATTGAACGGTTGCGCCCCGCTCAACGCCATCGTTCCGGAAGCGCGTACCATAATCTCCGCGCCGACGCCGGCCTCGCGCCGCCCGCGTTCGCGCAGGATGCCGTGCGCCAGTCCGACGGTAAACACGATCAGCAGTACGCCGACCGCGACGCCGAGCACGCTGACGAAGGTGCGTGCCGGGCGGTGCGAGATGTTTGAGAGAACCAGATTATCCATCGCCTTTTTTATCCGTGGGTATCGATCCGCGATGCGCCGCGCCGCGCCCGGAACCGTCCGCCAGATCAGTGTCAACAGCCCGATGCCCGTCCAGAAGACCGTCCCGGCCTTGCGCACCAGCGCCAGCGTGACGCCCGTCGCGGTGCCATAGCCGAGCGTGTGAAGAATCAGCCCCGTCCCACCCTCATAGACGCCGATGGTCGCGGGAATGAAGCCGAAGAGAAAGTTGATGACCTTAGTCAGCGATTCGATTATATAAGGGACGTTGGCGCGCGGGTCAAAGCCGAGCATCCGCAGCGTGACGTAAACTTCCATCACCGACACGAGATGCGAAAAAAAATCAAGGCCGACCATCGCGAAGAACGCCTTTCGCCGATGCCGGTAAAAGTCGTAGACGTTGGATTCCAATTGATAGACTTGCTCGCGCCTGGCCGTGAGCAGTTTTCGCTTCAGACCCAGCTTGACGAGTCCGTCAACCAACGAGGTCAGCGGCAGGATGCGCCGATTGACCGCCCACGCGACCGTCAACAGTGTCAGCGACGCCGCGCTCGCAATCCCGACGAGCGCGTAAATGGCGACCGCCGACAGGTCGTATGAGATGAGCATGACGCACGCGCCGCTCAGGATGAAGAGCGCCACTGACAGATTATAGAGTAGGTTGTCGATCACCAGCGCCTGGACGCCGACGCCGAGCGGCACGCTTTTTTTGAGCAGCGCCGCCTTCGTCGCTTCGCCGAGCAACGGGCCGGTGAATGTCAGGAACGTGATCGCTTCGCCACCGATGCGCGCGAAGAAAGCTTGCAGGAAGTGAAATCCGCGATGCTCCGGCGGGACGGCAGTGCTCATCGCCAGTGTGCGTAGCACGTGGCGGAGCGCAATGATCGCGAGCAGTGCGAAGAAGCCAAATCCGATCTGCGCCATCGCGTCGAAAATCGGCTGCACACCGACCTTGTTGATGACGAAGACGAGGAGCGCGACGCCGAACAGGAATGCGATTGCCTGTCCGTAGACAATCGAGCGCCGTGCCTTGCCTTTCGTCGCACGAATCTCGACAACGTGGCGTGCCTCTGCCGCGAGAGGCATCAACTCCGCCGCGTCAGGCTCAATCACTTCTTTCGTCACATTATCTCTCAAGATTCTCAACGCACTGCCCCGTCGTTGGCGGCGGCCGCGGGCGCATCGGCGTCAGGGTGCGAAGCGAAGAGTTCGCGGATCAATCTTCCGGGGAAGCGTGGGGCGATGTCTTGCCGACGCAGTGCGGGAATCAATTGTCGTCCGTCGTTGGACTGTCCGGTCAGTGCCATCATCGTCGGCATGAAACTCAAACTGTCGTAAGGCTCTCCGATGACGAGTGCGCGCGGGATGCCGGTGCGCGTGCCGCCGGCGAGCATCAATGTCGAGTGCGTCGAGACGCGGAAGAACGAGCCGTGATTGCCGCCCGGATTAAAGCCACGCACGTCGAAGTTCCAGTGGTTGTTGGCAAGAATAAGCAGATCAGCCTCAACCAGCAGACGCTGCCGGCGGCGGAAACGGCGCAGCAGTCGTTCGTCATTTGAGAGGCCCGGCGCATCCGGATCAATCATTCCGGTCGGGTGGCGCGCGAGTTGTTCATGCAACCCGATCACGGCATTCGAGTATTCAGTTTGATGAACCACCCGCAGCCATTCGAGATCGGTGTGCCATCCGCTCAGCCAATCGATTCGCGCGACGCCTGTGGGCGGCGTCAGATTCGGGTCCTCAAACATCTTCAGCGGCAGACCCGCCCGCCATGCGACGCGCTCGAAACTGATGCGACCCGCGGCATCCTGCTTCAAACCGGCGACGGGCACGTATCGTAACATCAACTCTCCCGAAGGGCCGCGACATGACAGCAACAACGCCTGCGCATCCCGCCCGCCGTAGAGCCAGACAACCTCTTCCATTTCTCTGACAGCTTCGGCGTCGCACGGTGTGGTGGTAAGCAGCGCTTCACGCACGCCGCCGCGTGGGATGCGCGTCGCCACAAAGTCGACGGGGCGGTGCGATACGCCGGGCTGCACGTTATTGCGCACCGCCGCATCGCCGAGCAAATGAAAATAGTTGATCCGCGCGAAGCTGCGATCCGCGTCGAGCGAGCCGTCCGCCGCAAGCACCAGCCTGTCGAGCGAGAGGCCGACGACGTAGTTCTGCAAACGGTGAATGGAATTTGAATCACCCATCGCGCCTTTCGCAATCAGGTCTTCGACTTTGAGTTTCTGTGAATCGAAACTTTCGCGGCGGAGCGCGAGCAGATTCGCCAGCGTGCGCAGGTGCTCGGTGTACTCGCGCTCGTCCGTGGCCCACGAGTCGAGGCGCGCAAATGTGCGGCGCGCGTCCTGGTCGTGTCCGGCGTCGCGGTCGGCTGCCGTCCATGTCTTCGGTTGCGACGCGAGGAGCGCCCGCTGCTCTTCGATCACACGGCGAAGCGCGCCGAGTTCCTCGGTCATCTCCGACAGTCGCGTCTGCCACTCCGGACGGCGCGCTTCGATCATCGAGAAGAACGACTCGGTGGCGGCGCGGCGCAACTCCGACGCGAGGTCGCGACGCTGTAGTTGTTGAAACAGAATGTGAAGCACGTTCAAGTCGCTGTCGCGGAGGTGAATCGACGAGCGTTCATTGCCGTCAAAGTCGATCAGCGCCGTCGGGTACGACGTGCTCTGCTTTTTCAAATAGTACGAATCAGATGTCGTCGTGGTAATCAGCGGCACCAGCGGGTAGATGCCCTTTAATGCATAGTCGTTCAAAAGCCGCCGCTTGGTGATGACGTGATGACCGCCGCCTGCCGCGCTGCCAAGTAGTTTGACGAGGTTGTAGCCCTGACTGTAGACGCGCTCGTCCGTGTTGGTGCCGTGGTCGGACACAAGAATCAGCGCCGTCTCATCGGCCAGCGGGGTTTTTTGAATCGCCGTCCACACGCGCCCGACGGTCGCATCAAGTTCGCGCAATGCCGCGAGGTGAGTCGCGCGGTCGCGGTTGTGATGCGCGGCGTGGTCGAAATCGGTGTTGTACAAATCAAGATAGCGGATGCGCGGGTCGTTCAGCTTCTCGATCAACTCGCGCTCGACCTGCTCCGTCAAGACGCTGCGCGTGTCGAAGCCGGTCGTCCACTCATCGAAAATTTCGCGCGGCGTGCGTGAGGTAAAGCGATTCTGCAAGCCGCGCTGCAACGTCGTCCAACGCACGCCGCGCTGATAAAGTTGAAAGCTGGCATGACGCTCGGCGTATGGGTAAGCGTCGATCAAAAGCGGCAACGCCAGTTCGTCGAGCACCTCTGCGCCGGGCATATCGACGCGCTTCGACAGCGCATACTGAATGTAAAAAGGAATGAAGTTCAGGTAGTCGTAAGAGTGGAGCGTGAATCGGTCAAACTCGACGTTGCCCTTGATCTGTAGGTGCTGGCCGGTGTCGAGCAGCGACCATGACGGCCCCGACAGACTCATCCCGCGCACGTAGAAATTCGCGACGCGCGAACCGCGTTGGTAGAACACGTGCTCAATCCACGGCAGCATACTTTTGCGCGTGCGCGGGTCATGTTCGCGCACAAACCGGTCGACCGTGTCGTGTGGCAAGCCATCGACTTTCAGCACGACGATGCGACGCGCCGACGCGCCATAACTCACCCCGCCGAGCGCACACAGGACACACAGCACAATCAAGACGTGAATCCCGATCTTGTGGTGTGAATGACGAGCGCGTTCCAGGGTCGTCGTGCGGCGTAGTGGTTGATGCTCGATATATCTCACTGCGATTTGGTGCGCGATACAGTTTCCAGTTTCCAGTTTTGAGCTCAAAACCGAAAACTCAAAACTGAAAACTATTCTTCGGTACTTGATAGATTACTGCCCGGTGACTGAAACGATGGCCTTGATATCCGAGGGTGCGATACGTTGTTCTTCCTGAATCGCGAGGCGGAGATACTCGGCGCTGATGGTGCGCCAAGATGATTCGACGATTGGGTCGAGGCTGATGCGCAACAACTCTTTCTTCGCCGTTTCGTTGTTGATGCGATAGAGGCAGTTGAGCGCGAGACGGCGCGTCTCTTCGTCGTTGGTGCGAGCGAAGACGCGCGCCGTCGCTGAGGCGGTCGCGGCGCCGGCGTGTCGGCCATGTTCCGCCACGTAGCGCAGCGAGCGCTGCACTTCCGCCGTATCCCACACCACCTCAATCACCGGACTCGATTTCGCTACCTCGCGTAAGAATCGGCGGTGGTATGCAAGCCGCCGCGTCGTGTCTAACTCGCTGTGCTGTTGGAGACCGGCGCTCTTCTGCTCGCGGTGCGTATAGAGGCCGAAGCTGGCGACATTGGCAACGCGGAACATGATGCGCGCGGTGCGCCCGTGCGAGGTCGGGACGAGTTCGGCGCGGCGGTCGCGATCAAGTCTCGCGGGGAGTCCTTCGGGGCGGCGCGCCTCTGTCATCAGCGCCGCGTACTGCTGACGGGCCAGACGCGCCTCGGCAGCGAGGTCGTTCTCCAGGGGATTTAATGACACCTGCTCCACTCGGCGGCTGATCTCGTTGCGGAACTCCGGGTCGAGCGAGGCGCTCAGTGAAAGCAACAACTTCAATTGCGAATAAGCCCTGATGCGGCGCGGTTGGTTGATGTCCATCCCGCGTCGCCCGGTCACAAAGTCGAAGACGGTGCGTCCGAGGAAGTAATGAATATCGCCAAAACGAGACAACGACAAAACAACGCGCGCGACATCTTCAATCACGCGCCGCGACATCTCGCGCCGCTTCGGGTTGCCATCATCGCGGAAATCGACCAACAACGTCGGGATTTTCGGATTGTTCAAACCGTAGAGCGCCAGCGGAATCATCTCCACGGCGCGTGCGCCCGGCGTATCACTCGGCACCGCGCGGTGGTCGGCGTCGAAGTAACGAGTTTCGGTGTAGCCCTGCCAGCGTAACAGTTTTTTGTCGCCCCACGGGTTCGCAATGTTCAGAAAGCGTTTGTTCCACTGTTCAGTCCGTGCGCGCGTCAGGTCGGAACGCGCCGCCCACAGCATCACGTGCGTCGTGCTTCCGTCAGGCATTTCGAGCGGGTCGAAATAGAGACCTTCGGCCTCGGCGCGCTGACGCAACAGTTCCCAGTTGTGGCCGCGCTCGTCGAGTTGCGAAGTGTTTTGATTCTGGTAGACGCGCTGTAGGTATCCGTCGTCAACAATCCCGCCGAATGTCATCTGAGTCAGCATCAGGCGCGCCTGAATGTCGCGCATCTCAGTGGGCGTAAAGACGGACTCGACATCAGCTTCCGATTCATACAGCGTCAGGACGGCGAGCGCACGGATGACGTGGGCCTTGCGGTACTCGTCGGCGTTGCGCAGGAGCGCACGCGACGAAGACTTAGCGGTCACTCCATATGGATTGATGAAGACGTTTTGCAACGCGAGCCACAGGAAAGTCCGCCATACATCATCGTCCGATTGCGATAGATCAATCACCGCCGGCGGGGCACCTTTCCCCGCGCGCTTCTTATTGCCAACCCGCGCGTAAAAGAAGGGAACCGCCGACGCGACCCGCTGCACAAAAGTCGGGCGCGTGTAAGTCAGCATCCAGACATCACGTAGGCGGTCGTTTTCATCGTCGGTGTCGCCGAGCGTGTCGCGCAGGATGCTGACGAGCGGCACCTCCGTGTCCTTCGCGGCGGCGTCACGGCGAAGCCCTTGTAGGTTGCCGAAGACGGTCAGGATTTCCGCGCCGCCCGCGACCTCCGTCCGTTCAATGCGGAACCACGGTCGGTCGGCGTCGTTGGGCTGCTGTTCTGAAGAGTTGTGAGAGGCTGGCGTCGGTTGCTGAGCTGCCCCGGTCACGGGCAAGACAACTGACGGAATGATGAGCAGGAACAATAATAAAGCTGTTGCCCGGCGTGCCCGGTGTCGGGATGAATCGCTGTGCATGACTATTATTATATCCCCTGCGTTCTCGTAAAAAAGCTCTGGGTGGAGCGGAAAGGCTGCACTGTTCTATGTCAGCGGCAGCAGCAAATCACGCACCTCTCGTGGGCGACTCGGGAGGCGTGCAGCAAGTGTTCGCCGGACGAAACAAGCAATGCTCATACCGCATTGATACTGAGTTGCCCGGCTCTCTCGACCGGTGTTTCGATCACGCACCAATGATGATGCGTGCGATGCCGATTAAGTGCGTGCCCGTTGTAAAAGAAATTGCTCACTGAGTAACAATCCCGGCGACAGCGGCGTGTGACTCTTCGTCCAAAACATACATATTCGTCGAAGGAACTCGACCGAGCGACACTACCGCGGCGGGTCGGCTCACGGTGCGAATCGTTTTCAGCAGTGTGTCGTTGCTGAAGTAACGCCGCCCGCGCGCGTCGATAATGTAATCACCGACCGCGAGACGTTTGAGCGCCTGGCGATCAGAGAGCGAGACGGACACCAGATCGGCTCTCCCCGCTAAACGTGCGTAATAAGCGAAGAGTTCCGGTGTCTCGCTGGCGACGATGGCCGCCGGACGCGCCGCAGCGGCGACCGTCGCCGCCGTTTCGCGTACTCTCGCATCATAAAATTCGTCGTGAGGGAAATAGTTTCCGGCCTGCTCGGAGCCGCCGCCAAACGTGTTGACGTACAGGCGATAGTACGGAGCGACACTCGTTGAAGCGTAGGCGGAACCGGCGAGCGCCGCGATGGAGAGTCCGGTGCGCAGATACATTTCGAGCGTTCGGCTGGTCGAAGCGCGGGCGAACAACCGCGACAAAAATCCTGCCGCCGTGTGGATGCCGATGGCCGCGACAGTTAAGACGATGGGCAGCGCGAAGGTGAAATAGCGCGTGAACTTTCCGCCCATCACGGTGAACGGTAAGAACCAGAAGAAGAGCCATGAGAGAACGAAGTATCTGCCGTCGCCGAGGCGTCTGAGAAAGAGTGCCGGCAGTCCGACGATGAACGCCCCGACGACCGGGAGCGGCAGCTTGACGCCGATAAACACGAAGTAAAAATACCAGGGCGAGCCGGTCAGCCACAGTGACACTTGGTTGCGGTAAATCTCGCCCATAAACTCGTAACCGTCGTGCCCGATGCGCTGCTCGCCGGCGAAGATTCTCATCTCACGCAACGTCTCCGGCAGAAAAATCGTCGGGTTAAGCAACAGAAACGCCACACCCATGATCGCGAAAAATATCAACCAGCGCTTCTTGCCGACGCGCCAGCGAGTCGATGGAATATCCAAAAAGATGTAGTAGTAACTGCCGCTGATGAATATGACGTAAGGCAGATATTTGGAAGCAATCATCGCGCCGAACACAACGGCGGTGAGCCAATAATATTGTTCAGGGTGGCGGTGCCTGGCTTCCGCTTCACGCTGCCCGCGAAGCCAGAAGACGTTGGCGAGCAGAAAGAAGAAGAGAAAAAAGCTGTCTTCTTTCGCGATGCGGTTGAAGCCGATGGCCTGTGGGTCGAGCGCCCACAGTGCCGCCGCGATCAGCGCGACCTCGACGCCGAACAGTTGCGACAAAACCATGAACAGCAACAGCGACGTGAACGCACCGAAAATCACGCTCGGCACACGCACCGCCGTCTCGGTCGATAAACGGTAATTCGTATTGCGGTGCGCCGTTGCTGATGCATTCCAATAATCCGCCGCGACGACGCTCAGGGTAATCAAGCCCTTCATCAAAAACGGGTGTTCGCCGTTAGCCGAGGTCAATCCGTGCGCGCGGTATTCGGCCACGGCGCGCACCTTGTTCAACTCATCTTCGCTCAACCCTTCAGCGTTCAGTCGGTATGCGCGAAAGCAGAAACCGGCGAGCACGATCAGAATCAACATGACTATGACGTGGGCGCGGCTGAACGAGCTTACCGACAATCCGGGAAGTAGTTCGGGGTTGATTCTCGCCGTCGTCACGGCGGCAACGGTCGGGGCCAAAATTCTCTGTTACTCCATCGCTAAAAATTCAAAAGAGCGCGTTGCTTCGGTAGCCGCGCGCTCGCCTGCTTGCAAAAGACTCGAAGGTTACAGTGTTGTTAATGAATGTGTCAAAGCGGGTAAATGTGAGCTACCGCCCGCTCTCAGCGCAAGCGCGACCGGCGCACGGGGGCGGGCGGCTCGCCCCTCGCGCGGCAAATTTCTTTTGTAACCGTTCATCCCTGAAACAGATGACGGGTGTCAAGAGAGACAAAACAGACCTCTCCTCTTGTGCCGCCAGCGCATGACGCAATCTACTGCTTTGTTAAAGAGCTTTCTAATAACCTAAATCAGTTATCGAGTGTCTTGCTGCCTCACCTTCGAGTCGCACATCGTGATGCGCTCAATCATCCATCCGGGCATCCTTCTGCCCATGAGGTGTCATGCACATTCAGAGTAGAAGAAGATAGTTCTACTCCGATGCCGGTCGCTCAATCAGGTGGTCAGGCATGTGTAGCTAATGGCGATACTGGATCAAGCTTTTGTGATTGTTTCATCTCGGCGTGGGCCCGGCCAATCCGCTCACTTGAAGTTTTCTATCAGGATAATTTCCATCGTTGTCGGGCCGCTCGTGTAGGCAAGTTCTTTGCCGTCGAACGACCAGGCGAGGTGGCGCACCAGCAACTCTTCAAAGCCTTTGACCAGTTGCGGCTTCTCAGCCTCCAACGCCTGCCGCCAAAGTCCTCGTAGATCGTCTTTATAGATGATGGCCTTCCCATCAGGCGTCCATCGCATCGCCCGCCTGCCTGGCAAACCTGTTTCGGGAACGGCAAACGATTTCACAGGCTCTCCGCCCTCGAACGGCATAATCATCAAGCGCACGCCCGGCGCTTCGGGAGGGGCTAGGTAAGCGATGTACTTGCCGTCCGGAGAGACTTGAGACCATGAAGAAAATTTGTCTGTCAGTTGCGTCGCCTCTCCGCCGTCAATCGAAATGCGCCAGAGGGTTGATTTGCCGTCGCGCGCGGAGGTGTAAACGACCCACTGGCCGTCGGGCGAAAGGCTCGGCAGCAAGTTGCCGCCGCCAGTGGTCAACTGCTTCAGGCCGCTGCCATCCGTGTTCGCTCGCCAGATTTCAAGACCGCCCGAGCGGTTAGATTGAAAGACGATGTAGCGACCGTCCGCGGTCACGCACATCTGGTTGTCAACAGTGACCGCGCCGTTGGCCGTCAGTTGTCGCAAGTCACCGCCGTCGCTGTTTATTGACCAGATCGAGAGGTTGTCGCCGACGTAAGCGGTGTAGAGCAGGCGTCCATCGGACGTCCACGCCAGCCCGTCAACTCCTTCGTATCTGGGTGCGACTCCCTCAAGGACGCGCCGCGCTTGCTTCACATCCGCTTCCGGCGCGATCCAGATTGAAGAATGGATGTGTCCATGCAAGACAGCCAATTTGCCGTCTGCCGACACGCTTAGAGAGTTCCCTACATAGATGTTCAAATCGTTGGTGATCCTGCGCGCCTCACCATCGGGATAGGGAACAAACCAGATGTGTCTCTTTCTTGCGGCGGCGTTCTCGCGGGCAATCATCACAAGCCCGCTACCATCCGGCAGCCACGCCAATTTATCCACCCGGCCCCAATCGCGAGCGCCGATTTTGATGATGCTGCCGTCCGCGATGCTGACCGCCAGGATTTCATCCCGTCCGCCCGTTTTGTTTGCTCCGACGGCGATTCGTTTGCCGTCCGGCGACCACGACAGACCATCTGGTGAAAAATTCTCCGGCCACTTGCGCGTGATGAGCGTGCGCTCGTTTTTGCCGTCGGCAGAGTCGGCGATGATGATCGAGTTCTGGTTTGCCTCGTCATCTCCACGAAGGAAAGCGAGTTGCTGGCCGTCGGGCGAGAAGGTGACGGGGCTGTGGACGTTCGGAATCAGCTCGGTCATTACTCCGCCCAGGACGGGCATTCGTAACAGCATCGCTTGCGGGCGGTGACCACCGCTGACAGTGAAGTAAATGCTGCTGCCGTCAGGCGCAAAGGCGGGTTCGCCATAAATCAGGTCTGTCCGTTGGCTAATCGGCACGCTGTTGTTGGTTTCTATTTGTCCCAGCCACAGTGAATCTTTGTCGTTGATGCGCTGCTGGTAAACCAGCGACTTGCCGTCGGGCGAAATCGCCACACGGTACGGCACGCCGCCGTGCGTGGCAAAGCGGCGCAGGGTCATTTGTTGCGGCGGGGGCGGTGCGCCCGCTGCCCGCTGCTCTCGGTCTCGATTCCGCCGCGATTGGTAGAGCCAGACGTAATAGCCCGCAGCGACCAATGCGACCAGCAGGGCACAGGCGATGAGCACCGGGAACCGAAACCTTCTCGCCCCACGCGACGCGGCAAGGCTGCGCGCCTGCTCGTCGGTCTCCTCCGCCTCTTCTTCGATGGTGAATTGAGCGCGGGTGCGCTCCCGCACCAGCAACCCGGCGCCCTCTTCGGACGACCCTTTCGCGCCCGCGACAAAGCGGTAGCCGCGCTTCATCACGGTCTTGATGTATTGACGTACTTGGGCGTCGTTGTTGACGAGCGGCAACTGTCTTGTGGTTGTGTCGGATGTTCCGCCCTCGCTGGGGTGAGTCGATATTTCTTGTTCTTCTTTTACCCCACTTAATGACGTGAGACCTTCTAAAGCCGACTCAGTTTTATCATCCCAGTATTCTTCAACACGGGCCGTAAAACGATAACCACGCCGTGGAACAGTTTCGATGTAACGGCTTTCCCCTGCACCATCCTCCAACACCTTTCGCAGCGCCGAGATGCTCTGTTGCAGGTTGTTCTCCTCAACGTATGTCTCCGGCCACACCTGCTTCATCAGTTCATCCTTCATCAGGATATGACCGCTGTGACCGACCAGCACCAGGAGCGTGTCGAAGGCTTTTGGCGGCAGCGGCACTGCCCTTCCCTCGCGTAACAGCACTTGCTCGTCCGCATCGAGGAGAAACGGCCCGAACGCGAAAGAGTGCTTTGGCGGCATAGAGATGAGCCTCTTCAGGAATTCTTCAAGACAGCTTCAGCGTTCCCTAAGGACATGGTGAGCACTCCCCGGATAAGGTTCGCGGCGAAGTAAGAAGGCAGTTTAAACGGGCGTTTGGAAGCCGGAGCGACCGAAGCATTGTAGCGCCGCAAAATAACACCCGTAAGAAACTCTGGTCAATGTTGCCCGGTGTAAGGAGAACCTGATGAGAAAAAATAACCCCTGGCGATCTATATTGTTTCTCCTCGTCACAACCTTCGCCCTAGTCATGGTGACGAAGGGTCAAACAAGTCTTCAGCAGTCAAATGATTTCGTGTCTTTTAACAACCTCGGGATTCGCTATAGCAGTGAAGGCCACTACGATCAGGCAGTGGAGGCGTATCGGCGGGCGCTCAGTATCCGGCCTGATCTGGCTGAGGTCCACTTCAACCTGGGCACTGCCCTTTACACGTCAGGCCGCTTCGATGAGGCGATTTCCTCTCTCAAGCGAGCCACCATTCTCAAGCCAGATTACGCCCAGGCTCATAACAACCTCGGACTGACGCTGAACGATTCCGGCCGGTTCACACAGGCAGTTGAGGCTTACAAGCAGGCGCTCAGACTAAAACCAAACTTGGCCGAGGCTCACTATAACCTTGGCACGGCATATTTCAACCTCAGGCGGTACGAAGAAGCCATCGAATCCTTCCAGCGGGCGGTTCGCCTCGTGCCAACCTTCGTCGCAGCGCTCAATAAACTCGGGATGGTCTACGCAGATTCCGGCCATCTCGATGAAGCGATCACGACTCTGAGAAGGGTGATCAGCATCAAGGCTGACGTACCGGAAATGCATTACAATCTGGGTTATGCCTACAGTAAATTGAACCAGCACAATGAAGCTGTCAGCGCGCTCAAGCGAGCGATCAGCCTCGACCCGGATTATGCGCTGGCCCATTACCTGTTGGGTATCCTGTGTGCCAAAGCAGGTGACTACAAGCAAGCGGTAGAGTCGCTCGGGCGTTCGATCCGCCTGAGCCCTGACATGGCGCTGTCACACAGCAGCTTGGGTTACGTCTATTACAAGATGGGGCGCTACGAGGAAGCGGCTGAATCCTGCCGGCGGGCCATTCTACTCAAGCCGGACCTGGCCGAGGCGCATAATTATCTGGGGGTGGTGTATTACAACATCCTGGGCCGGCACAAGGAGGCCATCGAGTTCTTCAAGCGGGCGGTTGCTCTCAACCCTGACTACGCCGAGGCGCATTACTGTTTAGGAATGGCCTTTGCCAACTCCGGGAAACACAAGCAAGCGGTCGAGTCTCTGAAGCGCGCGATTTCCTCTCAACCAGGATGGGCTGATGCTCACTACAATCTAGGCATTTTGTACCTGATCCTTAAAGACCGGGGTGCGGCGCTCGCACAGCATA
>JALZJL010000163.1 GCA_030859785.1 Acidobacteriota bacterium
AGATGAACCGCGTGCTCGCACCCGCCGCGGCGCGGCAGAACGTCGCGCCCGAAGTGCTGTACGAAAAGTTCAAGGCGAAGCTGAAGACCGCGTTGCCGCTACTGCGCGCGGCGAGCGGGACAGGGCGCACGGCGTGCTTAGAGATAAATGCGAGCTATTGCGGTTTGGCCGGGCTTGGTTCGACGCTTCTGCGCGGCGAAAGAATGAGCTTGTAATCGCTCGCAATTCGACTTGAATTTCCCTCAGCGTTACGACGGAGGAAGACAATTGATAAGCGCAGAAGCTACGAACGCCGAAGCGAGTCTCCGCGCGACAGCGACAACAACGGAACACCACGATCACACAGCATTGATTGAAGAGGCGTGCCCGAACTGCGGCGCGAGTTTGACGCGGCATTACTGCGCCGAGTGCGGGCAGCGGCGCATAGATCATCACGAGTGGTCGGTCGGACACTTCCTGCACCACCTCGCGCATGAGATTGTCCACCTCGACGGCAAGATATTCCGCACGATCTTCGCGCTGCTGTTTCGACCCGGCGTGCTTACCGCCGATCACCTCGCGGGGCGGCAGTTACGTCAACCCGATTCGCGTGTATCTGACGGCGGGCGCGCTGTTCTTCTTTTTCGGCGCGTCGGCGTTTCTCGCGGCGAGCGGCGTGCGGCAGACGGAGATGAACCGCGTGCTCGCACCCGCCGCGGCGCGGCAGAACGTCGCGCCCGAAGTGCTGTACGAAAAGTTCAAGGCGAAGCTGAAGACCGCGTTGCCGCTACTGCGCGCGGCGAGCGTGATCGTCGCGGCGCTGTTCCTCGCCGGATTGTACTACGGCGCGCGGCGTTACTACGTGGAGCACCTGATCTTCGCCCTGCACTTCTTCGCGTTCGACTTCGCACTCACGTCGTTGAGCGCGATACCGATTCAGTGGATCGATCTGCGCGCCGAGAACAGCTCTTACTGGCTGCTCGGCGTGCCGACGATGGTGCTGCTGCTGGTCTATGCAATCGTCGCGTTGCGGCGCGTTTACCGGCAAGGGTGGGGGCGCACCATCGCCAAAGGCGTGGCGCTCTTTGTGCTCTACATAGGGTTGCAGATGTTCGTCTACGGTCTCGCGATATTCGCCGCCGTCACGCTCACGCTTAAGAGTTGAACGACAGGTATGCAGCGGCGGGCGACTGGCTTGTCGTACAGCGCGAGACGGTCACCCTCATTTCAACCTTCCGCTTTTCATCAAATCCGGACGTGATCATGCCCCGTCGCCCGTTTGCTGAAGCAGTCAACACTGTCCGTCTTGATCGCCTGCGCAGACAAAAAAAAGCCCGCGTCCGTTCGGCGGACGCGGGCTTTCGATGGTCGGAGCGATTCCGAGCGTAACTTAGTAGCGGTTGCGACGAGCGAAGACCGGGTGATTCCGCGAGCCGGCACCACGGCGATGATAGCCGTTACCACGTCTACGATCATTGCGACTGTTATTATTAGGACTTACGCAAGAGCCATCCTGAGCGACGGGTTCTTGAGTTGCTCAATGAGGTACTCGTCCAGCAATCCGTGTTTGAGTTGATACAGCGTGCGGCCTGTTTGTGCCGCCAGTTCTTTGAACCTGACCCACACTAACAACGCGCAACCGATGTGGTTGCGCTGGATGCGCGCGTTGCGACACTGGCAGCGTTCTAAGCCGGTCAGTTGCTTCCCCTCGCGGTGCAACTGCTCAATCTTCCAACGCCAGCCACACGCCTGTTGTGTCGCTGACGTCGAGTCCTGAGCTAAGTCGTTGGTGACGACGTAATCCGTGCGGAGAGTAGTGACCGCGACCCGGAAGCATTGCACCTTATGTTCTTTGGGGAAGTCCTTAATCTTGATCCGCTTGCCGGAAGAGAGTTCCGTCGCTGACCATTCAAGCGAGTCCACCCGCTGATAGGGTCGCTCGCCTTGAGAGTCGTCCACCTGCCGGTTGTCTTTCAGCGGGCAGTAGTAAATTTTCTGTAATGACTCGATATAGAGCATCACGTCTTTGGTGGCATACCAGCTATCCATTAGCACGGCTTGGAAAGGTAGCTGTTTCTCATAGACGACGTTTTGCAGCATCTCGCGGAGGTGGTCAAGTTTCGTTTTGCCGTCGCCAGCAGGGTCATAGATGCGATAGTCAATGAGCCAGAATTGGTCGGCGTCAGGGTTGACATAGACGCACGTCACGACACCGATCCCTTTAATGACCGCGTGGGCGTTACCGCTATATTGGTGGCGCACTAACTCGATTGAGTGCGAGTAGTTCTTATCGAGCACCGTGTCGTCGAAGATGACGTAACCGCGCGCGGTCACCACCAGTTGCGAGCGCACGTTGTCCCACAGCAGACGGGGCGTGATGCGCTCGCCACGCAAGTAGCGGTTGATGCGGTCGTGACTGAACCGTTCGCAGTGGTTAGCGAAGTTCGTCAGCGTGTAATTGATCTGACTGACAAGCAAGTATTGGCAGTAATCGAGGCGCGAAACTTTGTCGCTCATGGCCGCGACTTTACTGCCTTTTCAATGATCTGGCGACTTCTTATGTCGCTTTTGCGTAAGTCCTAATTATACTGAGGACGGCGGTCGTTATCGCGACGTTGGCTACGAATGTAGCGATCCTGTTGACGCTCGTCGCTGCGAATCTCACGCCGCTCTTCGCGAGTGAGTGTACCGTCCGAACGATAGCCGCGCCGCTCCGCGCGAATCTGCTGCTCGCGTTCACGTATCTCACGAGCTTCGTCGCGCGTGAGCTGGCCGGAGCGGACGCTGCGCCGGACGCGTTGATGATCTTGCTGGTCGTTGGAGCGTCCGCCACGATTGCGATTCTGCGCCAACGCCTCGGTAGAGCCTGCCAGAAGCAGTGCGATGGCACTCATCATAAGAAATTTTTTCATTGTTTAATTCTTTCTTTGAAGTTAGGTGCTGAGCAGTCTTTCATGCAGGCGGCGGTGAACTAGAAGAAGTGTTGGACACCGCCCCCGCATCGGTCTTTGATTGATGACGGCTAGTCAGCACCAGGTAATGTTCAATGTATGAACGGGAGTCGGTAAACCAAACCGTTCCCGACTCCCTTTGATGACTATCTCTCGTCAATCCGTTTTAGTAACCCCGATAGCCATCTTCATAGCCGGTCCCGAATCCCTCGCGAAAATACCGGCGGTACAATTCGCGGTCACCAAGCCGTGAGCTGTAATCTTCCGTTGCCTTCTGGTAGTCGCCCTCATCACGGAAGTCGAAGCGGTCTCCGTTACGGCGGTCTTTGCGGCCTTCATCGATACCATTGTTGTAGCCCGCGTTCAGGGCCGTCTGCCGAAGTTGGAACGAGCCGCCGTAGTTGTCGTAACGATTCCAGTCACGCCCGCGGCGTTCTCCGCGTCTCTCTTGCCGGTCTTCGCGCCTTTCCTCACGCCGCTCTTGACGACGCTCTTGACGACTCTCACGCCTCTGATTATTGCCTCTGCCCCAGTAGCCGTCCTGGCGTTGAGCAGCGGCGACAGCAGCCGTCGGGAGCATTAGAAACAGTCCGAGCACAAGCATCAGCGTCCTCGTCAACAATCCACCGACATTGCTTTTCATCTTGATATCCTTTCCTGATTATTAACAGTCCGGTTCGCGTTGCCGCGAAAATTCATGGGAGGAGC
>JALZJL010000222.1 GCA_030859785.1 Acidobacteriota bacterium
CATGCGGCGGTTGAGTGTCGGAACAGTATGAACTGAAATTCAAGACCGGAAGTCTCTGATGTCTTTGAACGGCGTTTCGGAGTCGGTAAAGTCGGGGCGGTAGTAGTGAGAGGCGCCATCATACTCCTGCATCCAGCCTTCTTCCATGTCCATTTCGTCGAGCGCGGAAACGGCGCGGAGCCATTCCGATTCGGTGATGCGGCGTGAGAGCAGTGTGTAACGCGAATCGGTCGCGGCCCGGTTGGTGGCATAGTACTGCGCCATCAGCGAGACGGCGACGCGCTGGCTCAAGTTTTCCCTGATCCATTCGAGCGATTCGCGGACGCCGGCGAGGTCGTTCGGCAATACCAGCAACCGGACGACGAGTCCGCGCTTTAAGAGTCCGTCGTCGCCAAAGTGGAGATGGCTGCCGGTCTGCCGGTGCATCTCGCGGAGCGCGGCGCGCGCGTGCTCGGTGTAATTTTGAACCTTTGAATACGTGTAGCCCTCGGCTGAATCAGCGTACTTCAGGTCGGGGAGGTACACGTCCACGATGCCGTCAAGCAGGCGCAGCACCTCGACCGAATCGTAGGCGTTCGTGTTGTAGACGATGGGCAGCCGCAAGCCCTGTCTGGCGGCAATCAACACGGCGCGCGCCAGTTGTGGCGCAAAGTGGGTCGGCGACACGAAGTTGATGTTGTGGCAGCCGCGCGTCTGAAGCTCAAGCATCATCGCGGCGAGCCGTTCGTGCGTGACCTCGTTACGGATTTGCTCTTTGTGCGTCTGCGAGATTTGATAATTTTGACAGTAGACGCAGCGCAAATTGCAGTTGCCGAAGAAAATGTTCCCGGCACCGTGCGTGCCGACGAGCGCCGGCTCTTCGCCGAAGTGCGGCGTGTAAGAAGAGACGATTGGCAGTCGCCCCGAATAGCAGGCCGCGATTTGGTTTTCAAGACGGTTGTTCAGGCAGTCGCGCGGGCAGACGGTGCAGCGTTCCAGCAGCCGCTCAAGCGACGCGACGCGCTGCGGGAGTTCGCCCGATTCAAACAGGTCCAGGTATGAAGGATGATCGATCATGGGCGGCGTCTCAGGGTCAGTTGGTTGTGGTGCGGGCTGCGTTCCTGAACGAGTTCGGCGGGTGCCAGGTGTTGACCGAGTTTCCAGAGAAAGTCCATCTCCGCGCTGATCGTGCTGAGGGCCAGTCGCGCCTCGTAGATCAAAAGAATGCTGCCGTAAAACAACAGCAGCGCCCCGCTCAGCCCCATCACGACCGGAATCCAACTGTAGCGCGCACCGTCGATGGCGGCGACGATACCAATTGCGACGCTGGTCGAGACGAAGACGCCGAGACCCATGTAGAAAACCGTCATCGAGCGTTGCAGCAGACGCGCGCGGGTGGTCAGTTTGTCGAGTTGGTTGAAGATGACGGCCCGTCTCTCTTCCGGTAGCGCCAACTTCTCCTGGGTGGTCGCCAATTCTTCAAATCGGTCGGCGAGAACGCGCACCCGATCCACCACCCGACCGAGTCTGGCTGAGGTCGACAGAATCAACGTCCCGCACGCCGAGATCAGTACGGCGGGCGTAATCATCGCCGTCAGAACGGCCAACGCTGAAGAGAAAGCATCCATTTCGGTAGAGTCCGCACGGGGACATGCGCGCGTCCCCGTTCAGTTTTAACGCAACCGGCGCGCGAGAGCAAACGGGTTGGTGACGCCTCGTGTCGTCGCTGTCTGTGACGTGATGAACCACGCGATGCACATAACAAAAAAATCCGCATGCGAAGATGAAAAGTGTGGTTCGCGAGCGTCAAACTTATGCTATGCTCCGCCGCCAAGTAGCCACGATCTACGCACAGCCGAATAAGTATTTGAATCAACCTCAAGCAAGCGAGGTTCACATCTCACAAAGGAGCACAAGGAAATGCCTGAACGGGGTTTTGGTGACGACACAGATGATATGGTTGATATTGATGATGCCGACGACATGGGCAGGGGCGGTGGGGACACGCCGTCAATGTTTGATGACGACTCGGCGCTGGACTCGGGCAGAGGCATAAGCGATGGCGGCGGCGGCGGCGGTCAAGCCATCGGCCGCGCGACCGGACTCGGCATGGGAGGCGTCAGCGAGGGCCAGATGTCCGATACCCCCATCGGCGGCGGCAGCAGCAGCAGCGGCCAGACCGGAGCGAAGAAGGGCGGTGGATCCAAGAAGAGTAGCGCCACCAAGGCCGGTTCCGCGAAAGGCAGCAGCAGCACGGGGAAAAAAACCGGGACCGCGAAATCCAGCACTGCCAAAGGCGGCGCCTCGAAGGGCGGTACTAAAAAAGCCGCCACCAAAGGCGGAACCTCAAAGAGCAGCGCGAAGAAGGGCGGCAGTAAGAGCACCGCGAAAGGCGCGGCTAAAGGCGGTGCCAAAAAGGGCGCGGCCAAGAAAGGCAGCACCAAAAAGGGCATCACTAAGTCCAGCGCCAAGAAAGGCAGCACTAAAGGCACAGCCAAAAAGGGCACGGCCAAAAAGAGTACGGCCAAGAAAGGCGGCGCCAAAAAAGGCTCCTCCAAAAGTCGGGGCTAACAAAGACCTCGTCGTACGCGTGGCCGAAACGACGGGACGGGTGGCGGCGGCAATCACCAACGCCTTCGAAACTCTGACCGGAGGTCATCGCAAACGCAGACGCTGACCCATTAACTGAAATCGGAAAACAGACACGGCCGCTTCTCGACACAAACATTCGGGAAGCGGCCCTTCGATTCTTGCTCAGCCGATACCGCTCAACCGACAGACTCGAAAGTCAAAGCATCAAGCCGGGGTCTCGGCACGCGACGCTGATCCGTTCTACAATCTGAGACGCCAGCGCGCCGCGAATGGACACGCTGGCGGAAAATTTATGGCTGAAGACGAAGACCCCCTGCCAACGGATGGCGACGCGACCACCACCCGCCAACTGATCGCACGGCTCAACCAACTGGAAGACGTGCTGCGCCAGCAGACCGCCCGTTTCTACGCCATCGAACAACGCCTCGGCATCGATTTCGAGCCGCCCCGACCCCCACCGCCGCGCGTGGATCAAACGAAGGCGGGTGCGGCCCTGAGTTCCTCGACCGCCGGACAAGGACCCGCTTCGACACTCCATTCGCCAACGCCTGAACCGCTGACACCAGATTCGTCGACGCCTGAACCGTCAGAACCTCAATCCTCCCGACCTGACCCGGCACGCGATGAGCAAGCGTCGTGGCAGCGGCCCTCCGTCGACGGTGAAGCGCACGCGCGCGACTTCCATCAACGTCAGACACCGCCCGCCGCTCCGCCGACTCCACCCGTGACGGCCCGCGGCGGCGATGGCGGCAGAGCGCGCTCCGTACTCGACATCGAAAACATTATCGGCGGCAGTTGGTTCAACTGGCTCGGCATTCTCGCCATCACATTCGGCGTCGCGTTCTTTCTCAAATACGCCTGGGACAACGAGTGGGTCGGGCCGGCGGCGCGTGTCGTGCTGGGCGCGGCGGCGGGCGTCGGCGTGCTCGTCGCGGGCGAGGTCGTGCGGCGGCGCGGTCTGCGACAGTTCGCCTACGTCATCTCCGGCGGCGGCATCCTGATTTTGTACCTATCGGTCTACGCGGCACACGACTTTAAGCTGATCGGGCAGCTTCCGGCAGTCGCCTTGATGGTGGCCGTCACCGCGACCGCGGTGCTTTTGTCGGCGCGCTACGACGCGCTGCCGATTGCCATTCTCGGATTGCTCGGCGGGTTCCTGACGCCGATTCTGCTGTCGACCGGCAGAGATAATCAAGCGGGACTATTCGGCTACATCGCGCTGCTTGACGCGGGCGTGCTGGCGCTCGCCTACTTTAAGCGGTGGCGCAGCCTGAACTACATGTCGTTCATCCTGACGCTGATGACGTTCGTCGGGTGGATCGGGATTCATTACGCGCCGCCGAAGCTGTGGCTGACGATCTTTTTCTTGACCCTGTTCTTCCTTCTTTATTCCGCGCTCGCCATTGTCCACAACTTGATGAAGCATCGCTTCGCGTGGTGGTTCGACATTTCGCTCGTCATCATCAACGCGACGTTCTTCTTCGGCGTCAGTTACCAATTGCTTGACGACGCCGGTTACGACAGCGGCCTCGGCTCGTTCGCGCTTGTCGTCTCGGCTTTCTTCGTGCTGCTCTACTACGCTGCGTACCGGCTGCACCGCGCCGATCAACTGCTGGTCTACAGCTATCTCGGTGCAGCAGTCACGTTCTTCACGATGGCCGTCTCGATTCAGCTTGACCAGCATTGGGTGACGATGGCATGGGCGATGGAGGGCCTGATGCTGACATGGGTAGGCCTGCGCTCCGACACAAAGGCCCCGCGCCACGCCGCGCTGATCGTGCTCGCCATCGCGGTCGGGCACTGGTTCAGCACGGACGCGCGCGACTTCGCGTTCAGCGCGGGCGGCGGTCTCTTCATCCCGCTCCTCAACCGCCGCGCCGCCTCGTGCGCCGCGTTGGTGGCGGCGGCGGCGGCGACCGCGTGGCTTTACCGTCAAGCCGTCGGGCGGGTCGAAGAACGTGAGCGCGCAACGATCATCACATTGATGATCCTGGGGGTGAGCGGCCTCGCACTGACGCTGTTAAGCCTCGACATCAACGACTATTTCGAGCAGCGCATCGCGCGGCTTGCAAGCGGGATGGCGGGGACGGCGGAAGAAGTGGCAGGCGCTCTGGGGAGGTTGGAAAATACGCGGCAGTTCTCGCTTTCCGCGATGTGGACGTTTTACGGCGCGACGCTCCTTGTGCTCGGCGTCGTGCGCCGCTTCAAGCCGTTGCGCGGCGTCGGGCTGCTGCTCATCGCCTTGACGATTCTCAAACTTTTGGCGCTCGACATCACTTACTACGACGCGGCCTGGCACACACTCGTCTTCAATCAGACTTTCGTCGCGCTCGCGTTAATGGTGATGGCGCTCGCGGCGGTGGCAAGGTCTTACGCGCGGGCTGATGGCATCGACGAGAAAGAGCGCACGGCGGTAATCCCGCTGGCGATAGCGGTCGCTAACTTGCTCGCGCTCGCGGCCCTGAGCGCTGAAGCGATGGGGTATTTTGAGAGGGCGCAATCGCTCGTCATCGGAGACTCGGCGAGATGGGGCGAGGTGGCGCGGCTGGAGGGCGGCAAGCAGTTCGCGCTGACCGTTATCTGGACGCTGTACGGCACAGCGGCGACGGCTCTCGGCATCACGCGACGCTACAGATCGGTGCGGTACGCGGGGCTGTCGCTGCTCGCCTTCACTGTCACCAAACTGCTGTTTATGGACACCGCGTACAGCGCCGCGCCGTGGCACTTACCGGTCTTCAATCAAACATTCGCGTCGTTCGCACTGCTCGTCGCGGCGCTCGGCACAATCGTCTGGCTCTACGCCCGCGCCGACGAGATTGACGAGGACGAGCGCATCAGCGTGCTGCCGTGCCTCGTCGCCGCCGCCAACCTGCTCGCCATCGTCGGGCTGAGCGCGGAGGCGTGGGGATTTTTTGAAGCGCGCATCAATCAGGGAGCGATCAGCGGACTGGCCGCCGTTGGGTTGCGCGATCTGCACTTAGCACAGCAGCTTTCGCTGTCGGTGATATGGACGATCTACGGTGGCGTGATGCTGTTTGTCGGAATCAAACGAGAAAGCCGCTTGCTGCGCGTGATGGCGCTGCTGCTGCTCGGCCTGACCACTCTGAAAGTCTTCTTCTGGGACCTCGCCGCGCTCGACCGGATTTACCGCATCGTCTCGTTCATCGTGCTCGGCGCGATTCTGCTTGCGGTCTCATATCTCTATCAGAAGGGACAACAGCGGACGGATAAGTAAGAAGGCAAAAGTGACAGCCAGTCGGAACAGATGTTAGATGTTGGATGCTGGATGTCAGTCAAGACACGCCAGGGGTGTTGCCAACATCTGACATCTGACATCTAGCATCTACTTCATTCGCCTGCGGGGAACAGTCGCCGGTAATCCTCCGGCGTGGCGGGTGGGACGCGCACGAGTTGAAGGTTCTCTTCGACGTGGGCGCGGCGGCTCATGCCGACGAGCGCGGTGGTGACGCCGGGCGTCGAGCGGACGAATTGAATCGCGGTCTGCGCGTCGGTCGAGAGAGACCCTAATGGTTTGCGAATCGTCTCCGGCAGATTGTGCGCGACCTTGCCTTGCAGAATTGAGGCGCTCGCCACCACCGTGACGCCCAACGCACGCGCCGCTTCGAGCACCGAGACATGCGCGCCGTCGAGCGGCTGGTTGTCGGAGACGAGTGCTTCGGGCATCGCGAGATTAAAGGGGAGTTGGATGAAGCGGAAGCCGTGTTCCGGGCCGCCGGCCTCGCGCGCCAACTCGATCATCCGTTCAAGCGAGAGATAATCGCGTGCGTTGTCAGCGACGCGGAAGCCGTTCCACGTCGCCGCGCCATAGAACCGGATGCTTCCATCCGCCCGCGCGCTTTCAAGTTGTTCAAACGCCGTGTGCAGACGCCGCTCGAACTCGGCGCGCGAGACGGCGGAGAGTTGCGACTCCGGGTTATGAATGTAATAAACGTCGACGCACTCGATGCCCATGTTGCCGAGCGACTGTTCGAGTTGGTTTCGCAGGTAGGCGGGTGTCATGCAGTGGCTGCCAGCCGCGATGTCGGAGAGTTGTGCGATGCCAGGTCGGACGAACGTCTCTTCGACGTAACGGCGGACATCCGCCGGCGGCTCACCGTCGAATGGCAGGTAGCCGCCCTTCGTGCAGATCACCACTTCGTCACGCGCGCACACGTTTGCATCCGTCAATTGTTTCAGCGCCGCGCCGATGGAACGCTCGCTCCGCTGAAAGCGATAGTTAGCGGCGGTGTCGATGACATTCGCCCCCAACTCGACGGCGCGCGCGACAGCCTCTGTATAGAGTTGATCGGTCGCTTCATCCCAGTTGCCGAGGTACGTTCCCGTGCCGATGGAAGAGAGCCAGATGCCCTGCGCCTGACGAAAGTGATCCGCCGCCGCCGTGGTCTGGAATCGTTCGCGGTAACGTGCCGTGCCCTCCGTCGAAGCGCAGCTTTTGATCGCCATTCAAGTTACTCCTTTTCTAACTCAGATCAATCGCGATCTGCCGAACACACCACGATACCGATTGAACGATGAAGCGACACGTGTCGCGCGCAAGATCAAGGTTACATCGGGCGCGAAGTGTAGCACAGCGTCGCCGGCGATAAATCATCTCGGAGTTACCGCCGTGGATGTTTCATCAGTGCGCCGGCGGTGTGATAGGGTTGACGCACACTTGATGCGACGCACACTTGCCGAAAGGTGATGGATAACGCGATGACGCCATTCATCGACGGGCGCGCGTGGGCGTGTTAAAGCAGTGACCATAATCGAATGCTGTAGGATGAATGTTGTGTGATGAATGAGCTTATGCAAACAGCGGATGAGCCGGTGGTGATCGGCGGAGTTTACGAGCGCGAATTGCGTGTCGCGCGTGAGTTGGGGCGGGCGGCGGGCGCGGCGGCGCTTGAGTTCTATGGCCGGCCACTTGTCGTCGAGCACAAGGGCGACCTTGATGAACCGGTGACGCAGGCCGACCGGGTGGCGAACGAACTGATTGTCAGCCGCCTACGCCGGGAATTTCCGGGCGACGGGATTCTTGCCGAAGAGTCAATCGACACCGTGCAGCGTCTCCGGTGCGAACGGGTCTGGATGGTCGACCCGATTGACGGGACGAAGGGTTTCATCGCCGGCAGCGGTGATTTCGCCGTGCAGATCGGTCTCGCCGATCAGGGCGCAAGCGTCCTCGGCGTGGTCTATCAGCCGGTCGCCGACATCCTGCACTGGGCGGCGCGCGGGCACGGTGCGTGGGTCGCGCGTCCCGGATTCGAGCCGGAACGCTTGAGAGTCTCGACCGAAACGGATTTATCGCGAATGCGTTTGGCGGCCAGTCGCTCGCATCGCAGTCAGCGGATGGACACGGTCGTGCGCGCGCTCGGCATCACCGAAGAAGTACGGCGTAACTCAGTCGGCGTCAAGATTGGCCTCATCGTCGAGCAACAGTGCGACCTTTACATACACCTCTCGTTGGGGACGAAACAGTGGGACACGTGCGCGCCGGAAGCAGTCCTGCGTGAGGCCGGCGGAACGATGACCGATCTGTGGGGCGAACCACTGCGCTACAATACGCCCGACGTAATGAATCTGAACGGCCTGGTTGCGACCAACGGGGTCACGCACCGAGAAGTGATCGAGCGCCTGGCCCCTCTGCTCACACAGTTCGGGCGGACGCGCGTCGACGGCTGACAGGGTCGGCGAAACGCGAAGCTGCTTGAGCGCCACACGAACCACATCGTGATTCACGCGCCGCGCCGCTTGCTCGATCTCTGACACCACTTCCCGCGCAGCAAAACTCTTTCAATTGTCCGCCCGACGTGTCCGCGTCAAGCCCCGCTCCGCGCCAACCTCTTCCTAAAACCCGGCGTTTCGATGAGTAGACCTCTTGCAAAAGTAAAAATTGTTCGTTTAGAAGCGGGCTACACCCGCCGTTGCGCGTTACATTTAACAACGCACCGGCGGGCGTAGCCCGCCTCTAAACACGGCAATTATTTTTGCAAGTGGTCTAGTAAATAAAAGGCACACGTGTTGCAACGGATGTGAAGCCAACGCTTTTGGTAAGGAGTCGTGTCTGATCGCCAAATGAGTATCCCAACACAACAGTTCGCCGGGGCGAGCAAAGCCGGTTCGTCGCTGATCTCGCCACTTGAGCAACGCATGGAAGGCACGGTGGTGCCGAAAATTCCGGCATGGTTGGAGACGCATCACTTAACGATGCTGACGGTGGTGTGGTGCGCGCTGATCCTCGCGTTCAGCTACCTGGCGCGCGGCGAACGGCGCTGGCTGTGGGGCGTGTCGCTGATGATCGTGTGCCAGTACGCCACCGATTTTTTAGACGGCAAGGTCGGCAAGTACCGCAACACTGGACTGGTCAAGTGGGGATTCTACATGGATCACTTGCTGGACTACGTCTTCCTCTGCTCGGTAGTAATCGGTTACGCGCTGATTCTGCCGGAGAGTTCGGGCTACCACCTACTGTCGATCCTCGCCATCTACGGCGGCTATATGGTCAACTCCTTCCTCGCGTTCGCGGCCACCGAGAAATTCCACATCAGTCATTTCAAACTGGGGCCGACGGAATTTAGAGTCGCCCTCGTCATCATCAACACGCTGCTGATCCTCTACGGCACCGCCCGGATGGTTAAAGTGCTGCCCTTCGTCGCCGCTGGCTCGCTGCTCGGACTCGTCGTTCTGGTCTACCGCACACAGCAGGAGATTTGGAAGATCGACACGGAGCGGCGTGACCACTCTCAGTAACCGTGTTGTCAGTCGTCGCCGCCAGTAGCTATTGACACCGCCGACCGCGAGAGCATATCTTGCCCGCGCCCGTTGCTCCCCAAGCTTACCTTAATCAAACCGCTTTCTAATTCAGTCGAAAACCGGAGGATATTTATGTTGATGACGAAATTAATGCTGTCGTTCGTGGTGTTGGCGTCGATGGTGGTCGGAACAATGCGTCCGGTGCAGGATGCGACCGGGACGGACGGCGAAGGGTTCATCCGTACCTGGTTGATCCTCGCGCCGATTCCGAGCGAGAGCGAAGACAGCGGCTCGTTCGAGTTGGACAAAGAACAGATCAAGGGCGAGGCGATGATTAAGCCGAAGGACGGTGATAAGGCGACAATCGGCGGCAAGGAACTCGTCTGGAAGAAGCACACTGCGCCCGGTTATTACATCAACTTCAAAGAGTTCGTCGGACAGGGACAGTCGGAGGATGTCGTCGGTTACGCCGTGGCGTATGTCGTGGCCGACGCGGAGATGAAAGACCTGAAGCTACAGATGGGCAGCAACGATCAAGCGAAGGTCTACCTGAACGGCAAACAGTTGATTAAATTCGATGAGACGCGGACACTCGAAAAAGACCAGAACAGCGCCGACAACGTGGTACTCAACAAGGGCATGAACGTGCTGATCCTGAAGGTCGCCAACCAGAAGAACGACTGGCAGGGCGCCATCCGCTTCACCGACAAGGCGGGCGCGGCGGTCAAGAATGTCAAAGTCTCGCTGACCCTCTAAATCAGACCACACGACAATGGCATACGCGGCAGCGTCGTAGCACTGACTTTAGTCTGTGTGATCGTCGCCACCACAGACTAAAGTCTGTGCTACTTTGTCCCAATCTTGTCAGGTTCGGTTTAGTAGCAAAAGTAACAAAGCGAAAGCCACTCAAGTTAAGGTCAAGCATCAATGAAAGGCGGGGCGCGCCGGTGTCGAGTGTGGCGACGGCGCCCCGTTTCTTATTCCTCCGTTTAACTTTCGTGAGTATCCGATCAAAACTACTGCTGATACTGTTCGCGGCCGGCATCGTGCCGATGCTGCTGCTGAACGTCGCCAATTATTTTAACGGCGTGCGGGCCGTCGAGCAGGTGCTGCGCGAAGACGCCGATAGCGCCGCCGCGCGCATCGCGCACAATGTTGAAGAGTTGTTGCATGCGCGCGAATCAAACCTCGTCGGACTGGCTCAGACCGGCGCGCTCGCCGAGTACGTGCGCGCCTCCGTCCCGCCGACCGCTGCTCCTTCGCCAAGTGCCTCTCTGATAAGAGCGGGTCGGCCTCTGCCGGACGGCGTGCGCGCCGAAGTCAAAGCGTTCTTCGGCGGCTATCAAAATTATTACGAGTCGGTGATCTGCCTGGACAGAAACGGGCGGCCTCTGTTCCGCGCCACGCGCGAGCGGGCGGCAGACGGTGGTAGCGCCAGCGTCGCGGGCGAAGTGGTTTTTCAAACAACCGACTTTGTAACGAGCAGCGTGCGCTACGACGAGCTCGTGTGGGGCGTGTCCGCGCCGGTCGCGCTCCGCTCAGGGATAACGCCGGAGCCTTACGGCGCGGCAGTGCGCGTGACGGTCCCGGTCTTCGTCGAGGGTGAGGCCGCACCGCACGGCGCGGTTGTGGCAGAGATTAACCTCGATGAGTTGTGCGGCGAGGTGAGCCGCGGCTACATCTCGCCTGACGCGCCGGTTGCGGGTGTGGCGGCGCGCCAAGTGTTTGTGCTTGACCGCACGGGTCGCTATGTCTTCCACACCAGCGATGCGCTGAAGCATCAGCTCGTCACCGTCCAGACGCCGACCCTGGTGCCAATCGCGCAACGCATGACGGCAGGCGAGGGTGGCCTCGACTTTTATGAAACGCGAAGCGGCGAGCGGTGGTTGGCGGCGTACCACCCGGCGGCGCGGGGCGAACTGTCGGTTGCCGTCACCAGAGACTACGGCAATGCAATGGCCGAGGTGAAAGGCACCGGACTGTTCGGCATCATTCTTTCGTTTATCGCGGCGTTGACGGCGACCGTGCTGCTGACGGTGGTCGCGCGCCGCGCGGCGCGACGCATTGAGCGGGTGGCTGCCGGCGCGGCGGCGATTGCCAAAGGCGACCTCGATCAACGCATCAACATCCGCTCCGGCGACGAGATTCGGGGGCTGGCCGAGAGCTTTAATCTGATGACCGACCGGTTGCGCGAGCATATCGTACGCGAAGCTGAGACGCGCCAGTTCGAGTCATTCACGCGGCTCTCGGCGATGCTGACACACGACCTCAAGAACGCGATCACCGGCCTCTCGATGCTCGTCCAAAACCTGGACCGCCACTTCAACGACGAGCGATTCCGCGCCGACGCGATCCTCAGCCTCCGCGAAGCGACCGACAAACTGCGCCGCATCGTGGCGCGCCTGACCGAGCCGGCGAAGAGTCTGAGCGGCGAGTACAAGCGTGACATCAAGCCGACCGACCTGATCCCGATCATCAAACACGTGCTCGCGACCACTGCCGAACCGGCGCGCCCGCTCTACGAGATCGAAACCGCGCTGCCTGAATCCCTGGTGGCGACCGTCGAGCCGGAGCGAATGACGAACGTGATTGAGAATTTGGTGATTAACGCGATGGAGGCGATGGGGGCGCGCGGCGGCCGCTTGACGGTCGAAGCCGGCCACGACGAGGAAGGGAGCATCTTCTTCAGCGTCGTCGATACTGGCGTCGGAATGAGCGACGATTTTCTACGGATGCGCTTGTTCCGGGCCTTCAACACGACGAAGGCGCGTGGCATCGGCCTCGGCCTCTACACCTGCCGCGAGATTGTCGAGGCGCACGGCGGGAGACTCGATGTTGAGTCAAAGCCAAACGTTGGCACGCGCTTTTGCGTCGTGCTACCATCCCTCCCGTTCACGTCATCACGCAGCAGTCGGAGCGGCGGCCACAGAGAGCAGACGCGGCACACGCCGGCCATGACCGGCGAGCGCGGGGCCTGACGCCAAAACAGCCTTTCACAATTTCCTAATCAACCTAGCGTTTGCGTTCGTCGGGCATGGTTCTTCGCCGGAAGCACACCACACGGGCGACGTTTTCCGGCGGCAAGGGCTGCCCGCGAATGTCTCGGTCAATCAGGGAAATTCCCATTTTGAAGAACGAGCCGGCAGATGAGAAGGCGACGGTTCTGGTGGTTGACGACGACCGCCTGCTGCGCCGTCAACTCTACTGGGCACTCGCCGAAGGCCACCGCGTGCTGGAAGCCGAGACCCGTGCCGAAGCGATTGAGCATCTGAAGCACGAGCCAATCGACGTGGTGCTTTGTGACTTACACCTGCCGCCCGATCTCGACGGAATCAGCGAAGGCCTGGCGGTAATTGAGGCCGCACGCGCCGCGCGTCCCGCCGTGCCGGTCGTCGTTATCACCGGCAGCGACTCGAAACAGGTGGCGCTCGAAGCGATCCGGCGCGGGGCCTACGGGTTCTTTGAAAAGCCGTTTGACGAAGAAGAAGTGGCGCATATCATTTGGCAGGCAGCGCGCGTCCGGCGGCTGGAGCAGGAGGTTCAGCGCCTGCGTTCGGAACTCGGCGGGCGGCGCGGCTTCAGCAGTCTGATCGGCTCCAGCCCGTCGCTCGAGCGCGTCGTCAAACAAGCGCGAGCTGTTGCCGACACGACCGCCACCGTGCTGCTTACCGGCGAGAACGGCACCGGCAAAGAAGTGCTCGCGCACGCGATTCATGAAGAGAGTTCGCGCGCTGCCGGACCATTCATCGCCGTCAGTTGCGCGGCTCTTCCCGAATCACTGATCGAGTCGGAGTTATTCGGCCACGAGAAGGGAGCGTTTACCGGCGCGATGCATGCGCGCAAGGGGCGCTTCGAATTGGCTGACGGCGGGACGCTGTTCCTCGACGAGGTCGGCGAGTTGACCGCCGCCGTGCAGGTCAAACTGCTGCGCGTGCTGCAAGAGCGAACCTTCGAGCGGGTCGGCGGAGCGAAGACCTTCGGCGTCGACATCCGTCTGATCGCCGCCAGCAACCGCGACCTCGAACAGGCAGTGACGGTCGGAACATTCCGCCGCGACCTGTTCTATCGCCTCAATGTCGTGCCGCTCACGCTCCCGGCGTTGCGCGAGCGGCGCGAAGACCTGCCGGTGCTGGCCGCGCACTTCGCTAACAAAGCCGCCGAAAAACATGGGCGCGTGGTCAGTGAGTTGGACCCCGGACTGCTCGAAGCCATCCAAGAGTACGAATGGCCGGGCAACGTCCGCGAGTTAGAAAATCTAATCGAGCGGCTCGTCGTGCTGACCAGTGGGACGCGCCTCGGCACAGAGTTTCT
>JALZJL010000234.1 GCA_030859785.1 Acidobacteriota bacterium
CAACTGGAGACGGCGGGCGGATCCCGCCTCTAAACGGTCGCACACAATGGCAAGACACTATAATCGGAGCAGGTTGAAGCGCTCAGAACCGAGTTGCTGAGAAGAAATTTTTAGTCGGCGGCAGTAAATCCCGACTCATTTTTTTGCATCTAAATGGCTCTGAAATTAAAGAAGGGGGAATCTATGAAACCAGGACAATCTTTATTTAAGCTGAATCGGTTACGTTTCAAAACATTTATTTCCGCGACGTTCATTGCCGCCACTCTGCTCGTCTCTGCGTGCAAGGGTGATGACTCGCCGACAATACTCAACACCGTGTCGGCCAGCCCGACGCCGGTTGTCAGCGACGCAAGTTCAGCGGGGGCGGTGGTTGGCGTTCAGAACTCTTACGCGACGGTGGTCGACCGCGTCGCGCCGGCGGTGGTGACGATCCGGGCCGAAAAGCGGGTTCACGCTCCGCAGCAACACCCGTTTTTAGACGACCCGACGTTGCGCGAATTCTTCGGTGATCGCCTGCCGCGTGGTAACCAGCAGACGCCGCCACGCGAGCGACGCCAGAGCGGACTGGGGTCGGGTGTGATCGTCACCGCCGACGGCTACATCATGACCAACCATCACGTCATTGATGGCGCGCAAGACATCACCGTCGAACTAACCGACCGTCGCACCTTCAAGGCGAAGGTCGTCGGCTCTGATCCGCCGAGCGATATCGCGGTGTTGAAGATCGACGCCAGCAGCTTGCCGGTGCTCGCCCTTGGTAATTCCGATCAGGTGCGTGTCGGAGATGTGGCGCTGGCGGTTGGCAATCCGCTCGGCGTCGGGCAGACGGTGACTTCGGGAATCATCAGCGCGAAAAGCCGCTCGACCGGCATCAGCGACGGTAGCTTCGAGGATTTTCTGCAAACCGACGCGCCGATTAACCAAGGCAATTCGGGCGGCGCGCTCGTCAACACCAACGGTGAATTGATCGGCATCAATTCGCAAATCCTGTCACCATCGGGAGGCAATATCGGCATCGGCTTCGCGGTGCCGTCGAACATGGCGCGCAATGTGATGGATCAGTTGGTCAAGACCGGCAAGGTGCGGCGCGGACAACTCGGCATCCTGGTGCGACCGGTGACCGCCGATCTTGCCCAAAGCCTCGGCATGAAGGAAGCGCGCGGCGTGGTCGTCAGCGACGTGCAGCCCAACAGCGCGGCAGAGCGAGCCGGCATCAAGACCTACGATGTCATCACACAGCTTAACGGTGCTCCGGTCAACGATAGCAACACGCTTCGCAATCAGGTGGCGGGAAACGCGCCCGGCAGCGAGGTCACGCTGACGGTTAACCGCGACAACCGCGAGCAACCCGTTCGCGTCACCCTCGGTGAAGCACAACCGCAGAAGAGCGCCGCAAACGACACCGGCGGTAACGGCGCGCAGGGCAATAACAGCGGCGACACCAAGCTTGGCATTGGCGTCGAACCGCTGACGCCGGAACTCGCATCACGTCTCAACCTTCGCGCCGGAACGCAGGGCGTGGTCGTCAGCGAAATTGATCCAGCGGGGCCGGCGGCAGAGGCCGGCATTGAGCGCGGCGACGTGATTGAGCAGATCAACCGTCAGCCGGTGCGTTCGGTCGAAGAGTTACGGGCAGCGATTCAACGCTCCGGTGATCGACCGCTTCTGATGCTCATCAATCGCCGCGGACAGTCGGTTCTGCTCACTTTACGAGTGACTTAATGAGGGTTCAAGTCGCATCGGCGGCGGAAAATCGATTCAACCAGATAGAAATCAAGCGGGCGTCGGACAATCAACGTGTTCGACGCCCGCTTTATCGTTTTCCGGAATGCGGCGCAGGAAAATGTGGGGTAGTTCTGATTAGCAGCGGGTGTAAGATGTGCCTGGACTCGCTTGAAGAGAACTTCAATCACCTTGATGACTTAAATGGTTTCGGGGAGAGTCAGGATGGGGATCAGCGAAATCATCGGGAAAGCTGTGCTGTGTGGAAGCGGTGCGAAAATCGCCGCCTACCGCGCGCTTCGCCCGATACCGTGCGCGGGGTGCGCCGCCGTCATCGATACCGGCACACACTTCACGCGCCATCGCCTGAACGAAGGCGGGATGCATATCTCGCCGCGTTGCGCGGAGTGCGTTCCGTTCACGCTCGTCCCCGTCGAGCCTCCGGCAAGATCGACGTTGATGCACACGCTGATGACGCCTCAACCGTCATCATCCGCGCCCGCTCCAGAAAAAGGTACGCGCGAAGAGTTGGCAAATGCCGTCGAGCGGCGTCTCGGCCCCGCGCTCACTCGCTCACAACATCCGCGGAGGAAGGGATGAAGGATAAGGGATTCTTGAAAATAATTTTCGCGGGCTGTTAATAATTCCCGGCGGCGGGCGTTATTAATGTTGGAGACGAAAGTGAAGGAGGAGACAGTGCCAGCCACCGCGACCCACATCCGAGCGATCCCCAGCATCCGCCCGCCCGATGATCTAGCCATTCTATTCCGCGAGCACCACGAGTATATTTTCCGCGCCGCGTATCGCGTCACCGGCAGCACCGCCGACGCCGAGGATGTGTTGCAGACGGTCTTTCTCCGGCTCGTCAAACGCCGCGGGCTAATTGATTCTGAAACAAATACACGATCTTATTTAACGCGCGCGGCCGTCAATGCGGCGCTCGATTTACTGCGTGCGCGTGGCCGTGCGAATGCCGTTTCGCTGGAAGATGTCGCGGCGGTGCTTGCCGAAACGCGCGACCGCGGCCCGGCGGCTCAGCACGAAGAGCGCGAGATGCGGGGGGTCGTGCAGCTAGCGGTCGCGCGCCTTGGCGAAACGGCCGCGGAGATGTTCGTCCTGCGCTACTTCGAAGGATTCGACAACCGCGAAATCGCACAGATGCTCAACACTTCGCAGATGGTCGTCGCGGTCACACTGCACCGCTCACGCCAACGGATGCGAAAAGAGATTGGGAAATTTTTGGAGAAACATCATGAAGCGCATTAATTCTAAAGATACTGAATACAAAAACACCGCCGCCATCTTGGAGCGTACCGCCGCCGAAATCCGCGACGAAGTGATTGATCCTTCGCTGATCGCCGCTGCCGCCGAGCGTGTCTGGGCGCGAATCGATGCTTCCGCCGTCGAACAGCAAACGCCCGTCGCGCAATTAAGCTTAACCGCCCCGGCGGAACGAATTGAAGGCTGTGTCGATTTTCAGACACTGATCCCGGCCTACCTAAACCGGGACTCCGACCGGGATTTGAAAACAGAACTTTCTCAGTCCCGCATTCTGCTGCTCGAAGATCATATGCGGGAATGCATTCCGTGCCGGAAGGCGCTGAAAGAGGCGCGCCGCGAGCAACCCGCGACGTTCGCACCGCGCGCCGCGCGCACCCCGTTTGCCGGGAGAGTGTCGCACGGCTCCGCGTGGCGTTGGGGCATCGCAGCGTCCATCGCCATCTGCCTGATGCTGATCGCGTGGCTCGTCATTGAGCGCACGTCACCTTTCAGCGAAACGCTCCGTGCTACTGTTGATGCCGCGAACGGCGATGTTTATCGTGTCGCCGCCTCAGCGAATCGAACCATCGGTGTCGGCGAAGTAATTCAGAAGGGCGAGAAGATTCGGACGGCGAAGAGCGCCACCGCCGTGGTACGTCTCAGCGACGGGTCGCTGATCGAGATGAACGAGCGTGCCGAACTATCTCTGTCGGAAAGCGCGCGTGGCGTGACCATCAACCTCGAACGCGGCAACGTCATTGTGCAGGCCGCGAAGCAGCGCCCGCGTCATCTCTACGTCGCCACGAACGACTGCCTTGTCTCGGTGACCGGAACGATCTTCTCGGTTAATAGCGGCACCAAGGGGTCGCGCGTTTCCGTGATTGAGGGTGAAGTGCGTGTCGACCATCGCGGCGACGAGCGTGTGCTGCATCCCGGCGACCAGACGACGACTGCCGCGAGCATTGAACCCGTTCCCGTGCGTGACGAAATTGCGTGGAGCCGCGACGCCGAGCGCTACGTCAAACTTGTCGGCGCGTTGACAGACCTGCGGCGTGAGTTGGATCAAAAGGTGTTAAGCCCCGGCGTCAGATACGAAAGCCGTCTGCTGAAAATGGTTCCCGGAGAGACGGTTCTGTACGCGGCGCTGCCGAACGTCAGCGCGGGTTTGAGCGAGTCATACCGCATCATGCAGGAGCGGATTAAACAGAATGCGGCACTGCGCGAGTGGTGGGAGAAAGAGCACCGCAACGAGTCGCCGGAAAGCGGGCCGCGCCTTGACCGAATCATGGATAGCATCCGCGAGTGCGGAGAATACCTCGGTGGCGAAATTGTCATCGCCGCATCGATGAATGAACAGGGAGCGCCCGACGGCCCGCTCGTGCTGGCAGAGTTGCGCGACGCCGATGGCTTCCGCCGTTTCCTTGTGCAGCATCTGAAATCTCTCGCCGGTGAAGGCGCGAACTCACCATCCGTGCACTTCGTCGATGATCCGCGCACCGCCGTCGTACTGTCTGAGACTGAGGCGGGAAAATCACGTCATCAAGTTTTCGTCTGGATTGACCGTGATGTTTTTGCCGCGGCACCCAAGCTTGATGCGTTGCGACGGCTCGCGGCGGCCAAAGATACAGGCGGTGTTAGCTTTGAAGGAACACCGTTTTATGCACGCATCGCCGAAACGTATCGCGAAGGAGCCGGCTTGATCGTTGCTGCCGACCTTGAAAAGATCGTCGCCCGCGTGACACGCGAAGGGGCACCGGCGTCTGGCGGCGAGAATCGCATCGAAGCTCTGCGCCGGCTCGGCCTGCTCGACTTGAAGCACTTTATCGCTGAGCACAAGACACTCGACGGCAAAGCTCAGAACCGCGGGGTGCTCAGCTTCAACGAGAATAGTCGCGGTGTCGCGTCGTGGTTGGCCGCGCCCGGCCCGATGGGCGCGCTCGAATACATCTCGCCGGACGCCAACCTCGCGGCGGCCTTCGTCTTCAA
Organism: Acidobacteriota bacterium; assembly: GCA_030859785.1. Classification (GTDB taxonomy): domain Bacteria; phylum Acidobacteriota; class Blastocatellia; order Pyrinomonadales; family Pyrinomonadaceae; genus JACDEG01. The sequence goes on from JALZJL010000234.1 coordinate 4,969, forward strand.
GCAGCCGGTCGCACTGGTCGATGATCTACTTGGTGTCATGGAAACGGCGGTGCCCAGTGTCCGTGAACATTTGAAGCAGGCGGAAGCGAGGCTCGGCGTGGATGTGCGCCGTGATTTCGCCGCGCCGCTAGGCGGTGAGTTCGCCTTCGCCGTCGACGGGCCGCTGCTTCCGACGCCGTCATGGAAGATCATCATCGAAGTCTACGACCCGGCGCGCCTGCAACAGACTTTTGAACAACTGGTTGAAGAGATTAACCGCGAGGCAGCGCGCCACAATCAGAAGGGTCTGCGTTGGGAGCGCGTCGATGGTGGCGGCGGGCGCGTGTTTTACACACTGATCT
>JALZJL010000297.1 GCA_030859785.1 Acidobacteriota bacterium
GCCTTAAAATCTTCGGTCGTCATTACTCCGATGTCGCCACGGCTCCGCTCGCGCACCGCGACTGTGCCATCTTCCATTTCGCGGTCGCCAAGCACCAGCATGAACGGAATTTTCTGGAGTTGCGCGGTGCGAATCTTCGCGCCGATCTTTTCGCTGCGGACGTTGGTTTCGACGCGCATGGACGCCGCGCGCAAATTACGTGCGACCGACTCGGCGTATTCGTTGATGCGATCCGTAATTGGCAGCACCGCGATTTGCACCGGCGCCAGCCACATCGGAAACGCGCCCGCGTAGTGCTCGATCAGCACGCCGAAGAAACGCTCGACCGAGCCGAACAGCGCGCGATGCACCATCACCGGACGATGCGCCTGTCCGTCTTCGCCGATGTACTCAAGCTCGAACCGTTCCGGCAGATTGAAATCAAACTGCACCGTCGTCAACTGCCACAAACGCCCAATCGCGTCTTCAACTTTAATATCTATCTTCGGCCCGTAGAAAGCGGCCTCGCCCTCGATGCGTTCATAGGGAACGTCTCGCTCGTCGAGCGCCCCGACGAGCGCCGTTTCAGCACGCGACCAGTCCTCATCTGAACCGAGATAGCCTTTCGTTGTGTCATTGCCTTTAACCGACAACTCGACCTTGAACCGCTCGAATCCGAATGCCTTAAAAACCGAGTAGGCGAAGTCAACGCAGTCCACAATCTCGCGAAGCACTGTCTCCGGTGTGCAGAACAGATGTGCGTCGTCCTGCGTAAAGCCGCGCACGCGCATCAACCCGTGAAGCGTTCCTGAAAGTTCTGCGCGGTAGACTGTGCCTAATTCCGCGTAACGCAGCGGCAGGTCGCGGTAAGAACGTTGCGCTGATTTATAAATGCCGATGTGAAACGGACAGTTCATCGGCTTCAGGCGGAACTCCGTTTCTTCCAACTCCGTCGGCGCGAACATTGAGTCGGCGTAATTCTCTTCGTGGCCGCTGATATACCAAAGCTCACGCTTCGCGATGTGCGGCGTGAAGACGAGACCATATCCTCGCTTGATAAGTTCGTCGCGCAGATAGTCTTCCATCTCTTTGCGAACCGCACCGCCCTTCGGATGCCAGAAGATGAGTCCCTGCCCGTACTGTTCCTGAATTGAGAATAGATCGAGCTCACGTCCGAGGCGTCGATGGTCGCGCCGTTCAGCTTCCTCGCGCTGCTTCACCCAGGCGTCGAGTTCCTCTTGCGTGAAGAACGCCGTGCCGTACAGGCGCTGCATCTGCGGGCGCTCCTGGTCGCCTTTCCAGTAGGCGCCGGAAATCGCCAGCAGCTTAAATGCTTTAAGGCGGTTCGAGTTGGCGACGTGCGGGCCAACGCAGAAATCTATGAACGGAGTATTGTCGATGTAATAGACACTGACGGTTTCGCCGCCCTTCTCTTCGATGAGTTCAACCTTGAGCGGCTCGTCGCGTTCGGCGAAGATGCGCAAAGCTTCTGCTTTCGCAATCTCGTCACGGCGGTAATTGACGTTGCGCTTCGCCAAATCACGCATCCGCTTTTCGATTATCGGCAAGTCGGCTTCGGTCAGAGGTTGCGGTGCAATCACGTCGTAAAAGAACCCGTAGCGCGGGTCGTCGAGCAGAGGCGGACCGATGCCGAGCTTGGTGCCGGGAAACAGGTCGAGCACGGCAGCAGCTAAGAGATGCGCGGTCGAATGGCGCAGGACATACAAGGCATCATGCGTGCCCGGAAGCACCGCTTCAATCTGCACTGCGTCGCCACTCTCGGCAGCCTCAAGTTTGAAATCGAGGTCAACTTCGCGTCCGTTGACGCGCGCGATTAAGGCTTGCTTCGCCGCGTCGCGGTCGAGCCGCTTCAAAGCATCGGCGACCGTGACCGGCGCCGGCAGACTCGCCTGCGCGCCGTTCTTTAGTTGGACATTCACTTCACTCATGATCTTTCAATCTCCGCATTTGAGTCGCTTATGACAAGCGCCGATACGAACGAACGTATGGCGCGAGACCCTTCATTTCGAAGAGCGACCACGCGCGGACGACTGAGACTGGCTGAACCTAAACGGTAAACCTTCTTTTGATGAGAAGGCGATACATGATCGGATTCAACAGGAGCGCCTTTGCTTGCACGCGCGTGCCGCCCAAAGATTACGTTTGAGCGAGCCGATTCTCATCTAGAATCGACGTGTAGTTCGCGTCGTGGTCGTCGTCGACAACATAAAGCGCAAAGGACTTCCGGAGCTTCTGTTAAAACGTTGAATTCAAGAGAAATGGTAGGCGCGTGGGGATTTGAACCCCAGACCCCTACCGTGTCAAGGTAGTGCTCTACCACTGAGCTACGCGCCTAAGTACCTTATCAAACCGCTCAATCAACTGAAAAACCGGAACGGTAAAGTAGCAAACCGTTTGGAAGGGTGTCAAGCAGAGCGTTTTCTCTCGCGGGAAATGAACAGCGTCAACATACGCCACTAGCAAAAATACCAATCAATTATTGATCGGCAATTCGCTAACGATTGATACGTTGATATACAGCCGCATCGCCATCCGGCGTGGAATACATTTGCCTCCACTGATCCGGGAATTGCTGGACGACGGGCAACGTGTAGCGCTCCGATGCGATAACGTCTCGACCGACGATGAGGAAGCTGACCGGCACGCTATCAAGCAACTGTTGCGCTGCGGCGGCATCCCTTTCAAAAGGCGGCATCACCGTTTTTAATCCCGTTCGCAGATGAACCCAGTGCGGCATTCCCGCGGCGACGACATCATCCGGCTTTGCTTGTTGTCTCACATAATCCACACACGCATCGAAAGTCTGATGCATCTTATCGTAATAAAACAACTGATACTCCACCGACTGATCGTTACGATCAACGTAGGCGATGCGCCGATGATTTTGCTGATAAACCTTTACGAACGAGAACATTTCCATTATCAAAGCTACTGACAGCGTCGCGACAGTGAGATATGCGCCGAGGTTCGCTCGGCGTGAAGAAAGTAAGCGGTGCGATGCATTTCTCGCGGCTGATAGAAAGACGATCAGGGACAAAACTACAAAAGGCGCAACCGGCATCAAATATCGCCGGTACTGTTCGGGAAACGGCGTCAGGCACAACGCGGCTAAGTAGATAAATACATAGAGTGGAACAATCCATCGGAGATGTAATAGTTGCAAAGCTAAACCGCCAAGCACGAAAAAGCCGATGGCGTATAAAATTAAAAGGATGCTCCACGAGACGATGAAGAGTGGGATCGTGGCCTCGCCGAACAGAAATTGCCACGGGTGTTCCCAGTCGCTGCGGTGCGCACTCAATGTCTCTGCGAGATTGGCCGGAATGTAAATCGTATTACGAACGAAGCGCCGCGCGATTTTCACGAGCGAGGTTGAACCTTTTTCCGGATCGAATGGGTCTTTGAGCGAAACGTTGCGGGCGTAAGAGACGTTGTAGAACATGTAAGGCGCGCGTTGGTAAGCATACGCCGGATGGTTATATGCGTAGCTCGATTCGACGGAAGCGATGTAGAACTGCCAGCAAAGAATTGGGATCAAAACGAGCGCCGCGCGTAACATGGCCTGCTTGAATCGCCTTCTCAACAGACTTTCCAAAACCCACGCCGCGAACGCTGCGATCCCGACCGTGCGCAGAGCATACGACATAACGGCAAACAAATATGTCAGGCCCGAATAGCCGCGGCTCTGGTCTTTCATGCTGCACAAAACAAAGAGGAGTGTGGCGAGGGTGAAGAGAATTTCAGGGAAGCATAAATCAGAAAGAAAATAGACGTGTGTACTGAAGAGGCAAAGAACCGTCGCGAGGAAAGTATAATGCAGAGAAAGATGCTTCCTGAAAAACCTGTAGACGACGTAAATGTATACGATGAATATTATAAAAGCTGAAAATCTCAACCATTGACCGACCGTCGTTGGATCATCGGTGCCGAGAATTAATTGATAGCCAGCAATGATCGCCGGCAACAACGGCGGATACTGTACGGCGTCAATCTCGCCCGGTTCGTTGAGTAACTTGTAGCCTTTACCTTCGGCCAGCGCGGTGCCTAAAATATAGTACACACCGCCATCCCAACGCAGATCAATCGGCCCCTGGAGCCGCGGCAGCCAAGTCAAGATGGTCAACGCCAGCAGCGCCAGCAGCACCGCCCGTTCGCTCTTTAACCAGACGGGAAGCGCGAGTTTGGTTGTCGATGGATCAATAACTTCCGGTGTGGAGGCGGCGCGAGGTAGTAAGTTCTCTGTCATTTGGATGTGATTCTCGAACTCAACCTTTACCGAACAGGCGAAGGTTCGATAGTGTGGTGCGAACGAACATCAGCGGCTTGCTCATCGGGGTACACCAAAAATAAAAACTTACTGCCGCTCGTGCCGCGCAGTTCAATCCGCATCCCGTCTTCTTTAAGCTGCGGTGTTATCCAACTCAAAAATCCGAGACTTCCATAAACTAAAAATCGCGGGCGGGAAGCGACATACGATTTATAATCCGTGACGTTCAGCCGAAACCAGGGCTTCAGCAGATCAATCATTCCCCGCTCAACGCTGTCATACTTTATCCGCCGCAGTGCCGTCGGCGGGTCAGCGAGATAAACCAGGCGTGAAGCAATTTCCGGCGGAGCGTAATGCGCGAGTTCAATAAACGTGTGCGGGTCGGAAGCGACAATCGGCAAGCCGCTTTCACTATCGGATTCAATCAACTGAAGCGTCGTGTTCAACCAATTGTCTGATACCGTTCGAACCGCTTTTAGTTCCAGTACACCAAACCATCCGACAAAACAGACCACCACCGCAGCCGCCATCAGCGCGGTGGTGTCGAATAATTTGGCGGCGATGAAAGCAATCAGAATGCTCAGGCCGATGATCGCCGGTATCGCATAACGGTCGGTAAAAGCTCCGGTCACGAGTTTCGCCAAGACCACACAGATAATCGGAATCACGACGAAGCCGAAAGCCGCCGCGACTTCATGAAGCGGCGGCGCAACACCGGTCAATTGATTTTGCGTTCGCGCCGCGTGGTTCAGCGCAATGGCGGCGGGGCGGAAAATCGTCGCGTAGATTCCCGCTAAAAAGAGCATCGCGACGACGGGCAACACCGCTGATGCAAGCATGTTGTAATAAAAGTCGGGGATGCCTAACCATATCGGCAGCGCCCAAAAAGCACCGGAGTAAGCACGCGCTTGTTTAATTAACGGCAGATGCCAAAGCAAAGGTGTGGCCGCCAGGCCCAACGCTGCCCACACGGGTGCGTCCACACGATGCCGCTTGAGCGTGCGCATCGCCTCGCCCAAAGCGAGCGGGAAGACGACGAAAATACCGTAGTAATGACTGGATAGTGCCGCCGCCAAACTAAGCGCCAGGCAGAAGATTGACAGTCGACGGTAGTAATCAATCGTTGCCGATTGCCAACACAGCAGCGCGAGCGCGCCGAAGCCGAGCACGAGTCCATATGGGCGCGCTTCATATGCATAAGCATAAGCGCCCGTCACCAACGGAAACGTTGCAGCAACGAGACCATAAAGGTTTGATGTTCGGCGGGCGACGAAGATGAACAGGCACCAACTCATCACCCAGAAGCTGATCATCTCCGGCAAGCGCAACGCGAGATTGTTGACGCCGAACAAAGCGAGCGAGGCACGCGTCACCACGTAGAAAAACGGTGGGAGTTGCTCGCCGCCCGCCATCAGCGCCGCCCACACGTCGGCCATCGTCGGAAGGAGCGCGATGTAATAAGTGTAAAGCTCATCGTTCCACATCAATTTCCGCGCGGCGAGCACGTAGGTACTGACAGCGTACAGAACGGTTAAACCGCCGATAAGCAGGTATCTGCTTTGTTCGAGCTTACCTATAAACGACTCTGCCAAGCGCAGACGCTGATGTAGAAACTGCATCATCAATTAGTCAGAAGCTTGAATAAGGCATGGTAAGCGATCAGCATTCAGCGGTCAGCCAATCATACGCCGCGCCCATCACTCAATGGCGCACCTTGTTCAGCGAGAGCGAAAGACCCACGCGATTACTTTGTTTTAGCTGATCGCTGACCGCTGTCTGCTGATCGCTTACAAGGCATGTTGCGGTGAAGGATTCTTTCACTCTGATCGGGGCTTTACTTCTTCAAGAGACTCTCTTCAAGGTACACATCCGGTTGGGGATGGTCGCCCTGTTGCTGATCGTTCAATTTTGAGGATAGTTCACCGTCCATGATGAACTTTGCCTCGGCGCGCGTTTCCGCTTTCTTTTTGAAGTCGCGCCGCCCGCGCCAGACATTCCAGATCGTGCGCATCAACGCTCCGAAATAATTGGGCGCGACCTTCACAATCTTGAAAGACGATGCGCCCATGTCCGCTGTGCGATTGATCCACGAGATCGGCACCTCTTCAATGTCGTAGCCGGAAAGCAGGGGCTTCAGGCCGGTTTCCATGTTCGCAGCAAAGTGCGGCTCTTCGATTTCCAACTCTTTCAGAATCTCAGCGCGGTAAAGCTTTAAGTTGTTTGAGACATCACGCACGCCGTTCAACAGCATCAGCTTAACGAGCAAGTGGAAACTGCGGTTGCAAAGAATCTTGAAGAACGGATAGTTAATCAACACCGATTCGTAAGAGAAGCGGCTCCCGATAGCGCCGTCGCGCCCTGCCGCGATGCAGTCAAACAGATCACGAAACTCCGGCAGAATCAACACGAAATCGCAATCCATCGTCAGAATGTAGCGACCCGTCGCCGCCTTGTAGCCATCGCTCAGCGCGCGTCCGACGCCGTTCGGCGGTTGCCGATTAATCAGCTTGACGCGCGGCTCGCGCGCGGCGACTTCGCGCGTGACTTCAGCGGTGCAGTCACGGCTGTTGTCATTGACGATGATGATTTCGTGAATGTACTGATTGTATGTTTCAACAAGCGCAGAAACCAAGCGCGGAATGTTCATCTCTTCGTTGTGACACGGAATCACGAACGAGGTGGAACCGAACAACTCTCGGTGCGTCGCGAGATTAACATGAGGACGACGCGCACTTCCCGGTTTGACCAACCAGATGTAGAGCGTACCGCAGAAGTCACGAATTACGGGCGCGTGTTCAAGAATGAATGCGGTTGATTGGACGGCATGGATCAGCGAACGCGGCGTCAGAGGGTGAACGATGTCGTACGGAATAACTTCGATGTTCGTGAAGCCTTGATGCGAAGCTTGCTTCATCAATTGAAACTTGCGCATCCCGATCTGACACTGTGCATCGCCGCTCCAACGACCGAGCGGGCGAATCGTGTTTTTTAAAAAGACTTGCGGATTCCAGTGATTGGCTTCGAAGAAAAGCAACTGCCCGCCCGGCTTGAGCAGACGATACAGCGCCGCCAGGTTCTGCGCGTACTGGTTGTGACAGAGGATCGCCGTCCCGACGACATAATCAAAACTCTCCGCCGGAAGATCGTTAAGATCGGTGACGTGAATGATTTTTGTATTCGGTATGTTCTGCGCGGTGGCGTCAACGGCTAAATCCTCGTTGAAAACGGCGGCGGTGATCGGGTTTTCGCCTCGTAACGCCGTCGCGATGTGTTCAGTCCACAAGCCGCTCCCGGCGCCGAGTTCAAGAATCGACTCTCCCGGCAGGACGTGAAAGCAATGTCGCACGGTCAGTGCCCGCCAACGCAGCTTCACCGGCGAAGTTGCCGGATAGCGACGCCAGTAAGCTTCCCGGCTACGTTCCATCTCACGCAAATTTTGCTCAAGCGACATCAGATACTTCTCTCTTAAACCCAGCGCTCTGTATTGTTGTCAAAAATCTGCTGAAGAATTGCGCGCAGGTCATATTGCAGACGCCATCCCGGAAAGTGTTCGCTGAATTTGCCGGTGTCGCTGATCCACCAGATGTGATCGCCATTGCGATTCGATTCCGCGTAGCTGCATTCGAGTTTCTTTTCTGTAATCTCTTCGCAGAGCGCGATTGCTTCAGTCATCGAGCAGTTGCAGAAGCGCCCGCCGCCGATGTTATAAACTTCACCGACGCGCGGCGCACGATAAAAGTGATCGAAGGCATTCACCAAATCCTGACTATGAATGTTGTCGCGCACCTGCTTCCCCTTGTAGCCGAAGACGGTGTAAGGCGTGCTCGTCATCGCACACTTCATCAGGTAAGACAGAAACCCGTGCAACTGCGTGCCTGAATGGTTCGGGCCGGTCAAACATCCGCCGCGAAAACATGCAGTTTTCATTTCAAAGTAACGCCCGTATTCCTGCACCAGCACGTCAGCCGCGACCTTCGACGCGCCGAACAGCGAATGCTTTGTCAGATCAATGCTCATCGACTCGTCAATGCCTTGGCGGTACTGGTGCGTCGGGTCAATCTCCCAGCGTGTTTCCTGCTCGATGAGTGGAAGTTCGTTGGGCCGATCCCCGTAGACTTTGTTTGTTGAGGTAAAGATGAAGACGGCGTTCGGCGAGAATTGGCGGGCAGCTTCAAGGATCGTCAGCGTGCCGTTGGCGTTGACCGTGAAATCCGTGTGTGGGTCGCGCGCTGCCCAATCATGTGAAGGCTGTGCGGCGGTATGAATCACTAAGTCAACGTCGGAACCATACTCGCGAAAGATGTTGACAATCGCGCTACGGTCACGAATATCCGCGTCATGATGAATGTATGTCGCATGGTCGCGGACGAGCAGATCGCGCTTCCACTTGGTTGAAGCGGCGGCACCAAAGAAGCGGCTGCGCATGTCATTGTCAATTCCAATGACATGGAATCCTTGTTGACAAAAGAATTGCGCGGCTTCGGAACCGATCAGCCCGGCGGAACCGGTGATGATGACGGATGGCATTAATTAATCTCTGTGTTACGTTCGTTATTTCATCCTGCTCGAAGGTTCTTTCGCATGTCTACGTAGTGAGGCAGTGCGATTGTAAACTACCAATCGCACTTATCTTCCAACATCAAAACCTTCTTCAGAAACCACGACGACCTGGGACAAACAGATGAATGTCTGAATGTACCGTATTAACTTTGCTGTTCATCCGGGTTTGAGCAGCCCTAAAGTGCGGCCATTACACGGGATGAGGTCTTCGTCAGGCGCCCGCTACTTCGCTGGAGAAGCGTTCCCACTCTTCGTAGAGGGCGCGCAGTTGCGCTTCCGCCTCGGTATACGCTCGATTGACGCGCTGCATACGCGCGTGGTCGCGTGCGACTTCGGGCAGCGTCAGTTCACTCGTCAAATCCTCTAGACGCTTTTCCGCGACGCCGATCTCCGCTTCGACGAGACTCGCATCGCGCTCGCGCCCTTTCGCTTTCTTAACGTGACGCACGCCGTTCGTTTTGCGTTCGTCCGTTTTCACAGTTGTTACTTTAGCTGGCGATTGCGACTTGGCGGGGCGCTCTGCCTTTGATTGCGGCGGCGACGGCGCTTCAGTCAGCAATGCTGTTTTTGATGCGGCGACTTTGACGGGGTTCGCCTTCTGCGCGGCTTTCCAATCGTGGTATTCGGTGTAGTCGCCGTCGTAATGCTCGGCACCGCCCTCGCCGTCGAGCGCGAGAATTTGCGTCGCCACACGGTCGAGGAAATAACGGTCGTGGCTGATGGTGATGATCGTACCGTCGTAAGAGTCGAGCGCTTCTTCCAGAGATTCGCGCGACGGGATGTCGAGATGGTTCGTCGGCTCGTCGAGGACGAGGACGTTGACGCGCGAGTAGATCAGTTTCGCGAGTGCGAGTCTGCCCTTCTCGCCGCCGGAAAGGTCGGCGATGTGCTTGTACACATCGTCGCCGGTGAACAGGAATTTGGCGAGGAACGAGCGCAGTTCACCCGCCGTCGCGCTTGCCGGTGCGACGCGGCGCAGTTCCATGATGATCTCGTTGCGGTCGTCAAGGTCATCAAGTTGCTGCGCGTAATAGCCGACCTGCACGTTCGTTCCCCAGCGCACCTCGCCTGCAAGCGGCGGCAGTTTACCGAGCAGTGTTTTGACGAACGTAGTTTTGCCCGCGCCGTTCGGACCGATGACGCCGAGGCACTCGCCGCGCGTCAGTGTGAACGTAATCTCGACGGCCAAAACCTTGTCGGGATAACCGACCGACGCTTCTTTAACGATGAGCACGTGCGTGCCCGCGCGCTCGACTTTGTGTAAGCGGAAATCGCCGGATGACTGGTCGGCGCGAACCCCTTCGACGCGGTCGAGCTTTTCCAGCATTTTGCGCCGCGACTTGGCCTGCTTGGTCTTTTGGCCGGCGAGGTTGCGGCGGATGAACTCTTCGGTTTTGGCAATCAGGTGTTGCTGGTTATCGTATGCGCGTTGCTGCGCCTCGCGTCGCTCTTCACGCTCGACAAGGAACGCCGAGTAGTTGCCGGTGTAACTGACCGCGCGTCCCTGCTCGACCTCAATGATGCGCGTACAGGCGCGGTCGAGGAAGTAGCGGTCGTGGCTGATGATGATGTACGCCGCTTTGTAGGTTGAAAGAAACTCTTCGAGCCACTCGACGGCCGCGACATCTAAGTGGTTGGTCGGCTCGTCAAGCAGCAGCGCATCCGGCTCGGCAAGCAGCAGACGGGCGAGACCGAGACGGTTCATCTGCCCGCCGGATAGTAACTCGGTCTCCATCTGCCACGTCTCGCGCTCGAACCCCAAGCCTTGCAGAATCGCCTCGGCGCGCGCCGCATACTCGAAGCCGCCCTCGCGCTCGAACTGATGTTGCAAATCGCTGTAACGCTCCAGCACCGCGTCGAGGTCGCCGTCGGCTTCGGCCATGCGATGTTCGAGCGCATGCATCTCATGCTCGATCTGCTGCAAGTGGCCGAATGCGCCGAGCGCCGCTTCATGCACGGTGACGCCCGGCTCGAAATGAACGTGCTGTTCGAGCAGTCCGAGGTTGAGGCCGCGTGCGCGGACGACATCACCGCGATCCGCCGCTTCCTCGCCGCTGATTAAGCGAAAGAGCGTCGTCTTGCCCGCGCCGTTACGCCCGACCAACCCCACGTGCTCGCCCGGATTGATCTGTATCGACGCGCCGCGCAAAATGTCCCGCGCGCCGTACGATTTATAAACATCCGAGAGACGAAACAACATAGAATTACTTTCCCCGCTCGTCACACGACAGAAGCGGACGCGTTAGCCGCCGAAGGCATTCGCGTCCGCTCTCAATCATTCGCCCACCGCTCGCCTCGCATCAAGCGCACGCGCGCGCCATTACTTGCCCTGCGGGGAGGACGCCGGAGGAGTCGCGGCGGTCGCTGCCGGTGACGGGTTGACCGCTCCCGCGGGCCGCACGCCGCTCAAGTTGTTCGGGCTGTCGAGCATACTCTGCGCCAGATTATTGACCACCTTCGCATCATACAACGCCGTCGCGACCTGCGCCGCGCTGAGCAACGACTGACGCTGATTAATGAGCGCCTTCTTAATATCTTCGCGCACACCGGGACTGTCGAGCGTTAGGTTCTCACTCTGGAGCCGCTTGCCGGTGAGCTTGAAGATATAGAACCGGCCGGTCGGGGTGCGCTCCGGTGCGGTGATGTCGCCGACCTGCATCGAGTTAAAGAAACGGTTGACCAGTTCAGGCGAGAGGCCGCTCTGCTTAAGCTGCTCTTCGGAAAGAAAGCCGAGGTCGCCGCCGCGAGCGTTGCTCTGTGAGTCTTCGCTTTCGGCGCGGGCCACCTGCGCAAAGTCACCGCCGCTCTTCAAACGCTGGTAGATGACATCCACCTTCTGCTTAGCCTCGGCCTCGCTCTTCGCGTCACTCTGCATTCCGTTGTCGGCAGGGTCGACCATGATGGTTGCTAAACCGACCCCACGCGCGTTGACGAACGACTCCTTGTTGTTGGTATAGAAATCCTCAACCTCTCTGTCACTGATGCTAATCTTACTGAACCCACGATCCTGTAATTTCTGAACGGCGATCTGTTTACGCGCCACTTCACGTAGCGACTGCTCCGTCTGGCTGTTTTCGCGGAGCATCTTTTGATACTCCTCGTCGGTCATACTCGCCTGGGTCTTCTGCGCGTTGATGGCCTGGCTCACTTCATCCTCAGTAGGCAGGAGCTTCTCTTTTTCGGCGCGTTGAAAGAGCGCCTGCTGTTGAATCAGTCCGTCGAGCACCTGCAAGCGCGCCGCGGCGAGTTGCAGTTGCGACATCTGATTCTGCTGACCGCCAGCCTGCTGGTTAACGAGGCGGTCAACCTCTTCGAGAAGAATGTTCTTACCGTTGACGGTTGCGGCGACAGCGGCGTTGGCGGTGCTTTCCTTGCCGCTCGCCCCATTGCGATTGCAGGCGGTGAAGGCGGATGCAAGTGAGCCCACAAGGACGATCATGACAATGCGTTTACTAAGTCTATGCACTTTGGCTTTCTACTCCTTCGACTGTTCCGGGAAATTCGACGATTGTGTCCGCAGGCTGTGATGCGCTAACGACGGACAGCGCGGCTTGACGTTGAGTTAGTGTGTTTGCTATAAGCTTTTGTTTCGCATGCGCACCGCCACTGTCACTATGACGGGTCAATATTTAGGCGGCCTGCGCCTTTTTAATGTTCGGAGGTATCAATAAGTAATTATGGCTAAAAGATGTGAAGTCTGCGGTAAAGGCCCGCAGTTCGGGAACAATGTTTCGCACGCGAATAACCGCACGCGACGTCGTTTCAACCCCAACCTACAATCCATCCGTGTCCAGCGTCCACAGAGCAACGACGCGCTCCGGATGAGAGTGTGCACAAGCTGCATCAAAGCGGGCAAAGTCGCCAAGGCTACTTAACGAAAGCAGAGGACGCGGGGCTGTGAACAGCAGGAATGCACTCCTCCTTGACAACTTTCCGCGTCTTAATCTTGCTCACTCCTTTTCCTTTATCACCAAAGCGATAGCCTCGATTTCAACCCGCGCGTCGCGGGGCAGGCGGGCAGCCTCGACCGTCGCCCGTGCCGGCGGCTCCTTCTTGAAATAACGACCGTAGACTTCATTCATCGCGCCGAAGTCGTTCATGTCGGCGAGAAAAACGGTGGTCTTCACAACCCGTTCGAGACCTGTTCCGGCGGCTTCGAGCACGGTCGTCAGGTTGCGCAAAACTTGTTCGGTCTGCGCCGCCACGTCGCCCTCGACCAACTCACCTGTTCGCGGGTCAATCGGGATTTGCCCTGACGCGAAAACAAACCCGCCCGCCACCACGGCCTGCGAATACGGCCCGATGGCTTGCGGCGCATTCCTTGTGACAATGATCTGCTTCACCGTTCATGTACCCTTCATTTTAAGAGCAAAACAAACCGCGTATCTTAACCAATCTTTCCCCTTTCGGCAACGCGCGGAGATTGGCGCGTTTGCTTCGCGGCGGCGAACCCGGGCACGTCTCCGTCGGCTTGCCTCGCGCGACGAACGCTTCGAATCGGCATGACTGATGGCGAGTGATTGGAGATGGATTCGAGCGACGGGTGACGGGCCGGACATTGACCGGCGAATTGACAGTCGAATGGATTGGGGCCTTCGGTCAATTCCAACTTCAGGCGACGCCCTGCACACGCTCGACATCAATCACGCCGGGTACGTTTCGGATTGAGCGGACTACGCGGTCCAGGTGCTTCACGTCGAAGACCTCGACCGTCACCTCGATGCGGCCCCGGTTGTCGGGAGCGACGGTCGCGCGCGCGTCGCGGATGCCGGTCTTCATATCGGAAATCGCCCCGGTGATTCCGGCAATCATCCCGGTGCGGTTCTCCGTGATGGCGAGAAGTTTGACCGCGTAGGACGACTCGTCGGTCCGCCCCGCCCATTCGACGCTGACGATGCGCTCCGGGTTAACCATCAACTGCTGCACGTTTTTACAGCGCTCGGCGTGGACGGCGACGCCTTTGCCACGCGTCACGTAGCCGATGATCTCTTCGCCGCGCACCGGATTGCAGCAACGCGCCCGCGCGACCAGCAAATCGTCGACGCCGCGCACCACAATAGAATCGTCGCCGAGCCGGATCAAGCGTTTGACGGCTTGCACGCCCTCGCGCATACCACTGCGCAGACGCGACTCTTTCTTCTGATCGAGTTCGGCGAACTTGTCGGGGCCGAGATACTTAGCGATGACGGTGCGCGGAACGGTCTTGCCGTAGCCGATGGCCGCGAGCAGATCATCGACTCGCCCGTAACCGTATTCGTTGGCGATGCGCTTGAAGTCGCCGTTACTATCGCTCAGAAGTTTCTTCGGCGAGAGTTGGAACCGCGCGGCCTCTTTCTCGAACAGCTTACGACCGATCTCGATAGACTCGGCACGTTGCTGCTCCGCGACCCAGTGGCGGACTCGGTTGCGGGCACGCGTGGTGACGACGAAGTTCAGCCAGTCGCGTGACGGGTGCGCGTTCGGCGAGGTCAAGATCTCAACCACATCGCCGTTCTGAATCGCTGTTCGTAGCGGGACGATGCGCCCACCGATGCGCGCGCCGGTACATGTGCTGCCGACCTCCGAGTGGATCGTGTACGCGAAATCAACCGGCGTTGCGCCGCGCGGCAGCTGAATTACTTTGCCCATTGGGGTAAAGGCGTAGACATCCTTCGGATACAGATCGAGCTTCAGCGACTCGAGGAAATCCCGCGAGTCCTTCACCTCCTGCGACCACTCGACGAGCGAGCGCAGCCACTGGAACGCCTCGTCGTCATCGCGCGCGCCGCGCTTGCCCTCTTTGTACTTCCAGTGGGCGGCGACGCCCTCCTCGGCGATGTGATGCATCTCTTCAGTGCGGATTTGCACCTCGAACGGCTGGCCCTCGACGCCGATGATGGAAGTGTGAAGCGACTGGTACAGATTGTCGCGTGGGGTCGCGATCCAGTCCTTGATGCGCCCGGGCACGGGCCGCCAAATGTTGTGAACCACGCCAAGAGTGCCGTAGCAATAGCGCACCTCGTTCGGCGTGATCACCCGCGCCGCGACTAAGTCGTACACCTGATCGAGTTCGATTTTCTGGCGCCGCATCTTCTTCCAAATCGAGTAGAGACGTTTGACGCGCCCCTCGACGCGGATGATCGGCACCTCGGCCTCGCGCATCTTTTCTTCGATCCGCGCCGTGATATTGCGGAGGAAGGCTTCGTGCTCGGGCCGTCGCCGTTCAAGCTGGGCGGCCAACTCGCGGTAATCTTCCGGATGCAGATGCTGGAAGCAGAGGTCTTCGAGTTCGCTACGCAGACGCCCCATGCCAAGCCGGTGCGCGATGGGAGCGAAAATATCGAGCGTCTCCTGCGCGATGCGGCGGCGTTTATCCGGGCGCAGATGGCTGAGTGTCCGCATGTTGTGCAGCCGGTCGGCCAACTTAACGAGCACCACACGCACGTCATCGACCATTGCGAGCAGCATCTTGCGCACGTTCTCGGCCTGCTGCTCCTCCTTCGACTGATTGCTGATGTGGGCCAGTTTGGTCAGTCCATTAACGAGGTGTGCGATTTCGTCGCCGAAGTATTGGCGGATCGTCTCCAGGTCGACCAGCGTGTCTTCGACCACGTCATGCAGCAAGCCAGTCGCCACCGACACTTCGTCGAGTCGCATCTCCGCAAGGATGTTGGCGACTTCGAGCGGATGCACCAAGTACGGTTCGCCCGAAGCGCGCGTCTGCCCCTTGTGCTCGCGCGCTGAAAAGAAATACGCGCGCCGCAGCAGATCGAGGTCAGCCTGCGGGTGGTTACGACTAACTTTTTCGACGATCTCTTCGATGCGGATCATACTAGAGAGACGGAAATCAGTTTGACGATGTTAGCTAGCCAAGTTAGATGCCGGGAATGCCCTTTCGGTTTCTGGCGACAGTCACGCGGTCATTGGCTATTCAATGATAGCCTTGTAATTATAAGAATAGGTGATGCTCGACACGGGTGTCGAGCATCACCTAAGAATTTCTGAAGATGGACGGCGAAAGCGGACTTGCGAATCGCCGCTTCCGGCACGGATTCCGGTACGGACACCGGCACAGATGAGGCTCTTTAGCTGGCCGGCGGACTGGGAGACTTCTTCGCTGCTTCTTCTTCTTTACGGCGTGCGGCTTCTTCACTGAGACGGGTGTGAACGGCAAGCGCCGCCTCGGCCTCTTTATCGTACCGCGTCTTTTCGTCAGGCTTGTTTTCCATCTGCGAGAACTTCGCCATCTCGCGCAACAGATTTGTCTTATAAGACCAGGCCGACGGGTTATTCTCGTTCAGGCTGATCGCCTGATTGACCAGTTCCAATCCTTTCATGGCGCAGTTGCGGGCTTTGTCAAACTCGGCCTGATCCTGTGGCTTCTTATACTGGATTAGCACCGCGTCCGGTTTCTGAATCGTCTCTTTGTTGTCTTTCTGCTCGGTGATTTCGTAAGAACAGTTCCATTCTTTGCTCGCCAGCACCGTCATCGCGTCAGAGCGCTTCTCCTTCGGAGCGGCTTCGAGATTGGCACGTTGCATCAGCCACTCGCGCTCTTTATTCTCGTCCTTCATCTGGCGATAGAGAACCGTCACGGCAGTGAATGAATTATCGTCGCCGGGGTTCCTCTCCATGACCCTCTTATACGCTTCAATCGCCGCCTGGCCTTTGGAAAGGTTTTCGGATGTGTCGACGCCGGGGCGATACTGCGCGTGGATGGCACGCGCGATAAAGAGCGGAGCGTTACGTTGCGAAGAATCGAGTTGCTCTGCCGACTCGAAATGTTTCTGCGCATCGGCGAATCTTCCCGCTTTGTAAGCTGCGGCGCCTTCGTTCAACTGATTTTTCGCGCGGATGCCATTGATCACACCGCACCCGGAAGTTACCGAAGCAACGACCAGAAGCAATACCGTAAACTTGGTCTGAGAGAGTTTCATTGACTTGACGGCTCCCTGAAATTAAGGATGTGGTTGAAGAAGTACTACTTGACAAATAGAAACTCCACCATCGACACCGATAGTAATCGTGGATGATGGCGGAGACTGAATCGTTTATGGGTCGAGTAATTCCGTCTGCAAGCCGACCGGATTTGCGCCGGCACCTTTGACGGCATCAATCACTTTGACGACCTCGCCGTATTTAAACGTCTGCGGTGCTTTAATGAAGACCGTCTTTTCGATCCGCTCGTCCGGAGAGAGTTCAGGCCGGTTTTCGAAACCGGGTCTCCAGTCGCTCTTCTCGCGCCGCTCCTTAAACTCCTGCGCGAGCAGCGCCGCAATCGGCCCGGTATCACTGACCGAACCTTCGGCGACCTTGTCGGCCCCGCGCGTTAAGCTCACCCGATAATCCTTATCGATGGAGACGCTCAACGTGCGCGGGCTGAGTTTGGCGTTCTCGTTCAACTCCTCGCTCTTTTCCGGCACAAGCGTTTTGAAACGGCTCGGCTTCAGTGGCGTGATGACCATGAAGATGATTAACATCACCAACAGCACGTCGATGAGCGGCGTCACGTTGATGTATGGAACGGCTTTGCTGGCGCCTTTACTACTTCCACTCATACCTTAAATCCTCCGTGCGAGAGCAAACGCTCTTCCGAATGTACCGGATCAAAAAGAGCGTTCGCGCATTCGTTCAAACTCTAATGACGGTCGCTTCAACGTCGACCGTTAGGAAGCAGGGACAGACGCGGGCGCAGCACTCGACGGCGCGGTGTCTTTGCCCTTTTTCTTATCGGCAACCAACCCGATTTGGTCGATCCCGGACTCGCGAACCGTGTTGATCAGATCGACGACCGCACCGTAGTTAGCGTTGATGTCACTGCGAATATACACGATCCGGTCCTGGGCCTGCTTACTCTCCATCATGCTGTCGACCCTGGTCTTGATGTCGGCCTTATCGAGCCGTTCTTTCTTGAAATAAATCTGACCATCCTGCGTCACTGCCAATACCACTGAAGACTCTTTGATGATCGCCGGGTCTTCGTCCGGGTTACGCAAATCACGCGGCAGCGCGACCGAGACGCCCTGTTGCAACAGCGGCGTGACCACCATGAAGATGATGAGCAACACCAGCATGACATCCACCATCGGCGTGACGTTGATTTCGGAGTTATAACTACTGGTACCACCGACTGACATTCCCATGACTTTATTCTCCTCGCCTGCGTAATTCTCAATGGCGGGCGGCAGTGCCGGCTGATGACGAATACGTGTCTGTGCAGTCGGCCTGCTGCCGCGCCTTGGCTCTCGATATCGACTACGGCTTCAATTGGCGCGTCCGATTCTTCAGGAAATAGTCGATTAACTCGGAAGCGGAGTTATCCATCTCGACGATGAATCCGTCAACCTTGCCCATGAAATAGTTAAACAGCCACACTGCGGGCACCGCGACCGCGAGGCTAAAGGCGGTTGTAATTAGAGCCTCGGAGATGCCGCCGGCGACCGCGCCGATACCCGCCGTCTCAGCGTTCTTCATGCCCTGGAAGGCGTTGATGATGCCGAACACGGTTCCGAATAGTCCGACGAACGGGGCGGTCGAACCGATGGTCGCCAGTCCCGACAATCCGCGGCGAAACTCGGCGGTCTTGATGGCAATGGCGCGTTGCAGAGCGCGCTTCGACGCCTCAATCTCGTCGCCCGAAATTTCAGACGACTGCTCGTGCGCGCGAAACTCCTGCAAGCCGGCGTTGACGACCATCGCGAGGTGCGACTTTTTGTGCTTGTCGCTGATGTTGATGGCTTCTTCTATGCGGTCATTCTTAAGCGCCTGGGCGACGCGCGGTGCGAACTCACGCGACTGCTTCTTGGCAGCCGAGTACGTGAGAAAGCGCTCCACCATGATGGCGATTGAATACATCGACATCAAAAGCAGGATCACGACCACAAAGATTCCCACAGCGTTCAAGTGCTTGATCATCTCGGTGACAGAGAACACGTCTGCCACGTTCTCGCCGCCAGCGGGCGCCGCTTCCTGTAGAAACATGAGAAAGCCGAGGGCTTTCATTCCGAAGAGACTCGTTAGAATTGTCACGGTGAAATCCTCCAAAAAAGGTTCAGTTACGATTATCGCGAGAGCGCTTAACTCTTAAGGGGCACGACCGCAAGAGTGTAGGCTCCACACACCGCGTCCCCCGCGCCCAAACTATTGCAGCACAAAATTGTAGGTGATGACGCCGGAGACTTTAACCGGCTGTCCCGAAAGCAGCGTCGGCGAGAATCGCGCCTGTCGCGCTGCGCCCACCGCCGCCTGCTGAAGGAGCGGGTGACCGCCGACCGCGCTCGCCGAAATCACTTTGCCGGTTTCATCAACTACGATTTGCACGGTCACGGTGCCGGAGGCTCGCGCGGCCTTGGCGATTGGCGGATATACCGGCTGCGGCTTGCTGATCGCTTTACCGTTTAAGACACCGCCGGAGATTGGCGCGGTACGCTTCGGCGGCGACGGCTTCGGCGGTGGCGGATCATCCGCAATGCTCACGACCGGGCCGACCCCGCTCCCAGTTCCGCCGCCACTGCTGGCAGGGCCAATCGGGCCGATATTAGCTGTCGGAGCCGCGTCAATATTTCTGTTGCCGAGCACGACCTGCACGTTGCGGGCGATTTCCCTGGTCTCGACCTTGGCGACTTGCTGTGATTTGACAACCGGGGCGATGACAGAGATTTCCTGTCTCATTGAAACCGTCGGTTCTTTACTCGCCGCCGCCGGTTTCGGCTCGTCCTTGGGCTGCACCTTCGGTTCCGGGGCCGTCTGTACGGGAACCGGAGCGACCAGTGTCACCAGCTCGAGATTAGGGTCGCCGAGCGACTCGTTGTAAAGGTAGATGCTACCGATAGCGATAGCGAGCAACACGATGCCGTAGATAATCGCGGTGCCGATGAAGAATGAGCTTTTTCGCGCAAAATCTTCTTTGTGCGAACCAGACTCGACCAGACTGTCGAACATGTTCTTATCCTCCCTCTTTAATCCGGTGCCAGGTGGATCAGGGGTGTGTGAGATTTTCTACTCGAAAAGAGCTATAGAAGTGCTTTTAGGTACTACGGTAACGGCTTGAACAGGAACGCGCGCTCGTCGACTAAATTATCCTTATGAAAAATAAAGGGGGGTCGCAGCTAGTGGTAGTCAGCGTTTGGACACGCTTCTTCTAAGGCCGTACTTCTACCACTGTGCGGGGAATGACTTCTGATCTTGCCAGCCGCAAAAGACGGACAGCTACGCCCAAACGTCTGTCTTTGAAAACCCAAAGAAGGTTCGCGTTTGTTAAGCTATTCAGTTGGCCAGCAACGCGCTCAGTCTAAGTCGCAAGCCATTGGAAGTCAAGCGCAAAAATTTTCAGGATTGTGTGTGTTTGACCAGCGTAGATGGTGCGGGTCTGAACCGTGGATAACTATCGTGCTGTCGCCGCGCCGGCCTTCGAACTGCGGCGCACTCCGGGGGCTGTGCGACCGCGTGCAACGCCGTCTTTCGCCGGCAGAGGCTGCGCGCCGGTTGAGTCGAGTCGCTTTTGCCACCACACCATAATCGGGCTGGCGATGGCGATGGTCGAATACGTTCCGACGATGATGCCGACAAACAGCGCGAGTGAAAATCCGCGTAACACCTGGCCCCCGAAGACAACCAGCGCGAGCACCGACAGGAAGACCAAGCCGCCGGTGATGATCGTTCGCGAGAGAGTCTGGTTGATGGCGTCGTTGGTAATTTTGTACAACGACTCGCGGCGGTGCAGGCGCAGGTTTTCGCGGATGCGGTCGAAGGTCACAATCGTATCGTTGACTGAAAAGCCGACGAGCGTCAGCAGCGCCGCGATCACCGTCAGGTTAATCTCCCACTGAAAGATAGAGAAGAAGCTGAGCGTCACCAGAACGTCGTGAAAAACCGTGATGACAGCCGCCGCACCGTACGTCCACTCAAAGCGGAAAGCGATGTAGAGCAGGATGCCGACGAGGGCGAGCAGCGTCACGGTAATCGCTTGGTTGCGCAACTGACTTCCGGCGACGGCTCCGACCGCTTCCGTCTGCTCGATAGACCAATCATCCGGCTCTCTGCCAAACGTCGAAAGAGCTTCGGTTATTTTGGTGCGTCCGATGTCCACCTGCGCCTGGCCCTGTGCTTCTTCCGCTGATCCCTGCTGCGCGACCTTAATCAGAAACAGGTCCTGGTTGTCGAGCACGGGCTGCACAATCGCATCGCCGACACCGACACGCGAGAGCGCGGCGCGGATGGCCTGGTCGGTGGGACGTTCTTTGGGGAATCTGACCGTGACGACCGTCCCGCCCCTGAAATCCACGCCGAGGTTGAACGGCGCACGATTCGTCAATTGGCGCGAGAGGGCCGAGGCCAGACCGGCCAGCAGCAACGCGGCGGAGATCGTCAGAAAGAGTCGGCGCTTCGAGAGCCAGTCGATGTTAACGTTTTCCAGAATTCTGATCATGGCAATTAATTGAAGCTGGTGCAAATAAAAGTTCTTTGAAATCAGGCGTTTAGTGTGAGCAAGGGCGCCAGATTCACAACCATCGCTTGATGGTTGCATGATGGGGAATATGAATCACCATACTTCTCC
>JALZJL010000319.1 GCA_030859785.1 Acidobacteriota bacterium
ACCTGTGTGTAGCTCTCGATGCTCTCCCTATCAT
Source organism: Acidobacteriota bacterium (assembly GCA_030859785.1). Taxonomy (GTDB): domain Bacteria; phylum Acidobacteriota; class Blastocatellia; order Pyrinomonadales; family Pyrinomonadaceae; genus JACDEG01. The sequence goes on from JALZJL010000319.1 coordinate 35, forward strand.
TAAAAAAAAATAACGACATGTCGCGCAAACCCATCAACGACATGTTGAGCGTGCGCGGAATCGGCGTCGCCGTCAGCGTCAACACGTCAACCCGCTTCTTCAATTGCTTCAGACGCTCTTTATGCGCGACGCCGAAACGCTGCTCCTCATCAACGACAACGAGGCCGAGATCACGAAACCGTAAATCTTTCGACAAAATTCGGTGCGTGCCGATGAGGATGTCCACCTCGCCCGCTTCGACGCGCCGCACAACCTCCTTCTGTTCTTTCTGTGAGCGGAAGCGCGACAGCAGATCAACCGTGACGGGAAACGCGGCGAAGCGAGCGCGGAACGTCTCGTAGTGCTGGTAGGCGAGCACGGTCGTCGGAGTCAGCACCGCGACCTGCTTGCCGTCCATCACCGCCTTGAAGGCGGCGCGCATGGCGACTTCGGTTTTGCCGTAGCCGACATCGCCGCACAGCAGACGATCCATCGGCGTCGGGGCTTCCATGTCGCGCTTTAAGTCTTCAATCGACGTCTCTTGATCGGGCGTCGGCACATATTCAAAAGACTCTTCAAACTCGCGCTGCCACGGGCTGTCGGCGGCAAATGCATAACCGCCGACCAATTTTCTCTCGGCATACAGCCGCAGCAGTTCGTCGGCCATGTCGCGCATCGCGCGCTTCGCCTTCGCCTTCGTCTTCAGCCAGCCGAGGCCGCCGAGTCGTTCCAGCGTCGGCTCGTGCCCCTCGGCGCTCGAATACCGCTGCACCAGGTCAAGCCGCTCGACGGGAACGTACAGCTTCGCGTCTTCAGCGTAGAAGAGCAGCATGAACTCGCTCTTGCGCCCGCCGAGGTCGAGCGTCTGCAAGCCGCCGAAGCGCGCGATGCCGTGATCGATGTGGACCACGTAATCGCCGACCTTCACGTCGCGGAAGTCCGACAGGAACGCCGCCGTTTTTGACCTTCTGTTTTTACCCTTCTCCTTTTGCCGTTTGCCTTCCGACGGACTGCGCCGCTCCATCGTGCCGTCGCTCGCTTCATCAAACAAATCCGTTTCGACGTGGACGACGAGCCGTGCCCCCGGCAACTCGAAGCCACCGGAGAGTCGTCCGACAGTGACGATGCTTGTCGGCATGCTTGCTGCCATACTCGCCCGCATGCTCGTCAATGTGCCCGCCGATTCATCCGCCGCCGAGGCATCCGTCGCGTCACTCTCGCCGGCTAGGACGAGACGTGCGTTCACGTTGTAGTCCGCGAGCATTTCCGCGACGCGCTCTGCCGTTCCCGTGCTCGGCATTGCGAACAGCGTCACAGTTGCTCGCCCCTCTTCATCTTCGCGCCCGCGCCGCACGTCCGCCGCCAGGTCGGGGATGCGCCCGTGATAGCGCCGTGCGGGAAGCGAACGCCAATCAACTTCCGGCGCCCGCTCGATTGCCGGAAAGAGAAAGAGCGGCGGTGACGACGCGGCGCGCGCACGACCAATCTGCACTTCGGGTTGGTCAGCGACGGCGGCGAATCCCTCGTCCACAATGGCCGCCGCGCGACCGAGCGCGCGGAACTCAAGACGCCGCCGCCCGTCGATCTTCGCGCGCAACTCTTCGGCTGTCAGGTAAAGTTCTTCCGGGCGCAGGCCGATCTCATCAGCGCCGTCGTTTTCAAAATGGCGCGCCGCCAGCGTCTCGTACATCGAGCCGAAGTAACGCTCGACGCCGCCCGGTTCGTCGACGACCAGCACGACATCCCCGTCCCGCCGAACGAAGTGGTCGAGGGCACTCGCGTTCGTGTTCATCACCAGCGGAATCAGCCACTCCCACCCGGCGAAAGTCTCGCCCGTGCCGGCATGCACGATGCGGTCATCAAGCGCGCGTGTGAAGCGTCCGTCGTTGAACCGCTCGCGCGCCGCATCCGCCCACAAGCGGAAATCATCAGCCCCGACTGCGAATTCGCGCATCGGCACGATCTCGGCTTCGCTCAACTGCGCGACCGAGAGTTGTGTGTCGGGGTCAAACTCACGAATCGAATCGACGGTGTCGCCAAAGAACTCGACGCGCAGAGGGGAGTCGTGTCCCGGCGACCACACGTCGAGGATGCCACCGCGCAGCGAGAACTCGCCGACACCTCCGACCGGGTCTTCGCGCATGTAGCCTGACGCGAGCAACTGTTCGACGAGGCGTTCCGGCGCATAGTCTTCGTCGCGGCGCAGCACCGCGCCGGCCCTAACGATCTGCTCCGGCGAAACCGTCCGCCGCGCCAGCGCGCGCGCCGACAGCAGCACAAAGTCGCCACGCCCGTGCGCCAGATTCCACAGTGTCAGCGCGCGCCGCTCCAAAACTTCAGCGTGCGGCGACGCGCCCGCGTACGGGTCATTCTCCGAAGCGGGGAGCGTCATCACCTCGACGGCTAATCGTCGCGCGTCCTCTTCTGCGGCAGTGCTGCTAGAGCGTAGTACCCCGATCCAAAAACCGAGGTCACGCTCCCAAGCTTCAAGGTCACCGTTGGTTTCGAGCACCAGCGCGAACCGCCGCCCGGTCTCACGCTGTAACGCGGCAAGCGCGAGCGCCCGCGCCGCCGGCGAGGTCAAGCCGCTGACCGACACGACACGCGCGCCGCCCCTGACCTCGGCAGCCAGACGCCCGAACTCCGCGCTATCCGTCACGCGCCGCAGAGCGGTTTGTAAATTCGAGACTGATTCGACTGTGCTCATGTCGCGTGCTTAACGCCTTCCGACATCATTCTGAATGTGATACGCGCAAGCTGACGTTGCCATGCGTCCGCATCGCCAACTGCTTTCGATTAACTATAAATGTTGAGAAAACCATATCAGCCATGAATGACACGAATCCATTCACTGGCAGCAAGTCACGCAGGCCGACGACAGCGATGATTCAGTCACATCAGTTCCCGGTCAGATATTTCATTCGTGCAATTCGTGTCAATTCGTGGCTCATGCTTTTGCTTGGAGTCCATAGACGACACCAACACCAGCGGTCGCTAACTTTCGGAAGCATTTTTAATCCGCTCAATGATGGAAGTTGTTGATGATCCGACGACGAACGGCAGCGCGAGGACGCGACCGCCGGCGGCCTCGACCTCTTCGCGTCCGTGGATTTCGTTGGGAGCGTAGTCGCCGCCCTTGACCAACACGTCGGGTAGTAGTTCGGCGATTAAACCGCGCGGCGAATCTTCGTCGAAGACGATGACGTAATCAACGGCGACGAGCGCGGAGAGCATTTCGGCCCGCTCGTCCTCGTTCATCACGGGTCGCCCCGCTCCTTTGAGCGCACGCACCGAACGGTCGCTGTTGATCGCGACCAGCAGCGCACCACCAAGCCGACGCGCCGCTTCGAGGTAACGCACGTGACCGACGTGCAACAGGTCGAAGCAGCCGTTCGTCATCACCAGGCTGTCGCCCGCCGCGCGTAGGCGCTCGCGCGCGACGAGCGCTTCCCTTCGCCCCACCAGGATTTTTGCGCGCATTGTTGATGAGAAAATTTACCACGTTCAAGGCCGGTTGTCAGACGCTCGCCGCACGCCGTCGGATTTCAGACGGCGCCGCTTGCTTGCCGACTGTCGAACGCTTATTTTAACCGCTCTAACTTTTCCGAAGGCCGAACATTCAATGAGCATGACGTTTATCGAAGACAACGACCAGACGCGCGCGCGGCGCGACCACCTCGCGGCGATTACCGCGCTCGTCGGCAATGCTTATCCAAACAAGTTTGCCCGCAGCCGCGTGGTCAACCCGGAACGTGAAGACACGATCACCGCCATCGTCAAAAAGTTCCTGCCGCTCGCGCCGCCGGTCGTCGAAGAGGGCGCACGCCCCGCGCCCGAAGAGATTGAGCGCGCGAACGCAGTGCTGAACCCACTCACCGTGCGCATTAGTGGCCGGCTCGCCGTCCCGCCGCGCGTGATGGGCAAAGCCGCCTTCGTGCATCTTTCGGACGGCATCTCGCGGCTGCAAATCTATGTCCGCCGGGACGACGCGACGGCGCGCCACACCGACGGGCGCGAAGCAAACGGATGGGAACTGTTACAGCTTCTCGATCACGGCGATTTCGTCGGCGCCGAGGGCTTTCTGTTCGTCACCAAAACCGGCGAGTTGTCAGTCCACGTCCGCGAGTTGACCTTCCTCGCCAAGGCGCTCCTGCCGATGCCCGACAAGATGCACGGCATCAGCGACCCCGAAATAGGCCGCCGTCAACGCTACGTCGATTTGATCGCCGGGAGTTTGAAGATCGATCATCACGAGGGCGAATTGACGACGCGCGAAGTCTTTGCACGGCGCTCGAAACTGATTACTGAACTGCGTCGCTTTCTCAACGAACATGACTACGTCGAAGTCGAAACGCCGATGCTGTCGCCGATTGCTTCGGGCGCGGCGGCAAAACCTTTCAAGACGCATCACAACGCGCTCGACATCGACCTCTACGCGCGCGTCGCGCCGGAACTTTACCTGAAGCGGCTCGTCGTCGGCGGGTTCGAGCGCGTCTTTGAACTCAACCGCAACTTCCGCAATGAAGGCACTGATAGTACGCACAACCCTGAATTTACGATGCTTGAATTTTACTGCGCGTACATGGACGCCGTCGGGATAATGGACTTCTGCGAAGTGATGCTGCGCGCGACCATCGAGCGTGTCAACGGCGGGACGCACGTCCGCTTCGGCAATCACGTTTTTGATTTCGGTCGCACCTTCGAGCGTCTGACAATGCGACAGGCAGTGGCAAAATACTGGCCGCCGCAGTTCCGTGAAATGGGCGGCGAGCGGTTCGACGACGGCTGGCTGCTTGACGCGCGCCGCGTGCGCCAACTCGTCGCCTTCCTCGACGACCAGAAGCAAGCGCCGTCCGGGGCCAACGCCGGCGCGGGCTATTCGTCGGCAGCGGAGGACACACTGAAAGCGAACTTTGCGCTCGCCGATGCGTGGCAGCGTGCCGGAGCGTCGGCAGATAACGGCGCGCCCGCCGATGCTGAAGAGACGGCGCGCCATATCGCACGCCTTTTCGAAGAGGTCGCGGAGCCGCGTCTGACGCAGCCGACATTCATCACCAACTTTCCGAAGCCGATCTCGCCGCTGGCGAAGGCTTCGCCCGTTGATCCGTCCGTCGCCGAGCGCTTCGAGTTATACATTGCCGGAATGGAAGTGGCGAATGGGTTTTCAGAATTAAATGACCCGGCGGAACAGTACGAACGATTTGCTGAGCAGGTGCGCGCACGCGAGCGCGGTGACGAAGAGGCGATGCCAATGGACGAGGATTACCTGCGCGCGCTCGCCTATGGAATGCCACCCGCCGCCGGCATCGGTGTCGGCATCGACCGCCTCATCATGCTTCTCACCAACCGGCACTCCATCCGCGATGTGATTCTATTTCCGCACATGCGACCACAGCGCCCGGCGGAAACCTCAGCCGCCGAGTGAGTACGTAAGATAAAAAGCAAACAGTTTTCGGTTTTCAGCTCAATACTGAAAACTGTTTCATGGCTTTTTTTGTCTTACAAGCAAATCGCAACCTCACTGCAACATTCTTTGTAGCCGCATTCAGTAGGTTAGACGCGTTTCGCGCCTCGCTGTTTTCAAAGATGGGGCATTTGACGAATCAGGGAGGCGCTACACCAGCCCGCCGATAGGTGAATAATAGTCCAACATTATGTAGAACGTGTCGGCTGTAATCGTGACAGTCGAACCCACGGTACACAAATGTCACTTAGCCTTCGGGTACTGCGCCGCGCTGGCATTCTTCCCTAGATTCATAATTTCAATATCGATTTACCAAGGGCCAAGTCAGCGTGGGCCTGGTCGTTATCGCGTTTCGTTCACACCCCTACAATTAAGTAAAAATTAACCTGAGGGTTAACTGCCGCAGCATTCGCCCGTAGTGCGTTATGCGCTCGGTCGTGCTTTGTACTGCCGGGGTGGTTTTCCGTCTTTCACCAACAATGAGGTAACTTCAAGTGTCCACTTCTCCCACTCTCTTGATTGCTCGACGACTGTCGAGTTCGTTTCTTTGTGCTCTTCGTTTGCTGGCTGTGGTGTGTGCAAGTTTGGTGGCGACAGATTGGGCGAGCAGTCCGGCCCACGCCAACAATATATACGTCCCATCGGGTGGAAATTTTCAAGCGGCGCTGAACACGGCGCAACCCGGCGACACCATCCTGCTTGAAGCGGGCGGAACGTTTATCGGTCCTTTCGTGCTACCGAACAAGCCCGGCGCGAACTGGATTACAGTGCGCACGTCGGCACCGGACACGAGTCTGCCGGGACCGAACACCCGCATCACTCCCGCGTACTCCGGTGTGATGCCCGAACTCGTCTCAGTCGGCCTTGGAGATCCGGTACTGAGCACTGCTCCGTACTCTCACCACTACCGTTTTATCGGGATTGAGTTTAAACAGGCCAGCAGGGCTGCTTTTCTATATGACTTGATTCTTCTGGGTGAGGGCAGCGGGGCTCAAAACACGCTTGATAAAGTGCCGCACAACATCGTCATCGACCGTTGCTACATTCATGCCGCTGATGACGGCGAACTGAAGCGCGGCATCGCCTTAAACTCTGCCCACACCGAAATCATCAACTCGCACATCTCAGGCCTTAAGGGCGCGGGCTTTGATTCGCAGGCGATTGCCGGCTGGAACGGCCCCGGCCCATACCGCATTGAGAACAACTACATTGAAGGTGCCGGCGAGAACGTGATGTTCGGCGGCGCCACCGGCGGCTTAGCGGCACAGGGGCTGATTCCGTCTGACATCGTGATTCGCCGCAACCACTTCAAGAAGCCTTTGGAATGGCGCGGGCAATGGACGGTTAAGAATTTGTTGGAGTTGAAGAACGCCCGCCGCGTCATCATCGACGGCAATCTGTTCGAGGGTTGCTGGGCTGACGCACAAGTGGGTTATGCGATTCTGTTCACGCCGCGACCGAACGACAGCGGATGGGCGGCGGTGGTCGAAGATATCGAGTTCACCAACAACATCGTTCGTAACGTGGCCGCCGGCATACACATCGCGGGCCGCGACTCGCTCTTCAGTGAGCCAAATTCACCACGCGGGCGGCGCATCCGGGTTGCAAATAACCTGTTCGACATCGAGGGATGGCCGTACGACGGCGACGGGTGCTTCGCCAAGTTGGGAGACGGCGCCGACCAGGTGACGATTGAGCACAACACGATCCTCCAGGTCGGTAGCCTGGCGAAGGTCTGGGGCGCGCAGGGAACCGGCCTCGTCTTCCGCAACAATCTATCGCGCCATAACGAGTATGGCTTCTTCGGCGACGGCGCCGGGACGGGCACACCGGCGCTCAACACTTATTTCCCCGGCGCCATCTTCACGCGCAACCTGATGACCAAAGAGTCGGGCGCACCCTGGAACGTCGAGACGATCTACCCGGCAGGCAATTTCTTCCCCGACACACTGGATGCGGTCGGGTTCGTCAACCGCGGGGCGGGGGATTACCGTTTGGCGGCGAGTTCGGCGTATCGCGGGGCCGGGACGGATGGGCGCGACGTGGGATGCGACTTCGCGGCGCTCGACGCGGCGCAAGCAGGTGGCGGCACAACTCCGACACCAACGCCGACACCGACACCAACGCCGGAAGAGGGTTGGACATTCTGTGCCAATGAGAATCAACGGTGCTCATTCACCGGTACGAAGCAAGCGCGATATGGTGCGGCGGGCAGCTATTACTACGGCACGTTCACGAACGGCGTAGATTGTACGAACGGAGTGTTTGGCGATCCGCTTCGCGGCGTTGTCAAGCGATGTGAATACAGCGCAGCTATCACGCCAACTCCGACTCCCACACCAGCACCGACGCAAGCGGCAGCCACGTACTTACGCACCGACACGACCACGCAAGGCAATTGGCAAGGCGCTTATGGCACGCAGGGCTATCAAGTCATCGGCAACGCGGCCTCGATGCCGTCATACGCGCAAGTCACACCCACCGGCCACTCGTCGTGGACGTGGGCCGCATCAACTACCGAGACCCGCGCCTTACGCAAAGCCGCAGGCACCGACCGCATCGCGGCGACGTGGTACGCCGATTCGTCGTTCAACGTTGAACTCAACCTGATGGATGGACAGACGCACCGCGTTGCGCTCTACCTTCTCGATTGGGACAGCAGAGGGAGGGCGCAGAGCATTGAGGTCTCGGATGCCGCGACCGGTGCGGTGCTCGACACGCGCAGCAATTCCGGCTTCACCAACGGACGCTATGTGGTGTGGAACATCAGAGGTCGAGTGCGCTTGCGTGTGACACGGACGGCGGGGCCAAACGCCGTCATGAGTGGCTTATTCCTTGACGCTCCATAGACGCAAAGTCGTTTGTACTAAGAACCGTCGAGCGTTTCGACGCGGGGAGAAGTCACGAGCGTGGGAGATGAGTGAGCGTGCATGATACCTGCCGCTTCCACTCATCTCCTATGCTCGTTTTGACACTGACGGCTGCCTCAGCCTTTGAGTCAAGACTCTCCCTGTCAATCCTGCTGCGATGTTCAAAACGCCGTGTGAACATTGCCCGGCGGGGCCAGCCGTCCGCCCGCAAGGATTGAGGTGCCGAGGCTTGAAACCGAGTGTGTGGATGAACCGTACAGATCACTCTGCTTCGTGTATAATGCCCGACGTAATCCCGTGTTCCGCACCCCGACTAACTTTTTCCGATAAGGAGATTCTGATATGACACAAAGATTTTTCGCCCTCGCTGGGATGTTGTCGATTGTTCTCGCTGGCGTGGTATTTGCCCAAGACTCGAAGACCGTCAAGCTGACCGGGTACGTGATTGACAATGCGTGCGCGAGCGGCAGTCACGGCGACGTGGCGAAGACGACGGATAAGGCCAAGGGACACCCCGTCTCATGCGCGCTGATGCCGAACTGTGAAAAGAGTGGTTACTCTGTGGTGGCCGACGACAAGATGTATAAACTCGACGCCACCGGTAATCAGACCGCCGTCGAATTGCTTAAGAGCACCAAGAGCAAAAAGGGTTTGATGGTGATGGTTGAAGGCAAGATCGATGGTGAAACGCTGCTTGTCAGCAAGCTCGCCGAAGTCGCCGCCCCACAACCGAGTCAGTAGGCACGTCCAGGCCTTCAACAGTGACAATGAAAGCGGCGGGATCGAGGAGACGGATGCGAACCTCGATCCCGCCGCTTTTCGCCGGACGATGTGAAGATTTAGACGTTATTTCGTCAGCGGTCAGCCTTCAGCGGTCAGCCAATCGATAAGCCGCGCCCGTCATTTAATGGCGCGCCTTGTTCAGCGAGAGCGAACACGCCCACGCGCCTATTTTGTTTTAGCTGATCGCTGACTGCTGATCGCTTATATTATTTCAAAGGTGACAGGAGAGTGTGATTTTTGAGCGTCGTCGGCTTAAGCCCTGGGCCGAAGGTATTACTATCGGAGATAAACGGCTTCCGCGCACCCCTCACTCGTTTTAATTCTTTCTTGTCACCTGTCACCTTTCGGGAGCTGGGCTGGTCACGGACTGCGTCGGTTGGTCACGGCCCGTGCTATTGCCAACGCGAGGGGCGGGCGCGGGGTCGTTGCTCCGCCCAATGATAAGCGTCGGGCGGCGATTGTTTTCCGCGCCGGAAACGTTTGAGGCGGCGATGATCTCGCCGCGCACGATGACGATCTCGCGCGGCACGACAGCGGCGCGACGATTCATGCGTGACGAAAAATCATCGAGCATCTTGAGGCCGCGTTGTGCGTTGCCGGCTTCCGCGTAGGCCCGCGCCAGCGCCACGGTTGCCCCGATATGCTCCGGTTGCAGTTTCAACGTGTGCTCCCATTCCTTCATCGCCAAATTGGCTTCACCGCGCAGCCAATGCACACGGCCAAGGTTGAATCTTGCTTCTGCATATGCGCCGTTCTCCTGTTTGACCGCAGCGTCGAGCGCCGCGCCGGCCTCTTCCCAGCGACCAAGACGGATTAGCACCACGCCGAGGTTGTTCTGCGCACGCGCGTAGTTGCCGCGCCGCTGGCTGATTGCTTTGCGGTACGCATCAACCGCCCCGTTCGCGTCGCCGAGTTGGGCCAGCGTGTTACCGAGATTGTAGAAGCCCGTCGGGTCGAATCGGTCATCCTTTGCCATCACACGTAATTCGTCAATCGCGGCCACCTTGCGGTTCAATTCGATGAGACGGTCGACAAGCCGGCGTTGCAGGCGCGTGCGTTCCTGATCGTCTTCGGCGGCGCTGATCTCCGCGCGCAGTTCGGCGAGTTCGGCGTCCTCGCGCGACACCGCCGTCATCGCTTCCGGGGCGTGTGCCGTCGAAGGTTCAACCGCCGGTGTCTCGGTCGTCGCCGGTGAAGTAGATGCTGTCGGGGAAACGGGGGCGAGCGTGCGGCGTGGGCGGACAAACTCACCACTTGCGGTGCGGCGCGCATTACCACCAGTCACTCTGGGAACGCGCGCCGAAGTTTTGGACGGCGTTTTGACCCGCGCCCTAGTCGCCGCGCCGCGCCGCCGCTGACTCTTTTGCAGCACCGCGCCGTCAACCGCGCCGGCAGCCATCGCCAACATCAGCACCGTCATCAGCGGCAACATTAAGCGCCATCTTCCTCCGCCCACAACGGCGTGCGATCTACTTAGATAAGCGGTTTCGTCCAGCATATTATTTCTCCGGTTTGAATCAATGATTCGAAAATAATCCGAGTTGACGGCGTGTTCGCGGGCACCTTTCGTGCGAGCCGCGAGAATCGCTTGGCGAGAGTGAAGGAACGCGGAGTGTCTTATCAAACGTTCCTGAACGAAGGTCGCACAGGGTTCGTCGGGGCAGCCGGGCCGTATGCGATGATTGTTCCGCCGAAGCCAACCGCCCATCCGTGCGCGCGGTCTGCGAAGCACAAACTTTCAAGAGTGTGTGTCGTCAGGCTCGGCTCGACACGCCACGTCGCGCCGCCATCGGTGGTGTGAATCACCGTCCCTGCCTCGCCGACCGCCCACCCTTCCGCAGCGTCAAAGAATTTCACGTCGAAGAGTTCGGCGTCCGTCGGTGTCGGCGTCGCGCGCCACGTACGTCCGCCATCACTCGTCGCGAAGACGACGCCGCCCGTGCCAACCGCCCAGCCGCGCCGTTCGTCGATGAACGAAACCGCCCGCAGACGTGTGCGCGGCGCGACTACTCCGACTGTCTCCGGCGTCACTCCTCCCTCACGCCATGTCAGGCCGCCATCAACCGTGCGCAGAGCGGTCAGCCCAGCGCCGACAAGCCAGCCCTGCTGTGCGTCAAACAACGCACCGCCGAGTAACAGATGCTTGGTCGGCAAGCTCTGCCGCGTCCACCGCGCGCCGCCGTCTTCCGTCGCGAACAGGACGCCCGCTTCTCCAAACGCCCAACCGCGGACACCTCCCGGAGCAAACTCAAGACGCACCAGAACTGCCTCGACTTCACCCTTTGTCACCTCGACGCGCGTCCAGGTGATGCCGCCGTTCACGGTCTTCAACAGGTACGAACGCGGCTCATCCTCAGTCTCAAGCGCGTAGATGCTGCGCTCGCATACCAGCCAGCCAACCGCGGCGTCCGTAAAGTAAACGTCGTGCAGCGTGTCCTCGGTCGGGCGGCGCGCGATTGTCCAACGCTTGCCGCCGTCGACTGTCGAGAGTAGCGCGCCGCTACCGCCAACCGCCCAGCCCCGACCCCGGTCGATGAACTGAACCGCGCGTAGCCACGCCAGCGTCCCGGTCGGCTGCCGCTGCCATGCGCCGTTGATGTCACTGGCGAGGGCGAGTCGCGGGAGAGTCAAAAAGCAGAAAGCGGCGGCGAGCAGCAGACGGCAGGCAATTCCAGCGGGCGCAAGCGGCAGGCGGCGCGCCCTGTGCGGTGAGTGTATTGCGGCCTTCAGATTAGTGAGCGCGGACATTCTGGTTTCAAATATGGCTGACACCTGCCGCCCTCTGTTCGCGACCTTTGGCATGTTGTTCAGCGCATCCAAAATCAGAACCCCCCGGTGAAGATGCGCGCGAAACTGAGCACCTGCACGAGGCTCATGACCTTCTGAAGGGTCTTGAACTTGTTGCCCGGAACGAGAATCTGATCGCCCGGCGCGAGGAACTGACTGTCAATGGCTTTGCCCTTTTCGATGGCGGCGATGTTGACCTCAATCGGGAGCAGCGTGCCGTCCACCTGGCGGCGCAGTAGACGCACTTTCTTTTTATCGCCGGTTGGGAGCACTCCGCCTGATTCGGAGAGGGCTTCGTAGACGGTCATCCGTCGCGTCAGCAGACGCACGCCCGGCTGCGCGACATCACCAATGATGCTAAAGCGCGCCGACATCACCCGCTCAAGGTAGACGGACACCTTCGGGTCGATGATGTACTCATCAAGTTGTTTCGTAATCTCTTCGGCGACCTGTTGCGTCGTCTTGCCGGCGACGTGCACACCGCCTCTAATCAAAGGGTACGAAATAATCCCGTCCGGCGGGACGGTGATCCCAGCCCTTGAATACTTTTCTTTGTCGAAGACCTGCACGGAGATAACGTCTTCGGGGCCGAGGCGATACGTGCTCATAAAGTTATTGTAGTACGGCAGCACGGCAGCCTCTTCTTCGGACATCACGTCGCGGCGGTTTGCCAGCACCTCGTCAGAAACGCCGGCGGGTGCGGCGCGCGTATCATCGGGTTCGAGGCGGTCGCTGTTCGGCGTGGCCGGGCGAATCAAGCCGCCCTGCTGCTGTGCCCCTGAAGTCCGCGGCCTCGTCGGCGTCGTGGTTCCGTTTTGGCTGGCGGGCTGTGGCGTTTGCGCCGAGGCGGTTGACGCGCCGCTGCTCGGCGACAAGGCGTAGACCGCCGTCAGGGCGATGGTGACCGCGACCGTGGTTAAGTTCTTCATCATGGCTGATAAACCTCTGTCAATAAAACTTCAGAGCGGGTGCGTTATGCTGCTGCTGCCGCCCCATCTCTCTGCTTGCCGGTCAACGCCCGCCGCGACCGAACAGAATCGTTTTCACCGTCTCGAACATAATGATTGCGTCGAGCATCAAGCTCATGTTTTTAATGTAATAAAGGTCGTACTGTAGTTTCTGACGCGCGTCTTCGACGGTCGCGCCGTACGGATACTTAATCTGCGCCCAACCGGTCAACCCCGGCGCAACGAGGTGGCGTTGCTCGTAGAACGGAACCTCGGCAGCGAGTTGGGCGACGAAGTGCGGACGTTCGGGACGCGGCCCGACGAAGTTCATCTCGCCCTTCAGGATGTTCCAGAATTGCGGAATCTCGTCGACGCGAATTTTGCGGATTACACGCCCGACGCGCGTCACACGGTCATCTTCCGCGCTCGCCCACACAGGCCCATCCTTCTCGGCATCAATTTGCATTGAGCGGAACTTCAGAACCGTGAATGGTCGCCCGTTCTTCCCGACGCGCTCCTGCCGGTAGAGCACCGGCCCACTCGATTCAAGCTTGATCAGCAGCGCCGTCAGCAACGCAATCGGCAGCGACACGACGGCTCCGATTAATGCGACGCCGCGGTGCAGCGCCGCCCGCGCGACATAGCTCATCCGCGCTTGCCGCTTCCGCCCGGAAAAGATCAGCCACGAGGGGCGCAGCATGTCGAGGTTGACGCGCCCGGTCAGCCGCTCGTAGAACGATGTGCTCTCTTCAATTGCAACGTCGCCCGACAAACTCAGGTCGAGCAGTTGATCGACCGGGAACGTGCCGCGCCGCTCGCCCATCGCGACCACGATGCGGTCGACGTTTTCGCGCTTGACCAGTTGCGGCATCTCCGACAAAAGGCCGATGACGCCCGGGTTGATGATGCTCTTGCCGACCAACTCCGGACGATTATCGACAAAGCCAACGATGCGATAGCCGGCGTCACGCCGCTCTAATACTTCGCGCGCGATTTCAACGGCGGCATCGCCGGAGCCAACAATCAAAATGCGTTCGCCGACGTTCGGATGACCGAGCAACCAATGGATTGAGATACGCCAGCCGACCATCAATCCAAGCGCGAGCGGCAACGCGATCAGCGAGACTCCGCGGCCAAGCATCAATTTCGGCAGTACGTAAAACGCGACCGCGAGTGCTACCCACGCCAGACCGAGCGCCTGCACGAGGCGCAGCACCAGTTCCCGCCGGTCGTGCATCACGACGAAGTCATAGAGATCGTAGAGATAGAACGCGCTCAGGCAGAAGGCCGTTGCCAGCGCGGCTTTGTAGTAACCGTAATCTCCGATTAACTCCACTCGCGCATCGGACGGACCAAGGCGCAGATGCGCCGCCGCGATGATGCCGCCGAACAGCAGCAACGCCTCGGCGGACAACAGCAGCAGTGTCCGTGTGTTAATGCGCGAAGAGTGCAAAGCTTATCTGACCTCCTCTTCGAAGGGGACGGCTTGGGAAGCAGCCGCCGCGTGGTCGGCCTCGCGGCGCGACTCGAACGCCTCGGATTGTCGCGCGTCGCGGCGCTGGTAATAGTAACCCTCTTCCGGCACGTCTTCCTGCGAGGCATTCAAAACAACGCCGAGAATTCTTTCGCGCGGAAGCGGTTCGAGCACACGTTCGAGCGCGGCGTAACGAGTCTTGCCGGAGCGCGCGACGATCAGCGCGCTGTCGGCGCGGTTGATCAGCACCGTCGCGTCGGTGAACAGTCCGAGCGGCGGCGCATCGATAATGATGAAATCGAACATGCGGCGCGCCTCTGCCAGCACCGCCGTAAATTTCGGCCCCGACAACAACTCGGCCACGTCGTCGCGGCGCGCGCCGCCGGGCAGCAGGTGCAGGCCGGCGGGTTCCAGACAGATGATCGAATCTTTGAGCGTCGCTTCTTCACCGAGCACTTCAGAGAGGCCCACCGGGGCGTCGATCCCGAGATACTCCGCCGCGCACGGGTGACGCAGGTCGCCGTCGATCAGCAGCGCACGCACGCCATCAGTCTGCGCCAGCAGCCACGACAGGTTGAGTGACGTCACGGTCTTCCCTTCCATCACACTCGCGCTGGTGATAACGATGGCTTGAACCTTTTTCCGTTCCCCGGCGTGCAGCACACGCGTGCGCAGCGACCGGAAGCGTTCGGCGTGCGGCGATTTCGGTTGGGTGATTGCGACGAGATGTGGTTCGACGCGCGCGGGGGAAATGTCAACAGTGACGAATTCTCCCGTGCGCGTCGAACCGGCAGCGCCCAGAGTTGCCCCAGCATCACGCGAAGCTTGCCCGCCAGGGAGTGCCGACCCGACGATCTGTTCGGTGTGCTCAGTGGACGCTGAGACTTGCGCCGTCTGCGGCGCGCGAAGGATGGAAGAGGATTGCACCAGCGCGTCGGCCATCGCCGCGTTGTGCGCGGCGATGTGTGCGGCAACCGGGTCGTGCTGCTGACCGTTAGGGCGCGCCGCAGTACCGTTGCCATCAACCGTCGTGGGGTCGCGACGATTGTCGTCGCCATCCGCCCTTTTATTGTGCCCGCCGTTCGATTCGGCGGCGCGCTTCAAAGCCTCGTAGACTCTTCCCATCAGATATCTCCTAAAGTATCCCAGCGGCGCACGACCGAGTTGGAGTTACTCGTTTCGGACTCCGCTGAGTGTTGTAATTCGCGCGTCATCTCTTCCTCACGACGCGATTGCGAGGCCCCGGCGATGGATTTCGTGGATGGATTTCCGGCCCCCGCCGCCCATAGTTCAGTGCGTCCGGCGGCGGAGAAGATGCGCGCCGTCGACTCGCGCTCGTCGTTCGAATGGTGGCCGTAGGTCGGTAACATATCGAACGTCTGCGCGACTTCTTCGATAATCGCGTTGCTGATCGTCTCGGCCCCGGCGGCATAGCCGTTCAGCAGTGCGTTGTCACAGAGGTTGTTAATCTGGCGCGGAATGCCTTCGGAGCAACGGTAGATGTAATCGACCGCGCCGGGCGAGAAGATGTCTGTTCGCTCTGCACCCGCGACCAGCAGGCGCGAGGTAATATAGCGCCCGGTCTCTTCGATGTTTGGCAGCGGCTTGATCTCGCAACGCAACGCCACGCGCTGCTTCAACTGGCGCAACGCCGGGTCGTTCAGCACGTCGCGCAACTCCGGTTGCCCGGTGAGGATGATTTGCAACTGCTTCGCCGTGTCGGTCTCGAAGTTGGAGAGCAGGCGAATCTCTTCCAGCACCGCCGTCGAGAGGCCGTGTGCTTCGTCGATAATCAGCACCGTCCGCAGCCCGCGCGCGTGGCGCGACTCAAGCGTCCGACCAAGCGCCAGCAGCAGGTCTGATTTGTTTTCCCAGTCCGGCACGTCGAGCAGTTTCGGCGATGAAACGTATTGATAGAACTCCGGCACCGACATCCGCGGGTTAAAGATGTAGCCGACCAGCACCGCGCGGTCGAGCCGTTGCAGCATCCAGCGCAGCACCGTCGTTTTACCCGTGCCGACCTCGCCGGTCACGACGATCAATCCCTTGCCGCTCTCGATGCCGTAGTGCAGGTTAGCCATCGCCTCGGTGTGCGAAGGCGTGAAGTAAATGAAACGCGGGTCGGGCGTCAGCGCGAACGGCAACTCTCTCAACCCGTAAAATTCTGTATACACTTTCGGTTTCTCCCTATCAGAAGACGGCGCTCAATCCGGCCGACTCCGAGACTTACGGGGCCTCTCCCCGGCTGACTAGCCGCGCATCGCGAACGTTTCCAGGATGCGCGAAAATCTGAGCGCCAGCGCGAGCGCCGGGATGCTGATGACGGTGATGACGACGCCGGCGACCGCCAGCGCGACGCGACGCATTTTTAAGCGCCGCACTTCGCGCGTCGTCAACATTTCCGGCAACAGCACCAGCACCGGCAGCCCCGTGTAATGCTCGGCATCCTGCTTCGTCTGCACTGTCAGCAGGCGCGGAATCTCAAAAGCGACGGCGAATAACAATCCGACGCCAAGGCCGACGCCAAGGCCGAGCGCCATCAGCAACGGGCGGTTCGGCGCAACCGGCTTACCCGGCAGGTTCGCCGCGTCAATGACCGCGATGGATTCGCCCTGCGAATTGGCGTTCACGTCGGCGCGCAGCGACGCATTCTCTCGCTGCCGCAGCATGTCTTCGTATATCCCTTTGGTCGTGCTGTACTCGCGGTCAATCTTTCCTAGTTCGACCTCGGCGCTCGGAACTTTGTTGATGCGGCTTTCCAACTCACTGATCTGTACGTCGATCTGTTCCATCTGTTTCTGCCCGCGCTTAATTTCGTTGTCGATGGATTGCAGAGTGTTCTTGTACTGTGTCGCGCCCACATCGACGCTCTCATCGAACTGCTTGCGACGCAGATCGGCTTTTTTATTTTGGTAGTCAAGTAACTCGTTCATCTCCTTCTGCACGGCGTCAATCTGCGTCTGCTTCGCAATCACGTCCGGATGCTTCGGCTTGTACTCGTTCAGGAGCAATTGCTTTTCCGCATCCAACTGCGATTTGCGGCTGGCGAGTTGCACGTAGCCACCTGACGCCTTCGGGTCGTTCAAGTCTTCGAGGGTATTCGTGATCTGTTGGTCGCGCTGCCTGGAGGTCGCGCTCAACAGATTGCTCTGCGCGGTGTAGCTTTCACGCAAGCGCCCGATGTCGCTCATGTACGCTTTCTTTTGCTCATAGAGGCCGGTCAGTCGCCCGACCAGTCCCTCTTGTTGTGACGGCAGGTTTTCCATGTTCTGCGTCATCACCATCACGCGGCGCTGATCGATTTCGTCGAGTTTCAGCTTCGCCTCTTCGAGCTTCGTGTTGAAGAACTCTTTGGTGATCGTCGACTCGTTCTTCGCATCTCTGACTTGTGCGTCGACGTACTTTCGCCCCAGCGCCTGCGTGACGTTCTGGGCCTGCCGCGGGTCAGAGGCGCGGAACGAAAGATTGAAGCCGTTGGTCACGTCGTTGCGGCTGGTGTTGAGCCTGATCTGCACGTCGCGGGTACGCATTCGCTCAACCAGGGATTCAACCGTCTCGCCGCGCTCGCGCTCCGCGCGGTACAGCCCGAACCGCTCGATCAACGGCTCAAGTGAGCTGCGGCTGAGCACATCCTGCGTGATGTTGTTGATGCGAAATGTCAGGTCGGTGTCCGAGAGTCGACCGATGCTCGCCGCCGAAATGGTCGCCGGCCTGACGGCCAACAGCGTGTTCGATTCGTAAACGTTAGGCAGCTTACGGACGGCGTAGGCGACGGCCAGAGAAAGGGCGATGGTCGGAAGGATGATCAGCCACTTTCGTCTCCAGAGGATGCTGGCGTACTCAGCGGGCGCTCGCTGGCGGAATTCAACACTCATTAGGTTAGGCACTCCTTAAAATCGCGATAAGTCAGTTAGGGCGCTGGCGGTGAAGTTCGGGCTGTTGCTCGCGCCACGACAGAAGACTCACGCCGCTCGAAAATTTTGACGTTCCTTCAAGAATCAGGCTGAAGCATTTCGGTCGGACGCGCGACGGGCAAACGTTGCGCGCCGACCGAGATAGACGCTTCCTCCCGGAGACTCTGTCTCCGACCGTTTTCAAATCAGCAGTTTTCAAACCGACCGTTTTCAAACCGGCTGTCCGGCGAAGACGCATACCGTGATGCGTCGATGACAAGTCTGGGATGCTTCCCGCCCGGCCTTCGCGTGTCACCACGACAGAGACCGTCGAGCGCCGCTTCGCCTTTGTTAGAGGGTGGTCAGCGCCTGCCGCGCCTCTTCAGCCTGTGCGAACGGACGCGCGCCGGGTCGCTTCGACTCTTCCTCGGCGAGGCGCAACGCGGTTTGCAATTCACGCTTCGCTTCGGCCTTCTGGCCGGCGCCAGCAAACGCCATCCCCAGGTGAAAGCGGTAGAGCGAGTTATCAGCCTTGCGCGCGACTGATTTATCGACCGCCCGCTGAAGTTGCTCGACCGCTGCCGTGTGAAGCCCCTTTTTATGATAGACCCAGCCGAGCGTGTCGATATAACCGGGCTGATCCGGGAACTTCTGCACCACGCTCTGCGCCAAACGCACGGCCTCGTCCAGATTCCCTTTTCCTTGGTCGGCGTACAGCATCGCCAGGTTATTGGCGGCGAACGGTTGCTCCGGGTCTACTTCGAGCGCGCGCTTGTAATTTTCGACCGCCGCGTCGTGGTTATTACGCCCGTACTCGACCATCCCCATCATGGTGTGACTCATCGCGTCACTCGGCTCGCGCTCGGAGACTTTACGAAATTCGGCGAGCGCGCGATCTGGCTGGTTGGTGTTGATGTAAAGCGAAGCCAGCGCGCGGTATGCGGGCAGGTATCGGTCGTCCATCTCAACCGCCCGGCGTAGCGAGGCTTCAGCGTTGCGCGTCGACTCCTGAAGTTCGGCCTCGCTCTTCATCACCCCCGGCTCGCGCATCCCGAACGCTTGCGCCTTCAGTAAGTGGAGCGCCGGGTTGCGGGGCTGAGCGGTGAGCGCCTGGTCAATGCGCGCGTGGGCCTGGTCGATCCGCTTCTGTGCGAAGTAGATGTTTGTCAAAGCGTTCAGCGCGTCGAGATTGGCGGTATCGATCTGCAGCGCGCGTTCGTAATTCTCGACCGCCGCGTCGACCTTGTTTTCGTTGAGCGCCACGGCGGCGAGATTGTTGTAGACAGCCGGTGCGTTAGGAGCCATGTTGCGCGCGGCTTCGAAATCGGTGCGCGCTTCGTTGATTTTTTTCAATTGCAGGTTGGCACTGCCCCGCGCGCTCAAAGCCTTCAACTGCATTTCGCTAAGCAGTTGCGGCGTGAGTTGTGAGACCTGCGCCGGCTTGGAGAGGTTGCTGAGCAGTTCCGTCGCCTGGCGCTGAGCCGACTGTGCGTCGCCCGCCACGAGGGCCATCTGCACTTGCAGCATCTTCGCCGGCGCCCACTCCGGGTAGTACCTTTCAAGGTCGCCGGCGTAGGTGCGTGCTTGGTCGACCTGCCCGGATCGGAGGCTCGCTTCCGCCATGAAATAAAGTCCGTTGCGGTTGCGCGCGTCCACGTTCAGAACTTCTTTTAAGTCCTCGATGGCTTTTTTGTGTTCGCCGTTTTGGACGTTGATGCGCGCGCGCATCAGACGCGCTTCCAGGTCGCGGTCGTTCTTCTGCAAAATCTCGTCGATCATCTTACCCGCGCCGTCTTTGTCTCCCTTTTGCAGCAGTACTTCGCTCAGGCGATAGCGCCCTTTGTTGAAGTCCGGAGACTTGGCGAGAATCTCTCGGTACACATTTGCCGCCTCGTCGAAGCGTCCGACGGTGGAGTAAAAGTCGCCCAAGACAACGCGGCTCTCCGGGTTGTCAGAGTCAATCGCCGCGGCGGCCTTGTAGGCCGCTTCCGCTTTGTCTAACTGCTTGGTGTTGAGGTGATAGAAGCTCGCCAGCATGAGGTGCGCCGTCCGGTCGTCGGGCGCCGTCTCGACAGCCTTCTTGAGCGCTGCCTCAGCCTCGCCGTTACGTTTCTGCCGGGCCATGAATCCGGCCAGCGTCACGTACCCGAGGGACGATTTATCGTCGGTCGCAATCGCGCGCCGAATCGTTTCCTCGGCCTTCGCGGCGTCACCGATCTGCTCGTAGAAGCGCGCCAGGCTGAGGTGCGACTCGATCCGTTTCGGGTCAGATTCGATTGCCCGGTTAAGTCGGCTCAAAGATTCCTGGCGGTTCTTTTCCGGGTCACGCGCAAAGAGCACGGTCGCCATCAGGATGTGGCCTTCAGGATTGTTCGGGTCTTTCTCCAGGACTTCGTTGGCGAGACGTTCCGCGTCGTCGATGCGGGCCGGCTTGAAGAGCATCATGTAGTTGCCCATCCGGATGCGCGACTCGCTGTGATTTGCGTCAAGCTGGATGACGCGGCCTAGTTCCTCAAGGGCTTCGGGGAAACGTTCGAGGCCTTCGTAGGCCTGCACCATTCCCCAGTGCGCGGCAACTAATTGATCGTCGATTTGGATGGCGTTGCGGAATTCGATGGTGGCTTCTTCGTACTTCCGTGCCTTGAGGTGGGCTTCGCCTTTGCTGACGTGTTCGGCTTTGGCTTTTTCGGGGTCCGAGCAGCCGGCAGCGAATAATGCGGCGACAAGCACGGTAACGAGCAGGGCCCAGAGCTTTTCTGGGCGCCGAGGTTTGCTGAGATTCATCTGTCCGGCACTCCTTCAAGCGGTCACCGTCGCACGAGCCGTGGCAAAACGGCATTGGCGAAGACGACGCGTTTCGTTGTGTGAGAGCTATCGCAACTTTTTCGACAGCGGGCAAGGCCACGAAAAGATTGCATGATTAATTAAACATGAAGCTGGATCGACAGCAAAAGTCCTTTTTGCTTTCAGCTTCAAGCTTTCAAAACAGTACTTTGTTCAAATTTCGAGGCCACCGATTGTGCGCCTCACTCAACCAACAAAGTTTATAAAAGAACAATCGCCTTCGGTTTCCCGTAACCGAAGCGCTTCGAAGAATCGCTTCCGGGTTAAGCCGTGCGGGCAAGTTAACACGGTCTTCTTAACAGAGTATTACGCTCCAATAAAAATTCGACCGAAAAGACTTTTATCGCGGCACGTAACGATGCAACTCGGTCGCCGCGTGAGCGGCCAGGTCGGTCGCGGTTTCGAGCGTCTCGGATTCGGACTTACCGACCGGGGCGAGCACGCGCACCATCGCCCCGTCGGAGCGACGCCGGCGCACACTGTCGGCGACTGAATACATTTTGTCCCAATACTCACTGGCGACCGCGCGTCCGCGTCCCTGATACCAATAGATCAATAACTGACGGGTGTCGCCGTTTTGGATGATGTACCGATTGGCTTCAAAAGCCGGCCCGCCATCAGCCGGTGTGATCGCCACCGTCGCCGGATCAGTCATCGTCCAGCCTGAGCCGGGCAGGCAATTAAGTGGGCTATGGTATGTGGCTCCGCTGCGTTGCGAGGCGTAATAGCCGACGTAAAAATTTACCGCGCGACCACTTGGCAACACATAGTCACGCATCACGTAATCGTCGGCGCGTAAAACCGCTTCGGTTTGGGCGTCGAAGCGAACATCGGGGCCGCGCCGCTGCCACGCCCCCAAGGTTGCCGGAAAACTTTTCAGCGGATCGCGCTCAATGCGCGCCTCGCCCGCGCGCTCCCAGAGGTGAATCAGCGCGCCGCCGGTTACCAGAATAATCAGTAATACCCAGAAATGTCTGTGCGTTGTTTTCATCGTGTAATTACCGTAGAGGTCTGTCAACTCCGTTCACCGACAACATCGCTGGCGAAGAAGCAGGTTCCGCCAAGGCCGTCGCACCGACGACGGTCGTCTCCTTTTTAGTGATTACGCTTGGTTCCACGGCAGCCGGATTCCCGCGTCCGCCGGTTCCTTTTCCAGAGCGCCCGCCGGCGATGCGGTCAAGCAGCCAACCCACCGCGAACAACAACAGGAAGGCGACGACATAAACCACCCAACCGGAAAAAGAATGAAAGAACCCGTCGGCAATCTCGGTGCCATAATAGCGCGATAAAATTCCGGTTCCGCTGACGCGCCCGGCGTTGGTCAGGATGGCGATGGGAATTGCCGATAGTACGATCATCGTCGAGCGCCAGAACACCCAACTCTTCGGGGACCAGTTGGAGTCCCGGCCCGTGCCGTCTCCATCGTTTTTGTCGGACGGCGCGGTGAAGTAGGCGAAGACGACCGCCAGCGTCAGCAACGTCATCAATGAACGGATGCCGCTACAGGCTTCGACCACTTCCAGTTTTTTGGTCGTCCTTGAATTAAGCGGCATCAACTCGATCACGTTGCCGTCACGCAAGACCGGGATATCGAATTGCCGCATCGCCCACACGGCACAGCGCGAAGCAAAAAGCTGCAACGGGAAGGCGATTTTATTAAAGATAATCGTCGGGATCGGGATCGCGAGCGCCAACAGAAAAAGCGGCACCAGCGCATAACGCAGCAGACGGAATCCCCAAAAGTAGATGACCACACCGGCCAGCATCAGCACCAGTGACATCCGCTGCACGAACAGTTCGGCTCCCGCCGTGCCGGCCCACAGCGCGAACAGGCCCGCGACCACTGCCGCGCCGCCCCACCATAGCGACGGGCGCTTCGGGACATGCGCCAGATTATCGCGCTCCATCCAGAGAATGTACCCAATGATGAACGGGATCAGCAGACCATGCGAATAATTCTCGTCAGTCCACCAGAAGTGACCGAGTTTGGCGAGGACGCTGGCGTAGACGAAACCAATCGCTGCAACCAGGACGATGGGTTTCCACAGTTGTTGACGTGAGACGGGGTCGCTCATAATTTAATCCGGATTAGAAAACTACTGTTTCGCGGGGAGGTAATGAAAACAAATTATGCAGAGCAGCGCGAGAATGCGGAGGCGTCGTGTCTATCTCCGGCGTTTCTACCGCAGAAACGGCGCGACCCAAAGCTTAACGCAGCCACCATGCTCAAAGCAACTCCGGTCAACGCCCGCCCCTCCAGGTCAGTTATTGTCCACCGGATGTCCAGCGAAACTCGGTTTGCCAATTGACGAATCAACGGACATTTCGAAATTCATCGAGCAACGCTTGTCGATCATCAATCGATCCGACATGCGCTCGCGGGGCACGCACGGGGTTTGAGACACACATAATCTTCAAGAGTTTCCATATTACCTGCCTTGTTTGCATTTACGCGCCGCCGCACGTTGTTGGATGCAAGCTTTCGATGTGGGATGCAAGCCTTTGAAGGTTTTGCGACTTCAGGTAAGGGTTTGCCCCAAAAATCTGCGTCCACCTCGCCACCACGACCGTCGGCTTTTCAAGTGAGTGAGTAAACCACTATCTTAAAACCAAAAGGCGCGGGGGCGGAGTCATCGAAACGACTCCGCCCCGCGTCTTTGCTCACTGCTGTCAAGCATCCACTAATTTACCTTGATCGTCGAGATGTTGCTCGTCTGATCGTTAACCATCACAGCCAACTCGACATTACCGGCGTGCAGCAGTTCGGGCACGAGAACGACCGTCAATTGGTCGAGTCCTGAAAACCGATCTTGCGCACCCATGAACTCAACCGGCAGGTTGAATCTCCGTCCATCGCCGGTTCGCGCTTCGACTCTGACGCTTTCGGCGAGATTAAGAATTACTTTGTTACCACTGTTGACATCGTTGCCGGTGTCGATGTTGGTGACGCCGTTGCTCAACCCGGTCGCAAACAGCATCAGCCGCGTGCGCTTATCATTGGACAACGATTCGTCGGTCGTCACATCGAAAAATCGTGCGCTATAAGTTCCCGCATTCAATGCTACCGCTTCGCCGGTACCGGTGCCGTCGATGGTGAACAATCCCGGAGCCACATCCGAGACGTTGACGCTCCCGCGTGATACATACCCGACATCGGAAGTCACGATGACTTCGGCGTTACCCGAAGCGACCCCGCGCGGGATAACGAAACCGACGTGTTCCGGTGACACAGAAATAACGGTCGCCGCCTGCCCGCCGACGGTCACGCTGACGCCGGCGAGAAGATACGGGAAGGAGCCGTTAGCGTCCGGTGATGCCGTGCCCTCTTGCGTCGTCAGCGGCATTAGGGTGCTCGTCACGACCGCGAGACTGACCGGGCTGATGAATGGAGCGATGCTCGCGCTTGACTTTGCTTCAGGCGCCCCGACGACGACGTCTGTGCGTGCCTTCGCCGCTTGAGCTTTGGCGATGGTTGAGGCGGACAGGCTGCCCTCGAGGATTAAGTCTTCGGCCATCTCAAGGTGCGCGACGATTTTGTTGATGCGGTCACTAACGCTCGACGGCGTATTCCGGACGAGCGATGAAGCAGCGCAACTGCGCGCAAACAGCAGCCCGGCGACAAGCTGGTTATTAATCTTGGCCGGTTCGTCGAAAAGACTCGATTCGGTGCGAAAGTCTTCATACGCTTCTTCGACGCTTGTCGTCAGAAGTTTGTATTGTGCTGCCACTGATTCGTTACTCGCGCCACCGTTCTGAATCGCATACCCAGTTTGAGAAGCCAATGCGTCGCGGAGCGCCAAAACATCACTGATTGCTTTCTCAACGGAGGCAAGTGACTTCCTGATGGAGACTTTAACGATGGTCGAGGTTGTCGTCTTCGTCAGGCTATTCGTTGCTTTAGCAGTCAAGTAGTGGTCTCCGTTAGAAGCTCTACTCCACACGATGCCGTAAGGACCTGACGTGTCGGTGCCGATCAACGTTGTCCCATCATAAAACTCCACCTTAGTAATAGAACCGCTGACGGTGGTGGCATTGGCGCTGACCGTGATCGGTGCCGACCCCTTGAATGACTTTCCGAATTCTGGACTGGTGATGCTGACCACCGGTGAATTCGGCGTTGGCGTTGGTGTCGGCGTCGGCGTCGGCGTCGGCGTTGGTGTTGGTGTTGGCGTTGGTGTTGGCGTCGGCGTTGGTGTCGGTGTTGGAGTGGGAGTCGGGCCGCCACCCGCCTGCGCCGCGCCCAGTGCCGCAAAGTCGCAACCTACGTCGCGCCCATCAGTCGCTGCTCCGCGGTAGGCCGAACTCGACGCCAGCTGATAATTGCCTGCCCCGCGGTTGACGAACCCGACCGCGTCGAGCGTGTCAGGGAAGAAGTTGCCCGCCGGGTAGATCGTCTCGACGTTCCATTGCGCGCCGGACTCTTTCGTCATCAGGTTACCCGTATAGATGGCGCCGGGGAAGTAGGTCACGAGCGCTAGCGTACCCGTCCCGACGCCGTCGCCGTGGAAGCCATACTCGTTGTGGCGCGACAGATTGTTGCGGAATACGAAGCCAGTTCCTTGCTCACCCCATACCTTCGCCAGGCTACCGACCTGGAAGATCGTGTTGTGCTCAATCGTCACCTGTTTGGCGCCGGCACCTATCTTGAGGAAGCACCCGTCGCCGCCGAGCCAGTCTGCGCCCATGTCGAATAAGTTATTACTGATTTTTATCCGCTGCCCACGTAAGCTATTCGGGTCGCTGAACAAGGAATCACGACCTGCAATGTGTACCCCGGCAGCCACGTTACGAATGATGTTGTTGGTGAACTCGATATCCTCGACCACCGCCGCCCATCCGCTGTCGTTCGGTCGCGGCGTGAACAGAATCGCGTAGCCCTGCTGCGCGTCAGCCCAGCAACCCTCGAACAGATTGCCATCGACGACGACGCGGCGGGCGTTCTTGAATTCCAACAGATTCTTGACCGTCCACTGTCCGCGCCAGGCGAGCGGCTTGTTGAAGTGGTTGCGGCGGATGACGATGTCAGACGGAATCACCCCCTGTGCCGCTAAGCCGCCGGTGGCGCCACCGAACATCACGTTCTCGCCGGCACCCTCCAGATAATTATTCTCAATGCGGTATGGGCCGGGGCCGTTCCAGCCGGCAATCGCCTGTGCTTCCTGCCCACGCACGTGAAACTCAGAAATGTGCGAGTTGATGATTTCGGTGTGGGCGGAGTTTAAGGCGATGCCGCGCTTAAGTTCGCCGGCTGCCTCACCGTGAATGTAAGTGCGGTCGAAGATC
The DNA here is from genome assembly GCA_030859785.1 of Acidobacteriota bacterium. Classification (GTDB taxonomy): domain Bacteria; phylum Acidobacteriota; class Blastocatellia; order Pyrinomonadales; family Pyrinomonadaceae; genus JACDEG01. The sequence goes on from JALZJL010000319.1 coordinate 26,359, forward strand.
AAGTGATGCGGCACCTCTTCAAGTGTGTCCTGTGTATTCGAGGCGTCGCCTAACAGAATCAGATCATACACATAGACTGAGGGAGACACGCGCCCGATTTCCACGCCCAGGAATCGATAATGATGAGCGCCCGCCTCGGTACGGATTGCCGACTCGCCGTTGACCCCAACCAGAATCTTCGGGAGTGCCGCAAAATACTGAGGCGTGATACGCGTGCCGGCGGGAGGCAAAGATGAGTCCGGCGCCGAGGTACGGATCGTGATCCAGTCAGCATCAGTGTTGGTGCCGGCTTTGTAAGGCAGCCAGAATGCTCCGATGTAAGAAGCTCCCGCTTGCAGCACAATCGTGTCGCCGGGTTGCGCCGCGTTGAGGGCCGCTTGGAGGTCGCCATTCGCGGGAACGTTGAGTGTATTTGCCGATGCTGTGACCAGCGCCCCGTGGCCGATGGTGATCGCGGAAAGAATGATGAAAAGTCCGAAAGTGTTAAGGAAAGAGCGAGAAAACAGAGAATTGTGTTTCGCGGAGATAGACTCAAGAGAGATTGTCATCAAAGAAATCCTCACTTCGGTAACCGGACGATCTCTGAAGGTTTAATCTCAGAGACTCCTGGCTTTGCGGACCCGCATCGCTACGGGGGTGCCGTTTATCGGTGACGCCCAAAACAGACAGAGGGCGTTTGCTGTTCACAGCCAAGCGGTATCAGACAACTTGTCTTCGGTCTCAGGAGTAGCAGGCACTACGAGAGACCGCCGTGACTAATGAAAGACACGAAGGAACTGATAAAGGCAGTGAACAGGGATTTCCTTATTGGTTTGGAGTGAGGCGCGACGGAGGGAGGGACCACGATTGCAGTTGAGGCACAAAGCGTTGAATGGTTCCGGCCGCAACAGCAGTTTCCGTGAAAGCTCTGATGAGGATAGAAACTTGAAGGCTGGTGTGGCGATTTTCTCCGATCACCTTCGGCAACCTGACAATCTTTCGAAAGCTAAGAGTTTGCGTTAGCAATCTGCTTAGTGACAAGAAAGACTCACGGCTTTGCGTCCCTACTTCACAGTAGGTTTGCCTTTATCGTGTGCAATCGATAACTTCTGTAATAAAGATCATGCCGGCTCTCATGTCCAAGAGCAGCCTGGTTATTAAACAATCTTGGCCGGCGTTTGTCAACGGGTATCTATAAGTCAATATGACTCTTCACATTAACTAGCCTCCGCTCCCCGCCGAGACTTGAGCTAAACTGGTTTGAGCGAAGGTTTTAGCGTGTCAAATTGGTAGCCATCAGACGAACCGATCAGGCCCTTTTCAGCGCGCGCCACAAGGGATTAATTGAACCTTCAAAAGCGCGGGTGAATCTGATCCCAGAAAGTCATAACCTGTCCGATGACTTGATCAAAGAATTGGCACGGAGCATGCAGAGTTGATTGAAACGCTTCGTCAATTGACTATTTCAGTACATCCTTGATTTGCCGCATGTTCAGCGGGAAACAATACAGTAACGGACAATTTCTGACCAAGATCAATAAAATCATGTTCGACACCAAAATTATCGTGAAGTCTTTTCTCGCGTTGTTTATCTTCACTCTGCTGCTTAACCCATCGGAGACGCACGCGGATGCCGTGATGGTTACGAACGGCTCACTTTCCGTCGCGGGACCATCAGCCGGGCCACTGTTCGCTTTCGCCGGACACAATCTGGCGGTCTCTAACCGTGGAGGGAATCCCGGCCTGACGGCGGCGACGTTCTGCTCTCCGTGTCGCGCCGGTTCGACCGTTAGTCTTTTGAGCCGCTTCGCCGGCGAACTGACCCTCGGTAACGGCCCGGCGGTGGTCGCTGGCACCAGTTACCCGCAACTCTATTACACCGGAACAATAGAATTCCGCGGCGCCGTTCAAGTCCCTTTCGTCGAGCTGAGTGTGGTGGAGATTTCGGCCCCGTTCGAATTTGACGGGCTGCTCGGTGGATACACGAGCAATCCATTCGTCGGTAATCCGGGTGATCCGATCTTCAGTTCCATGTTACGCGGCAACGGCATGGCGACGCTGCGTCTGTCGAGCTACTTCGATAAAGGTCTGGATCGCCGCCTCTTCAGTTTTCAGAGCATCACGTACAATTTTCAACCGAACGCGCCGGTTCCTGAGCCGGCCACGCTGTTACTCCTCGGCACGGGACTGGCTGGAGTGACGGCAAGGTATTGGCGGCGCACAGGAAAAAGGTCCTGAATCCATTGCAACATCCACCCGGAGCACGGCGCACATGGGTCTGGTTTAAAGGGTCAGGCGCGCTTTATGAACCACACAGCTTATCTAGCATCCCAATCTGCACCGCCCAGTCAAGGCTTGATTCAATCCCTCAAATCGGGTACAAGAATTTGCTTGGGTCATGACGTCCGGCCGAACAAACCCCCAGCCAAGCAACGTCACGATAAATTTTGCGTGTTGCATCCGCCCGCTTCTCACTGTGATAACGTGAAGATGCTCGTGATTAACTGGCTCCAGGGGTTAACCTGGTACGCTGCGCTTGATAAGTTTGAGCTTTGAGTTGAGTCAGAGGAAAACGATGTTACGATCTCTTGCCGTCTCAACCGCCGAAAAGACTCCGGTATGGTTCAAGAAGTGGGTGCACAACAACCGATTCTTCGACCGCATCGCCCGCAAAACCTTTTCAGGGATGGTAGCAATCGAGGGCAGCACCGTCGCGGTTAAATCCGGCCCTCTGACGGGACTCAAATTAGCGGTCAGCGAGCACACATCGCACGCGCACATCAGCGGCACGTATGAACTGGAGACGCAACATGCCATCGACGAACTGGTGCAGACTGATTTTGTTTGTTATGACCTGGGCGCGAGCATCGGATACCTATCACTCTTGATGGCGCGAAAGGGTAAGCACGTTTACGCCTTCGAGCCTGCGCCCCACGCTGCCAATGAGATTCGCAAGCACATCGCGGCAAATAGATTCGAAAACATCACCATTATCGGAGAGCCGGTGAGCGATCAGGAACGTCAAGTGAAATTTGCGATGACGGATGTCGCGTACGGATCGGGGATCGCATACGCGGAGACGGAATGGCCATCGTTAGAATTGACTGCGACGACTCTCGACAAATTCGCCGACACACATCCACTGCCTGACTTTATTAAGATCGATGTCGAGGGTGAAGAAGGCCGCGTGCTCGTCGGCGCGCAGTCGCTTCTGCAAAGAAAGAAGCCGATCATCTGTTGCGAGATTCATAACGAGGAAGCGGCGCGCGAGGTGCAGCGCACCCTTGCCCCACATGGCTACCGAGTGACCACGCTCGACGGCGGACCGTTTCAACTGACTGACGCCCCCATCCCTGGTGAAGTTCAAATCCTTGCCTTCCCGAAATGACATTTCCTCGCACGGATATCAAGCAGCACTCTTCTAACCATTTAACGATCAATCTCTAAGCATATTGGCCGGACGCCGGGAGGGGATGTTCCCATCCATTCGAGGATGCTCCCGAAGGCGAAAACGCAGTTGGCTTTAATCTTTAATTATGAAACAAGTTGTTCGCAAAGGGCTAAAAGAAATCATCGTCGAAGAGGTGCCCGACCCAATCGTCGTGCCGCATCATGTCCTGGTCCGGCCACTGTGCTCGCTGATCAGCAGCGGGACAGAGACCGCTAGCATTCACCAGGAGGGCGTCCTCAGGGAAGTCGCGGAGAATCCGTCGCACCTGCGCAAGATTTGGGATGTCATGAAAGTCGCCGGCCCCGTTAGAACCGCCGCCGAGGTGCGCGCCAAGTTCAGTGAGTATGCGGTACTCGGATACTCCGGCGCGGGCGTCGTGATCGATAAGCACGCGACCGTGCCAGACCTGGAGATCGGCGACCGTGTGGCGTACGGAGGTGAAGGCACCGGGCACGGCGAGACGATCCTGACGGGACGCAATCTGGTGGCGCGGGTCCCCGATGCAGTTCCTTTCGAGCACGCCTGCTTTGCCACACTTGGGAGCATTGCGATGAACGCCGTGCGGGTCGCGCAGATCGGCCTCGGCGATACGGTGGCGGTGATCGGCCAGGGGTTGGTCGGTCAGTTGATTGCCCAACTAGCGAGGCTCCAGGGCGGATCGGTGATCGCCATCGATCTGAAGCCCGACCGCGTCGCGCTGTCCACACGCATGGGCGCGGACCACGCCCTGCTGGCAGATTCCTCTCTGCCGGAATCGATTAACTCTTTGACTAACGGTTTGGGTATCGACTGCGTAATTGTCGCCGCCGCCTCGAAGTCGCCCGCCCCCTGTCAGCAGGCACTCCAAATCTGTCGCGACCGCGGACGTCTGGTGATTGTCGGCGCAGTCGAGATGAGCTTCCCCTGGCATGAGATGTACTTGAAAGAGATTCAGTTATTCATGTCCCGCGCCTACGGGCCGGGAAGCTATGACCCGGACTATGAAAAGAAGGGGCGCGATTACCCGATCTCATACGTGCGTTGGACCGAGAACCGAAACATGGAAGAGTTCCTGCGCCTCGTGGCAAAGGGGCACGTCCAACTCGAACCGTTGATCACACACCAGTTCCCGCTCGACGATGCGGCCAGCGCATATCAGACAATTCTGGACCCATCCTCCAACAGCCTCGCCGTGCTTTTACGCTACCCGGCGGGCGCTGATGACGAGCCGGTTAATTCCTTTGCGCCGAAGCGTCGCATCGAGGTTTCCGCGCGGCAGTCTTCGTCTTCGGAACTGCGCGTCGCATTAGTGGGAGCCGGCAACCTGGCACGTTGGGCACACCTCCCGAACCTGAAGAAGATTCCGGGCGTCACACTGCGCGCCGTCTACTCGAACAGCGGAGCGCGCGGCAAGACGTACGCCCAGCGCTTCGGCGCGGACTACTGCACCTCCGACTTCGAAGAGATTCTGCGTGACCCGGAGGTGGACATGGTGATGATCCTGACGCGCAACCAGCATCACGCCGCGCAGTCTCTCGCGGCACTCGGCGCGGGCAAGCATGTGTTTGTGGAAAAGCCGATGGCACTCACCGAGGAAGAATGTCGTGCGCTGTCCGCCGCAGTGGACGAAAGCGGCAGACATCTGACAGTTGGATTCAATCGCCGCTTTGCCCCTTTCTACCTTGATCTGAAGCAGGCCCTCGCGCGACGGGCCGCGCCGGCGGTCATCAATTGTCGGATCAACTCGCCGGGCATCTCCGGTTCATATTGGATGGCCGACCCGGCCATCGGCGGAGCCATTCTCGGCGAAGCCTGTCACTTCGTTGACTTGATGTATTGGCTGGTCGAAGCGGAGCCGGTCAGCGTCTCCGCATTCAGTCTTCCGACCGGCAAGCAGGACCCTATCGGCGAGAACAACATGGTGGCTAGTTTTCGCTTTGCGGACGGTTCCATCGCGAACCTGACCTACTGCACGGTTGGCAGCAAAACATCCGGCGGCGAGCGCGTCGAAGTCTTCACGCAGGGCGTCGGGGCGTCGACCGAAGACTTCACACGGCTGGCGATTAAGACCAGCCTGCGCCGCACCCGTTCGCGCCTCTGGGCGGAGAAAGGCTACGCGGCCCAACTGGAATCTTTCGTCAAAGACATTCGCGACAACAACGCGCCGCAGGTCACAGTCCGTGATGGCGCGCGTTCCACCATCGGCTGCCTGCGGATGATCGAGTCCGCCAAAACTCTCAATACCTGTGAGATTGACTTGGAGGCGGCGCTTCGCTGAAGCGGCTGAAACATGATGCGGGTTCTTCAACTGGGACCGTACCCGCCGCCGCATGGCGGGGTGCAAACTAACATCGTCGCGATCCGCCAGTTTCTCCGTGAGCGGCGGATTCCCTGCGCGGTTATCAACCTGACCCGGTTCCGCAAAGCCGAGGCGGACGAAGTTTACTACCCAGCGAGCGCGCTTCAACTAATCAAGCTGCTGTTGACACTTCGCTACGATATCGTCCACCTGCACATCGGCGGCAGTCTCACGCTGCGTTTGCTCGCGCTCGGCCTGGTGTGCTGCATGATGCCTCGCAGCCGAGCCGTGCTGACATTTCATTCGGGCGGCTACCCTTCATCGGAAGAGGGCCGGACGGCTCGCCCGCGGACGCTTCGCGGTTTTGTTTTTCGACGCTTCGACGCGCTTGTCGGCGTCAACTCACAGATCGTCGAGATGTTCCATCAGTTCGGCGTCCCGGCCCGGCGCACCCACCTGATTCTCCCACACGCTTTCCCCGCCGCTACCGTGGACGCTTCTCTGCCGTCACACTTAAAAGAGTTTGCCGACGCGCACCAACCGCTGCTGCTGACGGTCGGACTGCTGGAACCTGAATACGATTTGCCAATTCAAATTGAGGCCCTCGGTTTAATCCGGCAGAGCCATCCGAATGCGGGCCTGATGATTATCGGGTCGGGCAGTTTGGAGCGAGAACTTCGGGAGCGGATCGACAGCGTGCCCGACGCCGAGCACATCCTGCTGTGCGGTGACATCGCGCATCCCGTGACGATGCGCATGATCGCGGAGTGCGGGCTATTTCTGCGCACGACACTCTACGATGGCGACTCGATCTCAGTGCGTGAAGCGCTGCATGTTGGCACGCCGGTCATCGCCACCGACAACCGGATGCGGCCGGCGGGCGTGACACTCATTCCGCCCTCTGATCTGGCCGCTCTCCGCCGCGCCGCCGAGCAGCAACTGGCTGTCCGCCCGACGCGACACCAACAGTTGGATGGAGACAGCGAACAGAATCTGCAAGCCATGCTAGAGCTTTACCAGAGTCTGAGTTAAGGGCGAATTTAGATACCACACGAAATCTTGTTAGCGAATGCATGCAGTCAGGCAAAAGTTTTTCGGAATGAAAGTTTGAGCAAACCAAGCATCGACAATTCGCTTTCACTGTTGCCGATTGTCTTTTACTTTTGCTTTACTACTCAAACACCTTGATGTTTCGAGTGGAATGATTATTATAGTAGCCTTACAAAAACTTCTGACCCTTAATGAGACTTTTGTTGCCCACCAAATCGTGGGGATCAGAGGGTGATTTTCAGGGTGAGCTATTGTTAGCGAAGCAGTGTTTGGTTTTCTTGAACGGGCCGGAGAACGCCTCGGTGGAGGTTACTTCCAGCCCTCATAAGGTGCATATGAATCTTGTCTGTCTCGCGAAAAAGATGCCGCGAACCACCTCACGATGTAGCGCTGACCCCGGCGCGAGTTCCGCGCCGGACATATTGAGGCGCATCTAATTCCCGTCTCTTAAATTATCACCTCATACGTTTCGACGGAGAATTATGAATTCAAGCCGTGCCAGTCTTTTCAGAAAGTTAGCTTGGTCGCTTCCGTGGCTGACACGCTACCCGCTGTGGCGAGCCGGTCAGATGGTTAAAGGGTCGGCAGATTCAAGCGGGCCGCGGCACGTCATTATTTTTGTGGGAAACCACTTCGAACCGGCATGGAACGAAAGTGGTGCGCCGATGGATTGGTCGACACAGTTGTCGCGCGTTGATCTCTGGTGCGAGAAGGCGCGTCGAACCGGCAGAGCCGTCCACGACCATGACGGCACGCCATTCCGTCACACGTACTTTTACCCGGCGGAGCAATACCACCCGGGTATTCTCGACCGGATAGCTGAACTGCAAGCGGAAGGATTGGGCGAGGTCGAGATTCACTTGCACCACGGAGTGGACAAACCCGATACGGCGTCAAACCTCAGACGAACGCTCATCGACTTCCGCGACGCGCTCGCCTCAGAGCACAAGTGTCTGTCGCATCGAAACGGCGACGGCACACCGATGTACGGTTTCATCCACGGCAATTCGGCGCTCGCTAACTCCGACGGCGGCAGATTCTGCGGCGTCGATTCAGAGATGCAAATTCTCGCCGAGACCGGATGCTACGCCGACTTCACGCTTCCGTCCGCGCCTAACCAATCGCAGATGCCGAAGATCAACGCGATCTATCAGTGCGGCGCGCCGTTGCGCGAGCGAAGCCCGCATCGTTCGGGGCCGAACCTTCGGATCGGCGATACCCCGACGCTGCCGATCATCTTTACCGGCCCGCTCGTTTTTGACTGGCGGCGGCGTCTGCGCGGTCTGCCGGTGCCGCGCGTTGAAGATGGGGCGCTGGCGAGCAACTATCCGTTGACCATCGAACGATTTCTTAACTGGCAGGGTGCGGAGATTTCCGTTCAGGGACGGCCCGAATGGGTTTTCGTCAAGCTTTACTGCCACGGTTTTTTCCCGTTCGACCAGGATGTGACGATTGGAGAACCGATGCGCCGTTTTCTGGATGAGGTACTTGAATACGCCGACCGGAGCGGACAGTTTAAGATTCACTTTGCGACAAGCCGCGAAGCATTCAATATCGCGATGGCGGCGGTTGACGGACGGAAAGGTGACCCGACGCTCTACCGCGATTACCAATTACGTTCGATCATGCAGAGCCAACCCTCACGAGTCTCGCCAATGAAAATATATTCCAGCAGCCGCTGATCGTTTCGCCAAACTCCAGTCACTTACTTTTCGCGGAATACAACATCCCCCTCATGACTGGTGGTTACTTTTGCCTTGTTACTTGGTGGCCGCTATCAGCGCGTCGAAATCGCAACCAACGTCCCGACCATTCTTCGTCGCGCGCTTGTACCGGCTGGCGGCCTGTAGCTTGTAATCTCCGGCCCGCAGATTAACGAATCCGACCTTATCGAGTGTCTCAGGAAAGAAGTTGCCCGCCGGGTAAAGCGTCTCAACATTTCCCTGCGCTCCGGGTTCCTTCGTCATCAGGTTGCCGGTGAAGATGCTGCCGGGGAAATAAGTTTTTAGCGCCGGTGTACCCGTCCCGACGCTGTCGCCGTGGAAGCCGTACTCGTTGTGGCGCGACAGATTATTGCGGAACACTAAATTCTTACCCGGAGGTCCCCACGCCTTGGCGATATTACCGAGTTGCAAAATAGTATTGTGTTCGACGGTGATGTCATCTGCACCTTCACCGATTTTGAGGAAGCACCCATCGCCGCCAAGCCAGTCGGCTCCCATGTCGAACAGATTGTTGATGATTTTTATCCGCCGTCCACGTGGGCTGTGCGGGTCGCTGAACAGCGAGTCGCGTCCGGCGATATGGACGCCTCCCGCAACGTTACGCACGATGTTGTTGGTAAACTCGACATCCTCCACGACCGCCGACGGCCCGCTGTCGTTCGGGCGCGGCGTGAACAGAATTGCATAACCCGCTTGCGCATCTGCCCAGCAGCCGTCAAAGACGTTGCCGGAAACCTCGACGCGGCGCGCGTTCTTCAACTCCAACAAATTTTTGACCGTCCATCGCCCGCGCCATTCCAAAGGCTTCTTGAAGTGGTTGCGGCGAATCACGATGTCAGATGGAATTAAACCTTGAGCAGCGAGTCCGCCGGTGGCACCGCCGAACATCACATTCTCGCCAGCCGCTTCGATGTAGTTGTTTTCAATGCGGTACGGTCCGGGGCCGTTCCACCCGCACAGCGCTTGCGCCTCCTGTCCTTTAACGTGGAACTCAGAGATGTGCGAGTTGATGATCTCGGTGTCGCCGCTGTTGAGAGCGATGCCGCGCTTGAGTTCACCGTCCATATCGCCGTGGATGTAGCAGCGGTCGAAGACAAAGTGGTGCGGCACCTTGTCGAGCGTGTCCTGCGCGCCCGACGGATCGCCCAATTGGATCAAGTCATAGACGACTCCCTGCGGCGTCGTGCGCCCGACCTCGACACCCAAGAATCGGTAATGATGGGCGCGTGCTTCGGTATGGATCGCCGGCTCGCCGCGACCGACGGTGAGAATCTTCGGCATCACGGGGGCGAAAGCCGGCGTGACGCGCGTGCCGGCAGGCGGCAGGCTTGAATCCGGAGCCGAGGTGCGAATCGTGATCCAATCAGCGTCAGTGCTAGTGCCGGGCTTGTAAGGGAGTCGGAACGAGCCCGTGTAGGAAGTGCCGGCTTGCAGCACAATCGTGTCACCGGGCCGTGCCGCGTTGAGGGCTTTCTGAAAATCGCCTCCGGCTTTAACGGAGATTGTGTTCGCAGCCTTGGTCGCAGTCGTGGCCTGAGTCGTGGCCTGGGTCGTGGTCGGAGCCGTCGCCGCAGTCGGGGCCGAAACACGCCGCGGACGCTCCTGCTGTGAGAAGGACAGACAACCCTGCACCGAGAAAAGGAGCAGTCCTCCGACGATGCACAGTCCGAGCAGCGCGCCAGCCGACATCTTCCGCCAACTCTTCCAATCAGGAAATCTGAGCACCGACGACCGGCTCGACCCATCGTCTTTCGTCTGCCAAGTCTTCATGCTGTCTCCCCTACCGAATTGCTCTTTAGCGGTGTTGCCACCAATAGTAAATAAGCTTCACGTACTCGCCGGCGACCATGCTCCAGCCGCGCGCGTCCAGCCACCATAACATCGGGCGCGGCGTCTGCTGTCCCGGAGCGACCGTTGCAAGTCCGACTTGAATGCCGGACTCCGCGAAGACGCGGCAGAGCGCCAACCGTGCGCGTCGCGAATGATACGCCGAAGTCACGACCAGCATCGAACGAAGGCCGCGCGTCGAAGCGTGCTGGCGCAGCAGCAGCGCCTCTTCGTAAGTACCCGAAACCATCTGCGGCAGCACTTCGATGCGTTCTGCCGGCACCCCCGCTCGCTGTAATTCATCGACCGCGCGTTCGACGAAGTATGGATTACGCTGCTCGGCGCTCGACCATCCGCCACGCTGGTTGTCGTTCGTCAGAATTACGACGGGCGCGCGTCCCTGTCGAAACAGTTCGGCGGCACGGCGCGTGCGCTCGATGTAAGTGGCCGACCCGCCGAGCACGACGAGCGCATCAGCGTGAAGCAGGTCCGTCTCGACCATCAATGCTCGCGCCGCGCCCCACGCGATCAGCCACCATGCGCAAAGCAGCGCCACGGTCAAGCGCATGATTGACATCTTCCATAAAGGAGCACGAGCCACGGATGAAGCGCCCGCCTTTCATTGCCGCGGGCGTGCTACCAACAGATTCCCTGGTACGAGCCGTCGCTGACCCGGCCATCGAACAACCGCACAAGGTCGATCACGATCTGGTCGCTGCGGAATTGTGTGTCGAGTTGGCGAAACTCTTCGGCCTTGTTGCCGATGACGATCACTTCCGAGTCCGCGATGACATCGGCGATGCTGTCGCGCATCAACTGCGAGATGTGTGGAATCTCGCGCTCGATGTATTCTTTGTTGGCCCCGAAGAGGCGGGCGAGCGAAACGTCGCGGTCATAGATCGCCATCCGCATGCCCTTGCCGATCAATGTCTCGATCAGCGCCACCATTGGCGATTCTCGCAGGTCGTCGGTGCCGGCCTTAAAGCTGAAGCCGAGCACGCCGACGCGCTTGCGCCCGGTACTGAGCACCATCTCGACGGCGCGCTCGATCTGCTGACGGTTACTCTGCATGATCGTCGACAGCACCGGCACGTCGACATCAAGTTCCTTCGCTTTGTAGGCAATGGCGCGCAAATCTTTCGGCAGGCACGAACCGCCGAAGGCGAACCCCGGTTTCAAATAATATGGCGAGAGATTGAGCTTCGTGTCCTGGCAAAACACATCCATCACCTGATGACTATCGATGGCTAGTTCCTTGCAGATGTTGCCGATCTCGTTGGCGAAGCTGACCTTCAGCGCGTGGAAGCAGTTGCACGTATACTTCACCATCTCCGCCGCCTTGACACCGATGGCGTATAGCGGGGCGTCGACGCCCGCGTAAAGCCGCCGCACGCTGGCGACGACATCCTCATCGTCGGCTCCGATCAGGGTAAACGGCGGCGCGTAAAAATCTTTCAACGAAGTGCCTTCGCGCAAAAATTCGGGGTTGATACAGACGCCGAAATCGCGCCCCGCTTTTTTGCCTGAATAGACTTCCAATGTCGGCACGACGACCGACTCGATGGTTCCGGGCAGCATCGTGCTGCGGATGACGACGACGTGGCGTTCTCGCTTCTTCTCAAGCGCCGCGCCAATCTCCTGGCACACGCGCTTGATGTATGTCAGATCAAGACTGCCGTTCGCATTGCTCGGCGTGCCGACGCAGATCAGTGATATCTCCGTGTCTCGCACCGCCGCCCCGGAATCGCCCGACGCGCGCAACCGTCCCGCGGCGACCATCTCGCCGATTAACTCGCCGATGCCCGCTTCGACAATCGGGCTGCGACCGGCGTTGATAATCTCGACCTTGACGGGGCTGACATCAACTCCCGTGACCTCGTGACCCTCTTTCGCAAAGCACGCCGCCGAGACGCAGCCGACATAACCTAACCCGAATATGCTGATCTTCATTTGATCTCCTGACATTTACTAACTTGTGCGGCTCGTCATCGCCGCTAATCTTTCAATTATCACTTCTACTCTGCCCGCGCCGCGGACGTTTGCAGTAGTTCGCTTGTTGGCACACCGTGATGCGTCGCTTCCGCGTGCCGGCATCCTTCGACGAAACTCTGCGCGACCTTATCCCACCCGAAATTTTCCCTCACTGCGGTGGCCGCGCGTGCGCCGAATTTCGCAGCGTAGTCGGCGTCCGTCAGCACACGCACCACCGCGTCGGCGAACGCTTCCGGTGCGTCGGCGAGGATGATGTCGGTTCCGTCTCTGACCGGCAGGCCCTCGGCTCCAATGGTAGTCGACACAACCGGCTTCTCCATCGCCATCGCTTCGTAGATTTTCAGTCGCGTGCCGCCGCCGATTCTGATCGGCACGACGTAGGCAGCGGCGCGGTCGATATACGGACGCACATCATCGACCCGCCCGGTCACCACGATTGACGAATCACGTCGACTCAACTCGACGAGACTCGGATACGGATTGCGCCCGACGACGGTCAGGGTCACGCCAGGCACCGCTCGTTTTATCAGCGGCAGGATCTGTTCAGTGAAGTAGTGAATCGCGTCCTGGTTCGGAAGCCAGTCCATCGAACCGGTGAAGACGAGGTTGTGCGCGTCGCGCGTCGCGCGCCCGTCAGGACGAAAGTAATCCGTGTCGACGCCGGTCGGCACGTCCGACACCTCCGCGATTCCGTACACGCTCCGCATGATCTCGCGGTCTTCGCGCGAGACCGCAATCACATGGTCGAAGCGTCGACAGGTCGCGCGCTCAAACGCATCAGTCTTACGCCATTGATCATAGAGGTAAGCCTTCTTCAACGGATTCGACTGCACCTGATAGTGGCGCTTCCAGATCAACGCCTCGACGTTATGTTGAAACAGCACCGTCGCGCACTCGATGCGCGACGGCACGTTGATGCCCGGCGTCAGGAAATCGCAGACCAGAATATCGAACGCGCCGCCCCGCGTCCGCTCGGTGACTTCGCGCATCATGTGCACCGACTGGTACTTCTTGATGGCATACGGCAATGGCGACACGAGGTTACCGGCCAATTCGACATAGAACCCGGACGAAAACTTGGCGCGCGTGTGGTGCGGCACACACACCAGTTCCTGACAGTATTCGTCGGCGAGTTTACGAGCGTCCGCCGATTCGCCGTCGTCAAGCGTCAGGTACGTGATGTGGTGCTCGCGCCTGAGTTGCTTCAACATATGGTAGGTGCGAATCTTGCCGCCCTTGTCGACCGGGTGCAGCAGTTCGGTTTTGAGCCACAGGATGCGCATTTTTGAATCGCTTCTTGCTAAGCCTCTCTCGTTTACGCGACGACCGGTTCGGCGCGCACCGCTGACTGCGGCTCGAACTGCGGCATGTCGACGCTCTCGCCGTCGATGAACTGCCGCTGCCACATCTCGAAGTTGACGAGCGACCACAGACGCTCGGCGTGATTGCCGGCGCCCGCTTGATGCTCCGCGACGATCCGGCGCACGAACGCTTGATCGAACAATCCGCGCGCGGCGGTGCGTTCGCCAAGGACATACTCGTCGATGACCGAACGAAACTCGCCGCGGAACCACGCCCCGACCGGCACCGGGAAGCCCATCTTCGGGCGGTTCAGAATCGCTTCGGGCAGCACGCCTTTCATGCTCTGGCGCAGAACATACTTGGTCGTCCAACCACGCAGTTTCATCCGCTCCGGCAGGCGCGACGTGAACTCGACCAGTTTATGATCGAGAAACGGCACGCGACTCTCGATGGATGCCGCCATACTCATTTGATCCTGCTTCATCAATAACTCGTGCAGGTATGTTTTCATGTCAGCGTAAAGAAGTTGGTTGAGCAGACTGCGGGCGTCGGTGTCGGCGATGTAGCGCCGCACGCGGGCGTATGGGTCAAGCGAGTCGCCCGCCCGCTCCTTAACCTCAGAGGTCAGCATCGCCCGCTGCATGTGGCGCGGAAAGACGGCAAAGTTATCGAAGTAGATGCTCTCGATGTCCGGCGCGAGACAGAGAAAAGTGCGCGACAATTTGCCACGCGCCTTTGACCCGGCGGGCAGAGCTTCGATTCCGCGGCGGACCGCGCTCCGCAAACCGTCGCCGGTCAAGGAATGGTAACGGGCACCGAGCGCGAGGTTAAAGATCGTCTTGCGATAGCGTCCATAGCCGGCCATCAACTCGTCGCTGCCCTCGCCGGTCAACACCACTTTGACGTGCTCCGCCGCGAGCCGCGAAACGAAATAGAGCGCAACGCTCGAAGGGTGCGCGAGCGGCTCGTCTTCGTGCCAGACGAGTTTCGGTAGCGCCGCGAAAAACTCCTGCGGGCTGACGACGACCTCGTGATGATCCGTCTGGTAAGCGCCGGCGACGAGCCGCGCATACTCAAGTTCGTTCGCTTCGCGCTCGGCGAACGCAACCGAGAAAGTTTTGATCGGCTCTTTGACCATGCCGCTCATCACCGCCGCAATCGCCGACGAATCGATGCCGCCCGAAAGGAACATGCCGAGCGGCACGTCGGCCATCAGACGCAAGCGGACGGAGGTATGAAAAAGCTCCGTCCACTCTTCGATGTAATCCTTATCACTGTGCGCGCGGCGACTGCTGTCCCCGGTCCCGTTTCCCTGATTGTCGCCGTCGGCGAACTGCACGTCCCAGTATTTTTTGATGTCGACCCGCCCATCGCGCCACAGCAGCGTGTGACCGGGCAACAGCCGCTTGACGTTTTCAAACAACGTCTCTTCACCGGAGGTCGCGTGGTTGGCGAGGTAGTCAGGCAACACTCCGTAGTTCAGTTGCGGCGTGACCGCCCCCGCCGCAAACAGTGCTTTGATCTCCGACGCGAAATAGAGCGAGCCATCAGCAGTGTGAACATAGTAGAGCGGCTTGACGCCGAGCCGGTCGCGAGCAATGAATAGCTCACGCTGACGCCGATCCCAAATCGCGAACGCGAACATCCCGCGTAGACTTTCGACGACCCGCTCGCCATCCTCTTCGTACAGATGGAGAATCGTTTCCGTATCGCAATGCGTTCGGTAACGGTGGCCCCGCGCTTCGAGCGCGGGCCGAAAGTCGGCGTGGTTATATATCTCGCCGTTGAAGACGATCTGTAGCGATCCGTCTTCGTTCGGCATCGGTTGATGGCCGGCGGCGACATCGACAATGCTCAGGCGACGGTGGCCGAGACCGACGGGGCCGTCGACGAACACACCGCTGTCGTCCGGCCCGCGGTGCGTGATGACATCGCGCATCCGTTCAAGCACCGGCACGTCGACCTCGCGACCCGACCGACTCGAAAATGCTATCCCGTTAATTCCACACATAATTCAGTCAGGATTCAAGACAGAATACATTCACCGCAGAGCACGCCGAGCAGACACACGGCTGTTTATCTGATTGATGATGTTGTTTTCATTTCTCCGCGCTCTCTCGCGTCCTCCGCGATGAAATGCTGGGAAATTATTTGATTCGCTCGATATCGCCCGTCGACGAAGTGGATCAACGCTTCGCCGCTTGTCGTGATCGGCTCGCTGTTGATGACCACACGCCGCCGACCGCGAGCATCGACGCTGAAACTTTCGCCCGCGTCAATGTCGATGTGCACTTCGCCCTTCGTGAATCGAACCACGACGTGACCGACACGCCGCGTCGTCGTGATGACCTCGCGATTGTCGAATCGAAACGTTCGCCCATCGATCAGCACAAATTCACAGAGCACTTCCGCGCGCGGCGCATCGTCAGTCAGACGCGCCCATGTCCACGCAAAATCGGATTTGATGCGCGGCGTCTCAACCATCAACTCGCCACCCGCGCCACCATTATCACCGCTGCCACCTAACACCAGCACGTCGCGACGCGCGCCTTCACCCATCTCGAAGGCACGCCCGTTGACCGCTTCGATTTGGCGCACGCGCGTGTTAGCGTCGTTCCCGGCGGCGCGCTGCGGTACAAGGAAAGTGACGAATTCCGTGGCGCCCGTCGCTTCCACCGAATAGGAATAGACCGGCGCGGCGACTCGCTCGCGGTAACAACCGGAAACCCAACCGTCGCCATGCTGCCACGCGCCGCCCGCGCCGAAAGCAAACAACTCCATGCCCGGCGCGTCGCCGCTTCCGAGCTCGCGGACCGGCAACGCGCCGTCGTGCTGCGCTTCGGTCTCTGGCTGCGTGATCGTCTCCAGCTTTGCGTCTGGAGCAAAGTGAAAGTGCAGGTCGTAGCGGTGTGTCCCCGCGCTGGCAACACGGTCACGTACCATCCAGTAATCGTTTTTGAGAAACAGCACCGAGCGCGTGTGCGTCGCCGGCGAAGCGAGCCGCGAATAGCCGTCGTGCGCGCCCTCGAAAAAGTCGAATCGCCGCGACGCGACCCACGTCCGTGGCGTCGCCCGTGCGACGTGCCGCCACGTGAATGTGCCACCCGGTGCCGACGAAGATTCACCATCAATGGTCAGTGTGTTGTGCGCTGCCGAGGTGCGAAAGTAGTCGCGCACTTCGCTCGCCCCGGTGTATGTGTATGTGCCCGGATCAATCAGCATCGTGCGTCCGCGCGCAGCCAACTCGAACGCGAGCATGTCGGCGTGCGCGTGACCGCAGTTGAGCGTTCCGTGCGGGCCACAGTCAATCAACATGTAGTTAGCGGAAGACTCCCATCCGTCGCGCATCACGTAGTAGCCGCCGTCCGGGAAGGCGCGCGAAGTCTGCGCCGGCGAGTGTGCTTCGATAAAGTCAAAGTCGCGCATTCCTTCAGTGCCGAGCAGCCACAAAGTTTCTTCAGCGGCTTCGCCGGCGACGTGCTTATAGTCGGGCCGTGCGAAGAGCGCCGCGCCGGTCGAGAGCGCCGCGCGGAAGTCGTTCGCCGGGCGCTCGTCGAGCATCACCAACCGACCGCCGTCGTCATCGCCGAAGAACGGCGTCGTCCCGTCAGGCCGCGTGATGTACATCAAATGATCGAGCAGCGCCGTCAACTTACCTGACAGTCGACGCTCCGATTCGACTTCTGACTTGGCTTCCGACCCGACTTCAGACCCGCCCGATTGGGCCGCACTGCTGCTGTTCGCCCGCGCGAGGATGTAGAGGTGCGTGTAAAAGTCTGTGGTGTAGCGATGGTAATAACTCGACTGCTCGAAGTAGACGCCGTCCGGTCGCACGTGCCAATCAAGCGCGTTCATCAGGATGCGCTCGCCCGTGTTGCGCCATCTTGCGGCGCACTTGAGTTCCGGCAGCACGGTTCCCAGGTAGAACAGGCCGAGCGCCTCGCCGGTCAAATGTGTGTTCGGGCTGAAGTAAGTCGAGAGGTACGTCTCTAAGTGGCGGCCATGCAGGAAGAGAACTTTTAAGATATTGAGAAACAGCGCGGGCCTCAGGTGCGGCGAGTCTCTGAAGAAGTATAGCGCCCACAGCCACGCCATCGCGCGAAAAGAAACTTCAAGGCTGCTCGCCCAGTTGATGCCTATCTTCGGTGGGTTATGCTCGATCCAGTCCGCGACGTGGCGTGCGAATGTCTGCGCGTAAAGCTCGTCGCCGGTGTACAGGTACGCGCGTCCGAGCGTCATCAAATACTGTTGACGATTCAATTCCCAGGTGATCTTTTTATCGCCCGTCACATCGACGTTGAGGTAATCGATTCGGCTCCAATGAACAAGCGGCGCACGCTTACCTGCGAGCGGTTCGAGATGCCAGTCAACGGGGTCGCCAAACGACAGATCGTGCAGCCCCAGCAAATCGAACTTCCCTTCGACGACGCGGCGCGCACTCGCGACGACTCTCTTTTCCGATTCCGGCCAACGCCGCCGCAACTCATCGACGGTCGCTTGCGGTCGGGCGAAGCCGGCGAAGAACCTCGGCAACGCGCGCGCGCGGAAATGTGCGAGCAACCCTTCGGCGGAGATTGGGAATTGACCGAGTTGCGCGGCGTCGATTGATTTGAGAAACGCTTCATCGGTCGGCAGCCGCGACTGTGACGACCAGCCGCGCCGCTCCGCCAGCGCCGCCACTGCCTGCGCGCCGCGGACGCGCAACTCGTTAAAGCTACGTCCCCTCAAATTTTTTAACTTCGCAGCGACTTTCACCATTAACCTTTTGTCGAGCGTTGCTCTATTTTAGCTGCCGGACAACGCCCTCACTTCTGCCTGCCCGGTCACGCTCCTCCAGCGCCGCACGGCGGCGCAGGTCGTTCTCGATACCAGGGTACGCGATCATGTCGAAGGAGCCTTGATGGGATACAACGCGCGCGGGATTACCAACCACCACGCCGCGCTCCGGAACCGATTTCGTCACAATCGCTCCAATACCGATCAGGGCATCGTCTCCGACAGTAATCCCGCCGATGATGGCCGCCCCAGGCCCGATATAAACACGATCTCCAATCACGGGGCACGCAAACGAGGCGTCTTTGCCGCCGCCTCCGTGTCCAATCGTCACGCCTTGCGTCAGCGTACAATGACTTCCGAGAACAACATCGGACGCCAACACAATATATCCCGTGTGCGCAATCAATAATCCCGGTCCAATCACCGCCTGCGCTGGCAATTCAACATTGGTTAGAACCTTCACTGCGGTACCACTGAAGGTGACGACGATATTCAGCAGTTTGCGAACCTGGCGCGGCAGTTGCGCCGTGTATACCCACCGCGAGAAGCGATAGCCAGCAATCGCCCATACGCCGGGGGCGAATACCATCGCGTGGATTCGCTCGCGGCGTCCAGTCCCGTAGCGACGCAGGTCTTCGCGCAAGTGTTCAAACATGAGCTAAAAACCCTTGTGACAGCAAAGCAAAGTACATTGAACGAGTCCTTCAAGAGCAGCTTCCGCTTGCTACGCCTGCGTCGAAGACTGCCGCCTGCGACCGTGGCTTGAGGCGGTGACGCCTGATGACTCTGACGACGCCTTTCTTGTCGGCGCCAGCAGTCGCTCGTACAACTCCTCGACCCGTTCGAGTTGTGCTTCGCATGAAAATTTTGCTTTGACATCGAGCAGGCCGCGCCCCCCCATTTGCCGGGCGAGTTCCGGGTTATTGAGCAGTGAGATGATCCGCGCCGCCATCGTCTCGTCGTCTTCGGGTGTGACGATGTAGCCGGTCTCGCCGTCAATCACCGCTTCGCGTGCGCCGCCGATGTCGGTCGCGACGACGGGTCGCGCGGCGGCCATGTACTCAACGATTGAGTTGGAGAATCCTTCGACGCCCTTCGAGCTGAGCACGCAGACGTCGGAGATTGCCAGTAAGTCTGAAACCCTGGCGCAGCGGCCAATGAAGAAGGTGTCCGGCTCCAAACCGAGTTGCGCGGCGAGCGCGCGCAACGATGGCACTTGGTCGCCCTCGCCGGCGAGCACGAACGTCGCCCCCGGCACCTTCTCACGAACGCGCCGCGCCGCGCGCAGGAATGTTGCTTGATCCTTCATCGGGTGGCGCATGTTCGCCACAATCGTCACGAAGTGCCGCCCCATCCCCACCGGCAGGTTGAGGGCGGCCAATGTCGCTGTGCGGTTCAAGTCCGGTTGTGGTGCGACGCGAGTCGTGTCCATGCCGTTGTAAACGGTGACGACTTTCGCGGGCGGCAGACCCTCTTTAATCAACTGCCGGCGAATCGCTTCGGCGTTCGCAACGACGGCGTCAGCGAGTCCGTAGGCGCGGCGCTCGACCCACCTTTTCGCAAGCGAGCGGATGCCGTCGGTCTCGCGACGCGACGCGATGCGCGCCGGGATGCGGGCGAGCGCGGCGGCGGTCATCCCGAAGATGTTGGTATAGAAGTCGTGCGCGTGAACGAGGTCGATGTGCCGCTCGCGCATGAACGCGGCGAGGCGACGCAGTTGCGATGCGGTGTTGCGATTGTAGAAGCTGGTGAGCGGGAACTCCGGGATGTCGCCGAGGCCGAGCCGCTCAACCTCTGAGCGCAACGGCCCCTCGCCGCTGAGGCAAGCGACGTGCACGCGATAGCGTCCGCCACCGTGCAGCAGGCGCGTCAACTGCACCGTCTGGCGCTCGGTGCCGCCCTGATTAAAACTGTCGATCAGTTGTAAGATGTTACCCTTCAAATTCCGGTATCCTCTTCCTTGACGAACACAAACTCATCACAGCCTAAGCCCGACGCCGCCACATCGATTTCCAACAAAGTCACTTGCACGCGTGCGTGGGCGACTCGCTGAAGTGGGAAAAATCTACGCCACCACCGGCATCAGACCGGCGGTCGCGTGGCGAGCCGCACGCGCCACACCGCTGCCCGTCTCGTCAATGAATGCGCGGTGCCACAGTTCGAGCATCAACAGCGTCCACAGCGCCGGAGAGTGATCGCGCCGTCCGCGTTCGTGCTCATCAAGCAGCGTGTTGACGTACGCCTGCTCAACATAGCCGCGTTGCCGTGTGCGCGATTCGGTGAGTGTTTCGCGAATGCGACTGCGCAGTTGATTGTTGATCCACTCCTGGAGCGGTACGCCAAAGCCCTGTTTGGGTCGGTTGAGAATCTCCGGCGGCACAAAGTCGCGAATCGCACGCTTAAAAATGTACTTCGTCTCCAGCCCGCGTAGCTTCATTGAGGCCGGGATGCGTGTCGCAAACTCGATCAGCTTGTGGTCGAGTAGCGGCGCACGGGCTTCGAGCGACACGGCCATGCTCATCCGGTCAACCTTCGTCATGATGTCGCCCGGCAGATATGTCTTGCTGTCGAGGTAGAGCATCGCGTCGAGCGGCTCGCCTGTCCGGGGCCGCACGGCGTAATCACGGAAGCGCGCCGCGGCGTCCGTCGTCCCCAGGCGGCGGCGGAAATCGCCGGTGTACAGAGACGATTTGTTGAGTCCGGTGAAAACCGAGACGCTATCGATGTAGCGGTCGACCGGGTCGAGCGCGACGTTGTTCAGGTAGTTGCGTCCCCACGCTCCATGCGGCAAGCGACGACTGAGGGGCTGCATCAAACCGCGCCGGACGAAGCGCGGAAGATTGGCAAAGCCGCTTCGCTGATGATCGATCACGTAGCGCGTGTAGCCGCCGAATAATTCGTCGCCGCCGTCGCCGGAAAGCACCACGGTAACGTACTCGCGCGCCATCTTTGAAACCATATACGTCGGTATCGCCGACGAGTCAGCGAACGGCTCGTCGAAGTGCCACGCCAATTCATCGACGATGCCGCAGATGTCCGGCGTCACGATAAACTCATGATGGTCGGTGCCGAAATGTTTCGCCGCCACCCGCGCGTACTTCAATTCGTCCCAACTGTCTTCGCGGAAACCGATGGAGAAAGTTTTGACCGGACGATTCGTATGATGCGCCATCAGACCGACGACTGCGCTCGAATCAATGCCGCCGGATAGGAATGCGCCGAGCGGCACATCGGCGATCAAACGCAGCCGCACCGACTCGTCGAGCAGCGCGCGCAACTCATCCACATAATCTTCTTCCTGACGCGCGCCGCTGGCGTCGTCCGCCGCGCCGCCGAAGTCAAAGTCCCAGTATGATGTGACGGTCACGTCCGCGCCGTCGAAGAAGAGGTGATGGCCGGGCGGGAGTTTATGAATGCCTTGGAAGATGCTGAGTGGGTCGGGGACGTAGCCGAACGTCAGGTAAGCGTCGACGGCTTCGGCGTTCGTCTCGCGCCGGACGCCGGGGTATTCGAGGAGCGACTTTAATTCCGAGCCGAAGACGAATGTGCCCTGCGGCGTGACCGTGTAATAGAGCGGTTTCTTGCCGACGCGGTCGCGGGCGACGAACAGCTTTCGCTCGCGCGCGTCCCACAACGCGAAGGCGAACATGCCGCGCAGGTGCTCGACGCAGGCCGCGCCGTACTCTTCGTAAGCGTGAACAATCGCCTCCGTGTCGGAGTGCGTCTGAAAGCGGTGACCGCGCGTCTCTAAGTCGGCTTGCAGTTCACGGTAGTTGTAGATTTCGCCGTTGAAGACCACGGTCGCTGCGCCGTCGCGACAACCGGAGAGCGGTTGATGCCCGCCCGCCAGGTCGATGATCGAGAGGCGACGCATGCCGAGCGCGACCTCCGCCGTGACCAGCGTTCCCTGTTCGTCCGGCCCGCGATGCGTAATCACCCGGCACATCCGGTCCAGCACGACGACGCGCTCCGACCCTGTAACCAGGCTATCCGTTCCGACAAATCCAGCAATGCCACACATGTGCTCTTAATCCTCTTCCGGCACCATCATGCCCCCAAGTCTCCCTGCTCATCCTGTCACCGATCATTAACCGGCCCCTGCTTTTGCGTCTGCCACTTTCGGTTTTCTAATCTTCCGCTCAACCGCTTTGATTGTTTTCCCCGGTAGTGCGATCACTATTTTTTTGAAGAACTCCCCAGTTTGCCGTAGCGTCATTTTGTTAAGATCAAGCGTCTCCATCATACCTGCGTAAGTCTTGAGCGCGTCCATTTTAGAAAGATAGTTTTTAGGATGAACCTGTGACAGCGCCGACCGCTCGACGCTGAGCTCTGCCTCGCGCTGAAGCCGCGGATAAATTTCCAAATGATGCTGTTCGACAAATAAGAAAATATTCTGCGCGTACCACCATCCCACTCGGTCGTTATGCCAGAACTTTTTGCGAATGCAGTCGATGACTTTGTACCCTCGCGCTGAAAAAAGCTCGTTCCAATACTCCGGCCACTGTTCGTTGATGTGATCGGTCCCGCCCTGATAAGGAACGGCTGCTGAAAAAAGGACGACAGGTCCGAGATTCGTCAGCGACTCGATAAACGTCGCCGCGCACTCGACGGGGAGGTGTTCAGCCACCTCAAGCGACACGACCAGGTCGTAACGATTATCCATGTGCAGCGGTTGTTTCAGGTCTTTCGCCTGGAACCGTGCGGCCTCGACCTGTAGCAGGCGACGATCCACGTAGTCTCCATCTACCCCCAGGAAGTTTTCGACGCCGCGCTCCTCAAAGACCGACAGCCAGGTTCCAACTCCGCACCCGACGTCGATCACGCTTCCGGGACGAATCAGTTCGCAAACGAAAGGAACTATTTCCCTGGCCGAACTTTTCGACTCGGCCTGCTGCCAATTATAAAATTCTTCGGTGTAAGGTTGCATTCGAGTTAAACCTTCTCAGTGATCGAATCAGCGTTAAAATTTCTGCTCTTGAATCAACCGCTGGATGGTGATTGGCAGTCGGCGCCGACCTGCCAGTGAACTCGCCCCTCTAACTCCCTTTTTCGACATCAAACAACGTCTCCCCTTGAAACACTCTCTCTGACACGATAGTCGCGTCTCTCAATCTTCGCGGGCCGGGTCGTACGTTAAAGTCGCCGATTCATGTGCGACGGTGAATACCTTCACTACCGGAGCAACAGTTCGGCGTGCTCGGTGCTGCCGGCGCTTCTCTCTTGTGTGATGCGCCACTCGTGCGGCATGTAAAACGTTCCGCGCGAAACCTTTCCCGCCCCGACGTGGAACATCGCGCAGCGGCACTGCCAATCAATCAGCTCCGGCGGTTCGTGCCGCTGGATAGCCACGTCAATGTAATAAGTGTCGACCTGCAATCCCAGCTCGGCGCATGAAAATTCAACCTCGCCCCGACCTGCTTCAAGGTCGATTCGCCCGTGGCTCAAACCGGTGCTCAGTTGGCACTTCAACTCCCCGTTGCTCGCATGAAAGAAGACTTCGAAAATGGCATCCGGGATATGCTCGTGCGACTGATACTTGAGACGGACTGTGACCGCACTGCCGGTACTGGCCGTCGACGTTTCGTTGCCCACGGCGTCGAAGAACTCAAGCGACGTGATCTCGGCCCGTTTCGATATTTGTTCGTTGCTCCAACTGGGCGGCCCCGACGGCACAAAGTCGTTCGCCGTTCGCCGGTACTCCGCAATAACTTCAGTGGGTGCGCCGCCCGCGACTACCTCGCCGTGCTCCATCAGCAGCACCCGGCTGCATAGCTGCTCGACCGCGCTCAGGTCGTGCGAGATGAAGATGATCGTCTTACCTGACTGCCGCAAATCCTTGACCCGCTGCAAACATTTCGCTTGAAAGGCCGAGTCGCCGACCGCCAGCACTTCATCGAGCAGCAGGATATCCGGGTCGAGGTGCGCTGCTATCGAGAAGCCAAGCCGCACGTACATCCCCGACGAGTACCGCTTGACCGGTGTGTCGATAAACTGCCGGACACCCGCGAACTCGATGATGCTGTCCAGCTTCTCGCCGATGTCGCGTCGCCGCATCCCCAGAATCGACCCGCTCAGATAGACATTCTCGCGCCCCGATAACTCCGGGTGGAACCCCGACCCGACCTCGATTAGCGCCGACAGCCGCCCGTTGATTGTAATCTCTCCTGAAGTCGGCGCGGTGATGTTTGCCAGCAGCTTCAGCACCGTGCTTTTACCCGCCCCGTTGTGGCCGATAATGCCGAGCGCCTCGCCGCGCCGCACATCGAAGCTGACGTTCTTAACAGCCAAAAACTCCTGTGGGCGCCGCCGCAAATTTTGCAGCCGGCGCACCAGCGGGTGGCGCGTGCTATCGCCCGCAGGCGCCTCCTGGCGGATCAGATACTTTTTCGTCACATGGTCAAACTTAAGGTCAATCATAATTTACTCACCCGCTCCGCTCCGCTGCTGTCGGCGGACGCGAAACGCAAGTGCCGAAAAAACCCGCCGGACTGAAACGCATCCGACGAACTGCTCTCAGTTTGGTTGAGCTTTAGACAATGTCAGCCACCGTCGCTTCGACGTGCTTGAAATAGATGTACATGAGGGGGAGCAGGATTAAGGAAACGAGAGCGGACGCGCCCAACGCCCGGAGGTTGGGCGGGCTGCCCTGCAACAGGACGTTACGGAAGCCTTCGATGACGCCGACTGTCGGGTTTAAATCGTATATCGGGCGCAGGCGTTCGGGCACGGCGGAGAGCGGATAGATGATCGGGGTCGCGAACATCCATACCTGAAGCAATAGCGGCATCGCCACGCCCACATCGCGGAACCGCACCTGCACCGCCGACATGAACAACGACATCGCCAATGCAAAGATCGTCAAGACCAGAATGATCGGAACGACATACAGAAAGTTGAGCGTGATCGGCGCGCGGTAGTAGATCATCAGACCGGCCAGCACGAGCGACGCAATCAGGAAATCAAAGAGGGCGGCGAGGACATAGGTCATCGGCAGAATTTCACGCGGGAAATAGACCTTTGTGACGAGGTGAGAGTGGCTCACCAGTCCGTTCGTGGCGGTGCTCAGTGCCGTCGAAAAGTAGGTCCACGGCAGCAACCCTGTGTAGGCGAAGAGCGGGTAAGGGATATCGTCGCTCGGCATCCGCGCCACAACCGAAAAGATCAACGTGTAAATCAGCATCAATGACAGCGGTTGCAGAATCGCCCACGACAAACCCAGCACCGACTGCTTGTAGCGCACCTTGATGCGATGCACGGTCAGCGTGTACAGCAAGTCCCGATACTCAACCAGCTTCGTCAATTGTTGAAGCATGCCTGCGAACGAGAACGCCGGCGCCCGGATGACCGTTACCCGACGGTTCCCCTTCCGGCCTGACAACGCCCCGCCAACCGGAGCGGATGAAACATCAAATGACATGTTTGACAAAATTCCTTTTTACTTCTCACCGAAGACGACGGCGGTTTTCAATTGCAGACGACGGTTGAGAGACTTTTGCTCTCGCGACCGCCGGTCAAAACGCCAAGACTGAGAGGATAGGCCGCCTTTCAACGGGTGCCTCCAATCGCAATTAGCTGTCAGACGTTTAATAGGTTGGACGTTTCATTAAAGTTTTCCTCACAGATGATTCCGGTGTTTTGAGTAACGAACGATCAGCGAAGAGCCAAAATATCTGCCGCCCGCCGGGCCATAACGGGGAAGACGACGCTTATGACTGCTTTTTAGCGTTGGCGAACGCGCGGACGAACGCGCCGATCTCACCGAGTGTCCCACGCTCTTTGGTGGCGGCGAAGTCTTCGCGTCGTTTGCGAAAGTAGCCGGCGAAAAACCGGAGTTCGGTTTCGTGTGCGAAAGCGCGTTCCGCATCGCCGCGTAGTGTGTGCTTCAGCCACCCCAGCACATCCACCGCCGCCTGTCGGTAAAGATGAACCGGAATGTCAAACAATCGCCCACTGCCCGACCGCTCGATGTCCGCGAGGCGCATCTTCGCCAACAGATACCCGTGCCCCCAATGCCACTTGCGGTGATACGCCTTCATCATTCGCTCCGCCTGCACGTCGGCGATGATGCATATCTCGGGAAGATAGAGCCCTTTCCCACCGGCATCCCAAATGCGCGTCAGAAACTCGTGATCCTCCGTCCCGCAGACGCTGCCTTTGAAGTGTTGAAAATCCGGCGAGAACAGTCCCACTTTATCGAACACGTGGCGGCGGACGCAGAGACTGGCACCAATCAGACAGACCGGGTTTTCGGTGTCGACATAAAATGGTTGGTCGCCGTGATCGGTGAGCGCGAGCGGCGACCAGTGGCGCTGGGTGAGCCACGCGGGCGGCTCCTTCTCCCACCGCGGCAGCGTCCTGCCGCCGACGAAATCGACCTCCGGGTGTTCGTCAAGCGCGCGGGAGTTGGTCGCCACCCAGTTGCGCTCGACCCGCACGTCGTCGTCCGTGAAGGCGATAATTGGCGCGCGGGAGTTGGCGACACCGGCGTTGCGCGCGTGCGACAGTCCCTGCTGGCCTTCGAAGACGTAACGCATATTGTCGTGCCCGCGCGCGATAAACGATTCAATCACCTGCCGCGTGTCGTCTCTGGAATTGTTATCGACGACGACCACCTCGTAGCTTAAGTCATCCGCCTGCTGGTCGAGGATGCTTTCCAGCGCCGTCGGCAACAGGTGACACCGATTGTACGTGCAGATGACAACCGAAACGTCGAATTGCTGATTCATGGTTAATGCTGTTCTCATATTGCGGCCCGGCGGTTTGACGCTCGCTCAGCGGACGACGAATTTGCCGCGTCGTCAATGCGCGGGCTTGTAGAGGTGCTTGCCATAAAAGAAGCCGGCGAGGTCCCAGACGGCGAGTTCGTCGGTAAACTTTTGTGCGACATCCGTGTTCCGGCGAGGCAGACTTTTAAGCGTTTGAAGCGTGCCGCGCGCGGCGCGTCCGTAAAGCCACCGCGGAACCCCCGCCAGATAAGCTACCGGAGTCGGACGCTCCTTATCCATTACTCCCTGCGAAACGCCGCGCCAGAAGCACCACTGGCGAAAATACCGCTTCGTCAGCCGCTCCGGCGGGATGTAGTGATAAATGATTAGATGGGGAAGATAGAGTCCCCGCGCCCCGGCTTTCATCAAACGCTGGTACATCTCCTCGTCCTCACAAGACAGTAAGTGCTTGTCGGTTCTTCCGAGTGAGGTGGAGTAAGGCCCAACCTTCTCCAAGATGGCGCGAGTCAGCACGGCGTTGCCGCCCATCAACATGCCTGAAAAATTCTCATCGAAGGCGCATACTTTGTCACCACTATCGACCCACCCCACCACGCCCCGGTACTGATGCGGAAACCATGCGGGACAGTCGGCGCCCCACCGCGGCACGTACGGGCCGCCGATGAAGTCAACATCCTGGTCTCTGAAAGCAGAGTGAATGGACGCATACCAGCCGTCATCAATCTCTTCATCATCATCAATCATGCCGACTAGATCGCCCGCGGTTGAAACAATACCGGCGTTGAGAGCGTGCGACCTTCCCTGCCGGCTTTCAAGCACATACCTCAGCCGACCATCGAACTTGGGCATCCATTGCTCGACCACCTGCCGAGTTTCGTCCTTAGAGTTGTTGTCAACGACCGTCACCCGGACACTCAAGCCTGAGGGAACGCTAGCCCGATGCAAGCTTGAAAGCGTTCGCTTAATTAATTCCTGACGATTATATGTTGGGATTACGACGTCCAATTCCATCTGTAGATACCATTCACTCTCGCGAATCACTTCCGCCAACACTTAAACACCAGAGCCGACTTTTGAGACCTCGTTTTATAATCTATGGTGTCAAGCGCCGACGCGGCCATCGGTAAGGCGCTAGAACTTTGTGCTGGCTTTAAAAACAAACCGGTCGCGTAGAGCGTAAGCGCGCAGCAGAAGACGCGGCGCGTAGCGTAGCAACCACATCGTCAGCGCAATCTTACGGCTCTTGAAATAAGCGTTCGCCTCCCCCAGTGCTTTGGCTGCCGTCACGGCATCGCCGTCGAGAAAAGCTTTTTTCCCCTCGAACAGCCGCAGCGAGGCACGGAAATGGGTTTGTTGCCGATTCAATGTCTGACGCTCGGAGGACGTCAGATTCAATGCCCGCTCGGCCTTCTCAAAGACATGCAGGCTGTGATTCAGCATCCACACCGGATTAGCGGAGAGGCTTTCCGGGCGGCGGCGATAACGTGCCAGCACTTGACGATGGTAAGCGATGCGACCGCCCTGTTTGACGATGCGTAGCCACAGATCAAAGTCTTCAACGCTGCGCAACGATTCGTCAAACATCCCCGCGCGGACGAGAGCTTCGCGGCGAGCAGTGACCGACACAAAGACGTTGCACTTCAACGTCACCAATGTCTCAAATGTCACCTCTCCATTTGATGGACACACATCCATGTATTCCCGCCCGGCGTCCACCGCGTCACCGAAGATTTGCGCGTTCGGGTAGAGCACATCGATGGTTGAATCGTTTTCCATCATCGGTACTTGCACCGCCAGGTAGTGCGGCTCCCACACATCGTCCGGGTCGAGGAGCGCGATGAGCGACCCGCGCGCGGTACCGATGCCGGCGTTGCGCGCGCCGCTCAGGCCGCGATTCTCTTGCTTGACGTATACGACGCGGTCGCGATAGGGCTGAAGCACCTGTTCAAGTTCCTCCGTGTCCGGCGAACCGTCGTTGACCACGATGATTTCGTAATCAGTGAATGTTTGCGCCAGCACCGAGTCGAGCGCTTCGCCGATGTACCGGGCGACGTTATAGGCGGGCATGATGATGCTCACGGTCGGCGCCGCTGTCGCGGGCTTTCGCGCTTGATCTGCCGGCATCATGACAGCCTCCAACATCAGCTATGACCTCTCTTCGCGGTCACAATAAAATCAGTGTCCTCAACAGCCGGGGGCATGGTCGGCTCGCGGATCGGTTCCCAGCGCGCGTACCTCTCGCCCCGCAGAAATTTATAAAAAGCGATCACCGACGCCAGATTGGCGAGCACGAAGTAATGCGGCAGCGAAAGGAGCCGGCTCCGGATGCCCCTTCTTTCAAGCGCCCAACCGAGCATCGCCGCCGCGTAAAAGCAGAGTTGAGCAACGAGCACGGCGAGGAAGAGCACGGAGTGCGCCGCGAGCAGTGCTGAGGTAAGTAGAATCGCCGCCAGCAGGAACGGGACGAGATAGCGGAGAACCTTGTGCGAGATTAACTCGACGGCATAGAAGCCGCTACGCAGCGGATTCATCATCGCCCGGTGGCGCCACAAATCGGTGAAGGTCTGCGCGATGACGCGCACGCGCATCCGCATCTCTTTGTCAGCTTGCCGGTTCGTCTCTTCGGTACAGACCGCTCCCGGCTCGTAGATTGTGCGCAGGCCCTGCTCGACCATCTTGGTGGCGATGATGAAATCGCTGCACGCCTCGTGATAGAGCGGAACGTAGGCGGAGCGGCGCACGGCGTAGAGGCACCCGGAGACGCCGATCAGCGAGCACACGCGACTCTCATGGCGCTTCAGAAATGTTTCGTAACCCCAGTAGGATTTGGCGCCGCGTCCGACGCTCGACGCCGTCGGGTCAACGTAGATCAGGCGTCCGGCGACGCATCCAATTGACGAATCGGCGAAGTTCGGCATCATCACCCGCAACACATCCGGTTGGTAGAGCGTGGTCGCATCCGAGAAAAGGATGAATTCGCCGCGCGCCCCCTCGACAGCGGTATTCTGCGCAGCAGTTTTGCCGAGTCGCTCCGCCTGTCGATGAAGGCGTACGCCGCGCGCCGCGAACCGTCGCGCGATGTCGTCCGTCCGGTCGGTCGAACAGTCCGAGGCGACGATTATTTCGAGTTTGTCTGTGGGGTAATCAAGCAACAGAGTGTTTTCGAGTTTGGCGGCTAAATCGCGCTCCTCGTTGTACGCGGTGATGATCACACTGACGCTCGGCGTCCAGTCCTTCTTCCGCACAACGAGCGAGCGCATGCTGCTTGCCGCCAGCAACAGCAAGGGGTAGCCGAGGTACGTGTAAAAAAGCACGACCACGCTCGACCAGAAAACAGCTTCCGCTAAACGCCAGCTATGCATCTTTCCACTGTCCGCTTGGAACGCTAATCTCAGGGAGGATTGGTTGATTGGGGTATTTGGGTTTGACCTTGGTGGGGATCTTTTTTGGGGCTAAGTCTAAATCCTCGACCGCATACACCTCGCTTGCGTACATCCGGCGCAGACACACGGCGTAAGCGACCATGTAATAGACGTACCACAGGTATGCCACGGAGGCAAAAAAACTGGTCACCATGTAACTGAGCAAACTAGCCTGCAACCCGACGGCGAAATAATAGTAGTTCAATCGCTGACGGTCGCCGTAAGTCTCCTGCTCGATCCGCCGCAATCGCCAGAGCGGCGACAGTAAGAACGTCATGTAAAAGATTAACGCCGGGATTCCCAACTCTGCCGAGACCTGCGTATACGCGTTGTGGCTGACGAGTTCGTGAAGCGACACAGTGTGAAAATTACCCATCCCGAGGCCGAAGATCGGGTTCGCCAGCGTGGACTTGACGGAGATAATGAGAATGTCCTGGCGCGCGCTGGCCGAGGCCACCGGGTCAAGACTCTTGTCGAAGATAGAAATGATGCGGAGGGCGTAGTTGCCGGGCGCCAGTCCGATGAATAGCGCAGCCGCGACGGTGCCTATCACGCCGACGGTCAGCCGATTTCGCCGTCCGAGTTTCCACGTCAGAACTCCTGTCGCCGCCATTAGACCGAGGAACCCACCGCGCGAATAAGTCACCACCGTCCCGATTACCATCAGCACGACGCACATTGCGGATAGAACTTTGGTGATGGAGTGGCGCGCGTTGATCGTAAAAACTACAGCGATGGGGATCATCATCACCAGATGAAGTGCCATGTCATTGGGATTGCCGAACATGTTGCCGATTAACCCAGCCACACGGTAACCCTCGACGGTGAGATTGCCGGAACGATAGTCGTTCAGGGCGTTCACGCTCAGTAACGCGCCGACCGCCATCGAGAGGAAAATAATTCCCTTCAAGCGCCGCTCGGTGCGTACCACGTTGATCATGATGATGAAGACGAGGACGGCTTTGATGAAGGAATCACTGAAAGTGTCCCACGCTTCGAGCGGGTTGATCGCCAGCGGTATCGACAATAGTGCCGTCACACCCAGCAGCAGTAGCGCCGTTACTTCGCGCGTGCACAACGTCAACCGGCCCTCCAGCACAAACTGAGTTGGAACGAAGATGATGAGTGTCAGAACGGCAATCCAGAAAGTACCGGTCGAAAGGAAAGCGAGGGCCGGGAAAAGCTCGTACGGGCGGAAGTAAAGCATGACCGTAAACAGGAACAGCCCGATGTAGCTGAGCATGTGTCCACGCTTCATCACCCAGCGCTTCGCGTCACCCGCCACGCCGTGTTGGTCGCCGCCGCCAGCCCCGTCACGCCCCGTCAATTGACTCTCGACCGCCGGTGACGAATCGGCAGTGTCGTCGGCAGCGCGGCGCCCTCGCCCGGAACGGACGAGAGGCTCGTAATCAAAGATTTGATTCTTCGATGGCATGCCCGGTGCTTATCAACTCACCAATTTCTTACCAATGCACCGAGTGACTCGGCGCACACGTCATGTGCAATATAAAACTAAAAGATGCCCGAAGGCAAAAACACTCTCGCCTTCGGGCAACCGTCAAGACGCCCCATGATACGTCGGGGAAAATCTAACACCGTTGGGGTGGCGTTCAGACTGATGTCCGGCACGACCCACGGCGGGCACAACCCCTACACCGCCACGCGCTCTTCGTCACTGACGACCACCAGCGTGCGGACGCGCTCGCCAAGCGCGGTCTCAAAGCGGCGCGCCTCTTCGATCTCGTTGAAGGAGAGTGCGCGTAACTGCTGTTCGATGCGGCGGCGATAGTCAGAGACGAGCGAGTCCGAGACGTTCAGCCGCGCGGCTGCTTCCAATTGCGTGATGTGTGTCGGGCTGAGGTAACAATGCCACAGGACGCCGAGCATTCGGTCGTACTGTTTGGTCTTGCCGCGCACCGCGCCGTGCAGTCCTTTCAAAAACTGGTCGACGAACCCGGCGGCCTCGCGCTCCGACTCGATTCGCAGCAGCGATTGCTCGGGGTTCTCTTGCGCGTCGACCGGCTCGAACTGCCGCCCACTGTCGTCATCGTTATCGGCGCCGAGCGGCACCAGGTAGATATCCATCACCGGCAGACGCGACATCACAAGGCTGCGCAGAGCCCGCACGTCAATCGGCGCGTCGCATGCTTCGAGCATGCTGATAATCAAATCTTCGAGATCGGAATTGCTGATGATGATCTGCGAGTCGCCGGTGCAACCGACCATCCGCGTGTCGCGCTGGCGCACTGGAATCGTGTGCCCTCGCTGCTCAAGTTCGTGCGCGTGACGGCGCGGCTTGTGGTCGTGCCATTCGCTGAGGCCGTAAACACGGTCGACGAGACGGCGATGCGGCTCATCTTCCGGCGGCCCGCCGCTGCCATCAAAGCGGCGAAAGTTGGCGCTCGACTGAATGATCGTCGAGATACGACGCGCCAGGCGATAAGATTCGGGATGGCGCTTGCGTAGTTCTGCAGTAAGTAGATTGGTCAGCTCGATCTGGCTGATCTCGCACTCAATTTCCGCGTCCGTCATCTCGGTATCGAGATAGTGCTGAAACCGATCTTTGCCAAGGAGCGTCACGAAAAGCTCCTGCGTCAGATCAACGTAGGCGCTGCCGCGATCCCCCTCTTCGACCAGCAACCCGGCGCTGTGCGACGCCCGCACCAATGGGTGATTGCTAACGATGCGCTGCATCTCCGTCCACAA
This sequence comes from Acidobacteriota bacterium, assembly GCA_030859785.1. Classification (GTDB taxonomy): domain Bacteria; phylum Acidobacteriota; class Blastocatellia; order Pyrinomonadales; family Pyrinomonadaceae; genus JACDEG01. The sequence continues at coordinate 59,592 of JALZJL010000319.1, forward strand.
CCGGCTGACATCGGAGCGGCGCAGACTATCGACCCACGGCCCGTGATGGCGCTGCGAAGCGCGTGCCGCCGGCACCGGCGCGACAGCAGCAGCAGTAGTATGCCGCGCCCGTGACGATGCCGGCTCATCGGCGGTGGTGGTCGTGGGGTCGTTCAAGCGATGATATTGCTCGTCTGATGTTACAGTCATGTTAGGGATAATCATTGTCGGATGGGAAATTTTATTGAGCACTTGAGGGCCTCTATTTTGCCGGGGGCAGACGCTTTGTCCGTAACGCTCGAACGCGGCACGCCGTTGACATTTTGTCGCATGGGATTTCCCGTCGGTGTCGGGGTAGGAGAGGGCGACATTTTACACTATCCGAACGTAAATGCCAGGCCAGCGCGTCAGTATTCAGAAACAGATGGGGATAACCTTCGTTGCACGCCCACTTGTTTCTCACCGCTGCTGATAGAGCGCCTCGGCTCATCAACCGCTGACCATCTGCTTAACTTTAAGGCCGATGTCGGCACAATGCGCCGGGCAGCTTGCGTCGTGGGGGTATTGAGAAGAGCCGAGAATGGGTGCTTGACCTTACGACATGACAAAGACCGCCAGTGTGCCTTGAAGGTAGATCGCGGCTTGCGTTGAAGCTTTCAAATGCCAAGCTCCACCATAACCGTCCCGAATTGAAAACCGCACTTGTTGTTTTGACCGCGAAAGGAATGAGTGCGGTCAGGAGGTGAGAAATGACACAAAGCTTTGATGCTCTCTGCCAACAGTCAGGATACTACCAGTCCAGAGCTTAATGAGCAACATGTTTTTGCAGCACCGATAAAGTGCTGACATAAGTGCAGTAGGCAGGCGAAATAGGGCAACGCAGTTATGGAACTTTCGAGCGATTGAAACTATTTCTTGGCAGGTTAACCGATTTTCTACTAAGCGCTCATTCAAAACATGGGCGGCTTGCGGTAGCCTTCTACCTCAACTGACTATTTGCCCCGGCTTGGCTACTACTGTGCTGTGCCTGTCATCGAGGGAGTTACAGGGGAATCCGGGAGTGCTAAAGCACAACTGGTTCTCCACCGTCACCAATCCAAAAAGATGGAGCAAGCACCATGCATACTTCGAGCACAGTCCGCTTCAGGAAACTAAAGGGCTGTCCGTCTGCCGAGACGATTCTGCTTTTAATTGAAACAAACATCGGGCTTGAGAAGCAACAAGAGGTGGCGACGCACCTCGCCACGTGCGATTTCTGCGGTGCGGAGATGTACCTGCTGGTCAAACATTATGTGACCGTCAGCGGTTTCTCTCAGTGGTGCGAGATGCCTCTGCCGCTGCGACATCTCGCCGAACACATCCTCGGCAGCGAAACTTTCACACCAGTGAAACTCGTCGAAACAGTTCATCAGACCGACCGACTGTCACTGACCGACGCTTGAGATTCTCTGCGGCGATGTACTCGTCAGCATCGCCGAAAACCACCGCATCAACGACGCCGGTCACCGCCCCTGCCTTATCTTCGACGCTTGGGAGGACGCTCAAGCCTCGGTCTCCAATCAATCATCTTTCGCCGACGCGCCGTTGTACAACTCTTCAATCGTGTCGTGATATTTCTCGTCAACCACGCGCCGCTTCACCTTCAGCGTCGGCGTCAACTCGCCGCCGTCGATGGAAAACTCTTCAGACAGTAGAGCGACGCGGCGCACGCGTTCGTAGTCGGCGAGCGCGGATGTCAACTGCGCTACTTCACGCTGCACCAATTTGATCGCTGCCGGATGGCGTCGCCACGCGGCGCGGGTCGGCTGCGTTTCATCGGCGGGCGGTGGGACGGCGCCGGCGAGCGCTTCCCAGTCAGGGACAATCAGGGCCGCCGCTTGCTTGCGCCCCGCCCCGATGACGACCACTTGGTTGACGAGCGCGCTCTGTTTAATCAAGCTCTCCAACAACTGCGGCGCGACATACTTTCCGTTCGACAGCTTGAACAACTCTTTCTTCCGGTCGGTGATATAAAGTCGCCCCGCTGCGTCGAGCCGACCGACATCGCCTGTCTTGAACCAACCATCCTTCGTAAATACGGACGCCGCTTCGTCGGGCTGGTTGTAGTAGCCGCTCATCACATTCGGCCCGCGCACCAGTATCTCGCCCTCCGCGTCAATCTCGATTTCGATGCCGGGGAACGGGAGTCCGACCGATCCGACCTTGTTGTTATCGGGACGGTTCGCCGCAACGATGCAGGTCTCGGTCATGCCGTAGCCCTGGAGGATGTCGATCCCCGCGCCGAGGAAGGCGTAAGAGAGGGCAGGCGACAACGGCGCGCCGCCGGAGACGAAGTAGCGCAGACGCCCGCCGACCCCTTCGCGCCATTTCGCAAACACCAGACGGTCGGCGATGTCCTGTTGGATTTCGAGCAGCGGCGGAACCGCTTCGTGCCGGTCGCGCAGTTCGGCGTAACGCTGGCCGACGCCGAGCGCCCACGTAAATATCTTCTCGCGCCACCCGCCCGCCGACGTGCCTTGCTTGATGATGCGGTGATAGACCTTCTCGAACAGGCGCGGCACGGCGGTCATGATCGTCGGGCGGACCTCGCGCAGATATTCTCCCACTTGATCGAAGGACGCGGCGTAGAAAGTCGAGACACCGTTCCAGCAAAAGACGTAGTAGACCGTCCGCTCGAAGATATGCGACAGCGGCAGCACGGAAAGCGAGACATCAGCCGCAGTGATAGGTAGCGCCTTTGAAATCGCGATCACGTTGGATACGAAGTTGTTGTGCGTCAGCATTACGCCCTTCGGCTCGCCGGTCGTGCCCGACGTGTAGATGATGGTCGCCAGGTCATCGCCCGCGATTGTTGTCAGGTGACGATCAAACGCCTCCGGGTCGAGACGGTCAAGTTCAGCACCACGGTGTTCGAGCGCTTCGAGCGTCATCGTGTCGTCGCCCGCTTCAGTCACGGCCTCGTCGAAGAAAACAATTCCTTCGAGCCGCGCGGCGCCCTTGATTCCCTCTTGGGCATGCCTGAAAACCTTACGCCCCGAAATAAACAGCAGGCGCGCCCCTGAATCATCAAGGATGAATCGCACTTGGTCGGGAGGCTGCGTCGTGTAGATGGGAATGTTGACGGCACCGAGGCTAAGGATGGCGAGGTCGACAATCGACCAGTCCGGACGGTTTTCTGAAAGCAGCGCGACGCGGTCACCCTTCACCACGCCGAGGTCGGCCAATCCAGCTGCGACCGCACGCACACGCGTGGCGAACGCTTCCGCCGAAAGATGCAGCCACGCTCCCTCATGCTTGAAATTAACGGCGTCCGGCTTCGCATGCCGACGCATCGCGCCCAAACACAGTTCGGGGATGTTGGCCGGGGTCTGAGCAGTGTCGGTGGGTCGGGTCATGGTGAGAAGCGATGAGCGATAACGTGCGGCACAATCATTGATGTAGAGGCGAAAGACGGTTGGCCGTCCGACTCAATCGTTCACTGTTTAGTCGTGACTCGCTCGGCGAAGTAATCGACGGTGCGCTTCAGTCCCTCGCGTAATTGGATCGTCGGCGACCAGCCGAGCAACTGTTGCGCGCGTGTGATGTCGGGCCGTCGCTGTTTCGGATCGTCCTGCGGCAGCGGACAGTGGCGCACCTTCACGTCGGTGCCGCACACCAGCGCAATCTCTTCGGCTAATTGCCGCATCGTGAACTCGCCGGGGTTCCCCAGGTTGACCGGGTCGTGAATGCCGTCGGTGTTCATCAAACGAATCAGTCCCTCGACTAAATCATCGACGTAACAAAATGAGCGCGTCTGCTCGCCGGTGCCGTACAGCGTTAGTTCTTCACCACACAGCGCCTGCACGATGAAGTTCGAGACGACGCGCCCATCATTCTCCAGCATGCGCGGCCCGAACGTGTTGAAGATGCGCGCGATGCGCGTGTCGACATTGCTTTGCCGGTGGTAATCCATCATCAACGTTTCGGCGAGACGCTTTCCCTCGTCGTAGCAACTGCGAATCCCAATCGGGTTGACGTTACCCCAGTAAGCTTCCGTCTGCGGATGCATCTCCGGGTCGCCGTAGACCTCTGATGTTGAGGCTTGCAGGATGCGCGCCCTGACCCGCTTCGCGAGGCCGAGCATGTTGATGGCGCCCATTACACTGGTCTTGACGGTCTTGACGGGGTTGTATTGGTAGAAGACCGGCGACGCGGGGCAGGCGAGGTTATAAATCTGATCTACTTCAAGCAAGATCGGCTCGATGACGTCGTGGCGGATCAACTCAAAGCGCGGGTTGCCGAGCAGGTGAAAAATGTTCGCGCGCCGCCCGGTGAAAAAGTTGTCGAGGCAGATGACATCGTGCCCATCGTTGATTAATCGCTCACACATGTGCGAGCCGATAAAGCCCGCGCCGCCCGTTACTAATATTCTCATTGTCGAATTGAGCCTTTCATTCCGCTCCGCAGATGTTGATTCCGAGACCTTCAATTGTGCGCCGTGTCCACCGTCGCCGTCGCCGCAGCGGGCGTCTCTCCGGTCAGGCTCGCCGGGTGGTTGGCGCTACTACTGACCTCACCACGCCCCTCACCACGTCGTCGCCGTCGTCGTCGTCGCTTTTCGACCGTGGGCGGTTGTTCGACCCGCCCGTTGATCGTTGCCAGCGCGGCCAGCAGCAGAAACAGCAGAGCGTTCGAAGTAGTGTGCAGTGTGAAGTCGAAGAAGCTATGCACTAGCACCGCGAAGCACCCGGCGAGCGCGCCGGTCGCCACGCCGCGCCTGAACTTGTCCTTCGAACGCGCGCGCGCGAATCCCATCCGGAACAGCATCACAAGGAAGAAAATGCCGAGCACCGCGCCGAGGATGCCGGCATCAGAGACCACTTGCAGGTAATCGTTGTGCGCCTGTTCGAGCCGCATCAGGCCGCCGCGCGTGTCGTAGCGCGGGTAGGCGACGCTGAACGCGCCGAGGCCGGTGCCGGTCAGCGGGTGATGACGGATGATATCCAGCGTGGTCTGCCAGAAGTGGATGCGCCCGGTGGTCGGGTCGGCGGCGTTGACCGTGCCGACGAAGCGGCTGAGCGATTCTTCGCCGCCGAAGAAAAGCGCCGTGAAGAGGATGCCGACGAGCACCGCTCCCCCCAACCCGGCACTCACCGCCGCGAGCCGCACGCGCCCTTCGCGGTCAAGTTTCCCTTCTCGCTCCGCCCGCCGCCAGCGTGCGGCAACGAACACGGCGAACAGGAAAAAGATTTCAGCGACGAGGCTGATGATACCGCCGCGCGAGTTGGTCATAATCAGCGCGATGCTCATCACCAGCGACGAGAAGCCGTAGAGCAGTCGCCAGTCACGATGCACACCACCCGCCAGCAGCAGGCCGAGCGGCAGACCGAGGATTAACTCCATATATCCGGCGAAGTGGTGACGATTGATGAACGGGCCGAAGCCGAGACTCTGTGTCGATTCGCGGATGCCGAAAATCTTATCCGGGCTGACGAAGAACTGCATCAGCGAAAAGAGCGCGAGCACGAAGCCGAAAATGATAATCGTGCGTGCGATCAAGTGCAGGCGGCGCGGCGTGTCGATGAAGGCCAGCGCCGCCGCAAAGTAGACGAAGAGCGCCGCGATCTGAATCAACACGATGCGCGTCGTGTACGGGTCAAGCGACAGACTGCGCACCGGCTCGCCCGCCGAAACGTCGACGACCGCCTGGCTGACGGCGCCGCCGAGTGGCAACAACTGCACTGCGCCGATCAGCAGCAGGCCGAGTAGCGGCAACTGCAAGACGTTGCGACTGAAGCGCAGGCGCCGGCTGCGCCACGCATCGACGTACCAGAAGAACACGACCAGCCCAGCCCCCGCCTGAAATAGGCCGAGCGACCAGCCATGCACCGTGCCGAAGGCAATCGTCGACAGCACCACCGCGATGCACAGCGTCAGGATGATGAAGCGGCTCGCCAGCGTTTGCACCGGCCCGACGGCGGCGGTGCTAAGCGGGTCTGCGAGTACCTGCGTGGTCGCCGCGGGTTCTGCTGTCCGCGCCGGAACTATCGCCTCGGCTGAGTTGGAAATCGAAGTAGTCATACCAAACTTTACCGAAAATCGGACACGTTGATTCTCCGCAGTTTTGTCGTGTGATGCGTATGGTGACGGCCTCTGACTTAGCCGGCACGCTGAACTCCAACGTCACCTCCTGCCATTCGGTGCTGCCATTGGGGAGCGGATTCGAAGCGGCCAGCACGCGCGACGGGTCGGTGGCGTCCACCACGTCGACGAGCGGCGTGCTGACGCTCTTCAGGTCCTCGGCGCGAACCCAGAAAGTGAGGCGATACTTAGCCTGCGGCTCGACCACCACGATCTGCACGATACCCTTAAACTGCGGCGAGGTTGGCTCGTTAAAGACGATGCGCACGCCCCGCGCGCCGTCGCGGTGGGTGCGTGTGTCGATGGCGACTTGAGTCTGGCCGCCGGGCGGCATCTGCCACCCGAAGAGGCTGGTGCCCGCCCGGCCAATATTATTCTCGAAGCTGCCGTTGGCGAGTCTTCCCACCGCAAGTTCACTCTCGCCGGTGATTTCGCGGTGCGTCGCGAGGGCCGCGATAAAGCGTTTGTTCGCTGCCAACGTGCCGAGCAGTCGCTCGCCGGTCGGACGCAACTCCTTCTTCTCCTGCGCGCTAAAACTTGACCAGACGCGCAGGGCCTCGTCTAGCCGCTTTAGGTTGGCGAGACTATCGACGATCTCGCCGCGCACCGCCGGCGTGTTCCCGAAGGCGTCCGCCACCGCCTTGAAGTCGTTGCCAAAGACGCGCCACGCCAGCCCCATCACCGGCGCACGCAAGCCCGGGTCGGCCTCGCTCGCGCGGCGCAGCTCCGCGAAGGCTTCGTCCGTCCGCTCTTGCCGCAACAGCACGTTGCCAAGGTGCCAGCGCGGGGAGGCATACGCCGGGGCCAACTCGACAGCGTGCCGCAACGCACGCTCGCTGCCGGGCAGGTCGCCCGCCTGTCGGCGCGCGTTCCCTAACTCAACCCACAGGCGATAGTCGTTCGGTGAAAGACTGGTAGCGCGCTCGTACTCGCGTAGCGACTGCTCCAGGTCTTCCGGCAAAAAAGTTTTACGCCGCAGCACGGCCAGCGTGAAGTGCGCCTGCGGGTCGTCGGGCGCGAGCCGCGTGGCGCTGCCCGCCATCTCGACATCCGCCGGAAACGACGCCATCGTGTTGCCAACAAACCAACGGGCGCCGGTCCACACGCCGGCCAGCACCAGCACCAACGGCACAGCCAGCAGCATACGTCGCCAGAGCGGTCCGACGTTCAAAAGTTTCAATTGATCGGGTTTAGTTTCCGGCCCACTCGACATAAATTTGATCTCACATTAACGCAACTCAGAGGTTGCGGCCAACTGCTGCCACGCGCCACTCATCATGCGGCGCGGGTGGCACCGTGGATTCGATTTCATTTTTTTGGTGGCGGCCTGAAGGCCGGGAGATGAGCCGCGGATGCACGCGGATCTACGCAGATTCAATCAGTTGTTTTTCTGATCCTCCTTGATCCGCGTCAATCTGCGGCCTTTTTTGTCTCCCCCGGCTGAGCCGTTATCCATTTTCAATTAACGTCATCATCACCGGTGAGCGACTCGATCTCAATCCGCATCCGCTTCAACCCGACGCACGCCTCTTCGCAGTCGCGCAGGATTTCCCGGACGCGATGCTCAGAAAATTGTGCGCTGGAGATTAACACCTCCTCGACATTTTGATCGGCGCAGATACCGCGCAACGCGCCGTTACCGCCGAAGACGCGAAAGCCATGAACGACTTTGCCCGCCTTCAGCGGATCATCATCGACAAATCCAACCGGCTCGTAACGCAGCCGTGGGTTGTTCAGAATCTCGCGGAGCAGCAGGTCGCCGGCATCGCCCGCACCGTAGATCAGCACTCGCCGCCCGACGCCTGACGCGCGCGGCGTCGGCAGTATTTGGCGGAACAAGCGAAAGGCCATGCGGCTGCCAGCCAGCATCATCAGCAACAGCATGCCATCAATCACAAAGACGGTGCGCGAGAAACCCTGGAAGCGAAACGCGAACAAAATCGTCAGCACGCTCCCCAGCGAGCCGAGCGCCACCGCCTTCGCGAACACGATCAAGTCGTCGATGCTGGTATAGCGCCAGATGCCGCGATAGACGCCCGTTACGAGGAAAGCCGCCATCTTGATGAAGACCAGCACCGGCACGGTTTGCAGGAACAGTTGCCGCGTGCCGCTTTCTGCCAACGACCCGAACAGCAACGCGTATGCGCCGTAGTAAGCGAGGATAATCAGGACTACATCAAGCAACACTTCGAAGAAGCGTCGCTTGTACGACAGATCGATTAAAAACGCGAACAGCGCTTTATCGCGGACCGCTTTGATCTCGCTCTCGTCATATACCTTGACGCCCGCGAGGTAGACTCCGAGCAGCGTCAACACGACCGTGAAGCCGAGAATCGAGGCGAGGCTGGTATCGATTCTCGCCTCGCGCACCAACAGCGCGAGCATCCCTGAAAGCGCCGCGAAGCCGTAGAGCATCCACACCGCGCGACGCTCAGACATCCCCAGCGCGACGAGCCGGTGCGACGTGTGATCGCGCCCGCCCTGCGACGCGGAGCGCCCGGCCAACTTGCGCAGAATGGTGACGAACGTCGTGTCGAAGATGGGTACGAACAGAATCAGCACCGGCACTGCGAGCACCGGCAGGAACGAACGCGAGCGCCCACCCGACGCGCTCAACAGTGCCGTGCTTGACAGAAAGAATCCGACGAACATCGAACCGCAGTCGCCCATAAAGATCGACGCCGGGTGCGAGTTATAGATCAGGAATCCAATCAGCGCGGCGGTGAACACGCCGAGCATCAGAGCCTCGTTCGGCTGCCCGTTGGCGAGAAAGCTGAAGGCCAGCGTGGTCGAAGCGATGGCCGCGATGCCGGCGGCGAGTCCGTCCATGTTGTCCAGCAGATTAACCGCGTTAGTGATGCCCACCAGCCAGAAGATCGTGATCGCCATGTTGAGCGGGGCCGAGGCCGTCCACGGCAGCGTCAGGCCGTAGTAGATGACCAGCGCCGCGCCCATCACCTGCCCGATCAATTTCTGATACGGCTTGATGCGCAGCACATCGTCGACCAACCCGACCGCGAACAGGAACGCGCTCGCTGCGAGCACCACCAACGTGGACGGCGTGTGTCTGAGCGTCGCGAGTTGGGTCAACGCGACGCTCAGAAAGATCGCCACACCGCCCAACATCGCTGTCGGCTTTTTATGCCAGCGGTCTGCCTTCGGGCGTGCCACTGCGCCGACGCGACGCGCCAACGCCCGCACTAGTGGCGTCAGGGCCAGCGCGAGCACGAACGACAAGGCGATAGCGTACGGTGTCAGTGAGTTCGAAAACATGCCTTAGTTTAAGGGGTCGATTTTTGGTAGCCGTTTGCAAATAAGCGCGACTAACGCTGGGAGCGCAGGCGTCCCGCCTGCATGAGTGCCGTCAGGCACGAAGTACCGGAACTATAGACACACGCAATTGCAACTCGCTATAGCAAAGCCTGGAAAAGCTATTCGATGTGTCCTCGGAAATCAAGCACGGAAAGAAGTCGGGAGTCTGAAGTCCGATCACCGAAAGTCTATTCTTCCTGATGCGCATCATCTTTCCGCCCCTCGCGTGTATGAAGCAACAATCGCTCGACAACGACCTTCAACATCACCACCTCAGCACTCACACATCAGGTTATCCCGACTCTTGACTCCAGACTCCAGACTTCAGACTACCCATCTATCAACGCTCGCTGTGATAGGCGATGACCTTTTGCAGAATTCCGTCCAGTGTCATTTCGGGGTGGAAACCGACCTGTGCATCGATCTTTGTGATGTCGGGAACGCGGCGCGGCATGTCTTCGAAGCCTTCTTCATAAGCTTCGTCGTAGGGCACCAGCACAATCTCAGAGTCGGAATTGGTCAACTCCTTGACGCGATGCGCAAGTTCGAGAATCGAAACCTCTTCGTTCGAGCCGATGTTAAAGACCTTGCCGACCGCGCCGGGGTCATCCATTAACTTCACAAGCGCGCCGACGATGTCGCCAACGTAGCCGAAGCAGCGCGTCTGCTTGCCGTCGCCGTAGACCGTTAGCGGACGGCCCGCCAGCGCTTGCCTGACGAAAGTCGGAATGACCATCCCGTACTGTCCGGTCTGGCGCGGCCCGACCGTGTTGAAGAGGCGCACGATGATGGTCGGCAGTTTCTTCTCGCGCCAATATGCGAGCGCCAGAAATTCGTCAATCGCCTTCGAGCAGGCGTAGCTCCAACGCCCCTTGACGGTCGCGCCCATCACCAGATTTCCGTCTTCACGGAACGGCACCTGGTCGCTCAGGCCGTAAACCTCCGAGGTCGAAGCAATCAGCACCTTCTTCTTCTTCTTGTTGGCTACCGCCAGCACGATCTCTGTGCCGCGCACGTTGGTCTCGATGGTGCGCACCGGGCTTTCGATGATTAGCTTGACGCCGACCGCAGCGGCCAGGTGAAAGACCACGTCGCACTGATCGACAAGTTCGGCGATGACCGGATGATTCTGCACCGTGTCGATGGTGTAGTGAAAACGCTCGTGCTTCTTCAGGTGGGCGATGTTGTGAATGCTGCCGGTTGAAAGGTCATCGATCACATGCACCTCGTCACCGCGCTCGATGTAGGCGTCGGACAAGTGCGAACCGATGAATCCCGCCCCACCTGTAATCAATACTCGCAATTTGATTCTCCTTAATTACTCAGCCGTGACGGGTAAATCGTGTCAGGTGACAGGACAAAACCAAGCGATTGGGGATTTGGGATTGCGGATGAGCAGATGAAGAGCAGACCGTGCTTCTGCATATTTCTTTAATCCGCAATTATCTTGTCACCTGTCACCCGTCACGTTATTAAATCTGCTGCTTTGATGAACCGTCGCCACCGCCAATGTCGTGGGTCGCAGCAGGTCGTTGTATAAATTGCTGATGTCAACGACCAGCCGTTCCTTCGAATAGTTATTTCTCACAAACACGCGCCCGCGTTCGCCCAACTCGCCGCGCAGATTTTCGTCGTCGATGATTCGCCGGAGAGCGCGGCTGAAAGCTTGCGCGTCGCCGGCGGGCACTCTCAGGCCGCGTTCACAGATCAGATAGCCGTCGTCATGTGCGGGCTCCGTCAAAGTCGGATGCCGTGTGACGGGGCCGAGCAGATCGACCACACCGCCAACCGCCATCGCCACGACGGGGCGCGCATTCGCCATCGCTTCGATCAGCGTCAGTGGCGTCCCTTCATTGCGCGAAGTCAGTGCCACGACATCGAGCGCGGCGTAGAAATTTTCCGGGTCGTCGCGCAAGCCGGTGAACATAACATCTTCGTCGACGCCGAGCACGCGCGCACGCGCTTCGAGAGCGGGTCGCAAGTGTCCGTCGCCGACGATCAGAAAGCGCACGCGCGGTGATGATGAGATGGTTGTTGCCGAGCCTTCCATCCGACCCGACTCCTTTTTGCAGAGCGCCACTGCCTCAAGGAACAACTCGTGGTTCTTAATCTCCGTCAATCGCCCGACGACGCCGACCAGCACCGAGTCGTCCATGATGCCAAATGCTTCGCGTGCCGCCGCCCTCCGCTCCGACCACTTGTCGAACGCGCCGAGGTCGAGGCCGAGCGGGATCACCGCGAACTGCGAATCACGCCCGACGCTGAACTCTGTGTGTATCTCGCGATACTGCTGCGGGCTGATGACGATGATGCGGTCGGTTGCAAAGCGCGCCAGAATCTTTTCGATGGTGAGGAAAAACCGAGTCTTCGCCGCACCGTAGTAACTATGAAAGACGTGCCCGTGATACGTATGCACGAACCGGCAGCGTCGCGGACGGGCGAATATCATGCCCGGCGTCAGCCAGCGATAACAGAGTCCCGCGACGCGCCCGACCGTCCCCGCCTTCGCCGTGTGCGTATGCACGATGTCCGGGCGCTCGCGCCGCAGCAGGCGATAGAGTTTCCATACTGTTACCGCGTCACGCCACGAAATCTCGCGGCTCATCTCCGGGATGATCCGCGGCACGACGCCCAGCGCGCGGGCGAAGTAGCTCATGTCATCCTCGCCCGGTGGCACGACGCCCGTCACCAGCACCGATTCGTATCCGGCGCGTGGTAACTCCGCCGTCAGCCACACGACGTGGCGTGCTGGGCCACCGACGTTCAGCCGCGCGATGATGCGAACCACTTTCATCAGCAGTGGTCAGTGGTCGGTGGTCGGTGGTCAGTAAAAGCAGTTTCTTCAACTGACCACTGACCACCGA
>JALZJL010000367.1 GCA_030859785.1 Acidobacteriota bacterium
TGCCGAGTATGCTGAAGCGTGGCTTTTCAACCTGATTGACCAAGAGGCATTGCGTAAAGCCAGCGTGCTGTCAAAGAACTTTTGGTTACAATCTTTTTTGCCATAATTTCTGGCAACTCACTTAGACATCGCAGCTAAACGGCAAGGAGGATGAGTATGAGACATCTAGCACGCATGGCGCTGCTGGCGACACTGATGGCGGCGATGCCGGCGATGGCGAAGGCAGACCTGATTGGTCTGGTTTTGGGCGGAACAGTCGTGCGCATCGACGAAGCGACGGGCGCGACGCGCATCATCGGCAACTCCGGTTTGAGTTTTCAAGATTCCTTGGCACGCGACAGCGCAGGCACGCTCTACACAAGGCAGTTGGACGGACTCTACACGATTGATTCGTTGACGGGTGCGGCGACGCTGGTAACGCGGCTCACAGGGCCGATAACGGGCTTGAGCGGGCTGGCGTTCTCGCCAGCAGGTGTGCTGTATGGCAGTACGCTCACGGATTTGATCACGATCAACCTCGGCACGGGAGTGGCGACGCGCGTCGGCGGCTTCACCAACGTCCGACCGATAGAAGGGCTGACGTTCTCGCCAGAGGGTGTCCTCTACGGGGTCACGAGGCTGCCGGAAATCCAAGGATGAAGCGGGCTGTTCCGCATCGATCCGCTGACGGCAGACCTGACGCAGCTCGGACCTAACATTGGTGGCGGGTTCGGCTCACTCACGTTCGCACCGGATGGCACGCTGTTGGCGGCAGGTAACAGCGTGTTGGTGACGCTCGACCCGGCGACAGGGCTGGTCGTGCCCGGCTCACTCCGCGCGATTCGCTTCGACGTGCGCGGGGTGGAGTACGTCGCGTCGATCCCGGAGCCGGCGACGCTGGTGCTGCTCGGCACGGGGCTGGTCGGAGTCGGCGCGGCAGTACGCAAGCGGCGTAAAGCACAAGCGGTGTGATACGGATGATCCTATCAGTGTAGCTTACTCCGCAAAGGGGTCAGCTATCATGAAACTGGTCCGCTGACTCCGGGGGATGATCGGCGAACCTGTGGCATTAGCGATTAGTTATCCTAGCTTAGTGCTCCGTCAGCGCAAAGTGCGTTACAGAGCATCAACTCCAAAAACGTAACTCCAGATTAGCAGACGCGGATTATCCAGCATCGCTGCATACTCGCTTTTCACCCCCCGTCATCACAATATGTTGTGGTCATCAATCTTCAAAAATAAACCTGCCTGCGTCATTTTGAAATTATGCACCAGCCACAATATATTGTGGCTCCTCACTCGTCACGACTGGCGACCTCAGCGAACAGACGGAGGCGCTTCAGTCACACGCTCATACCGGTGCCAGTGTTTCCACCGCGCGCCGTCGAGTTGGCGGACTACTCGACGGCTCCGGCCTGCTTGAGAATTAAAATCGTTTGGGCATGCCCACCCTGCGCGGCCAGACTGAGGGGGGTGCGGCCTTCGTTGTCTTTCGCCTTCACGTCTGCGCCGCGCGCGAGCAGGGCGCGCACCACATCGTCGTGGCCGAACCGCGCTGCTTCAATCAGGGGAGTGCTGCCGCGCTCGTCACGCGCATTCGCGTCGACGCCGGGCGTCGCGAGCAGTATCTTAACGGACTCGGCGTGGCCTTCGCGCACAGCCCTGAACATCGAAATGGTCTGTGGGTTCTGCGTCGGAGCCAGTTGATTTGCCGTGGGTTGATTCGCCGCGCAACCGGCGAGCACGAGCGATAGCAGCAGCAACACAAAGATAGCGTCTGTCGTCAGGCGTGTCTGTTTCATACTTCCCTTTCGCATACGGATGTTGATAGTTGATAGCGGACAGTCATCTATAACACAGAGCCACAGAGGGTACACAGAGAGCACAGAGAGTTGAGCGTCGACACGTCAAGTCTGTTTCGGTGTGTTCCGGGTCGTATGCCGTTTTAAGTCAGTGCCCGGAACCTCGTCGACTCCGGTTTATTAATTCCGTCACCGAAATGTAATGCGCTTGGTTTATATTGCGTGTTTTGTGGTCAACACTACTTCGCTTCAATGAACAACGAATCAGCGTCCGCCTTTCAGGTCAAAGGAGAAGCCGTCTCATGAACCATTCATCCCGCCGTGGCGCGTTGGTGCTGCTCGTCGGCGTGTCGATACTATTGTTAACCGTCGCCGTCGCCCTGTTGACCACTGACCGCACCTCGCGCGCCGCGACGAACGTTGCCGCCGATGTCACAGTGCAGAATCAACCAGCCGCGCAGGGTCGCCCCATCACACCCGCCGGAACATTGCTCTTAGACGCGACCACGCGCCAGCCCGCTATCGGCTCTTTGCCTGTCGATTTTGTGCGTAGCCCGGACACGCTCGGCCCCGATGGAGGCGGGCGTTACCTGATCGCGGTCAACAGTGGATTCGGCGTGCAATTTAACTCTGTCACCAATCGCGCGCAACAGTCCCTCGCGGTGATCGACTTAAACGCCCGGCCTGCTCCGGCGGTCATCCAGAACGTTTACTTCCCGACACCACAGAGCGTCAATGTCGGCGTGGTGTTCGACCCGCTCTTGAAACGCGACAATACTTTCACACTTTATGTATCGGGCGGGTTTGAGAATAAAATCTGGGTCTTCCGGTTTCTGCCCGGCGCAATTTCGCCGATCACTCCACCATCGCCGGGGCCGAACACCACCGTCGAAGCTCCGTTCATCGACATCAGCGGTTTCAGCACCGCCGCTCCGTCACCTAATTACAACGACGACCGCGCGCCCGTCTACCCGACCGGCCTCGCCATCAGTCCGGACGGAGACTCTCTGTACGTCGCTAACAATTTAGGTGACAGCCTCGGCATTATCAACAATCTGCGCGGCGCGCGTACACTGACCCGCATCGATTTGCGTCGCGATAATCCGCAACAGTTCATCTACCCGTACGGTGTCGCGGCGATGCCGACCGCCGACCGCAAGGCTACCGCGAAACTTTACGTGTCTTGTTGGAATGACGCTTCGATTGCGGTCGTCGACCCGCGCGCCCCCAGCGGTAACATCAAGCGGATCGCGGTTGAGCGCCATCCGACCGCGATGCTCTTCAATCGTCAGCGGACGCGGCTCTACGTCGTCAATTCCAACGCCGACAGCGTCTCAGTGATCGACACCGGACGGGATGAAGAGGTCGAACGCATCAGCGTCCGCTTAGCCGAGAATGCGTTGATCGGAACCAGCCCGGAAGGTCTCGCGTTGAGCGCCGAGGAATCTATTCTGTACGTCGCCAACGCTCATGCCAACGCCATCGCATCGGTGCGTCTGTCCGAAGCTGCGCGAGGAATTGTTGTCTCCACCCCAACCGAAACGCGCGAAGGTGCGA
This sequence comes from Acidobacteriota bacterium, assembly GCA_030859785.1. Lineage (GTDB taxonomy): Bacteria > Acidobacteriota > Blastocatellia > Pyrinomonadales > Pyrinomonadaceae > JACDEG01. The sequence continues at coordinate 3,339 of JALZJL010000367.1, forward strand.
GCGGCAACCGTCAAACACAGCAAGGCACTGCGACGCGTGAGCAGACGCGAAGTGTGGTGCGCGGATTTATTCCAACCGGTCAGTATCCGTCAGCGGTGGCCGTCGTTGGCGGAAAGTTGTTTATTGGAAATGGAAAAGGCACCGGCTTCGCCAACTCTTCGTTGGTCGTCGACAATTCTGGCCGCAACCCGAACGTCGCTAACGACCGCTTTCCGGCGATGGGAGGACGGCGTGGCGGACAGTACAGCGTTTCGCTCGTCGCGGGTAACATCAGCGTGGTCAGAGAGCCTGACGAAGTAACTCTGTCGCGTTACACACAGCAGGTGATGCGCAACGACGGGATGATCGGCAGTCCGAAGACGCCGCTGTTCAAGGGCCGCTCGCCGATCAAGCACGTCATCTACATCATTAAAGAGAATCGCACGTATGACCAGGTTTACGGCGACCTCGAAAACTCCGGAGACGGACAGCGGGCCGATGGCGATCCGAGCCTGGCGATTTTCGGAGCGGGCGATGCGGCGCGTCTGTCGGGTGGCGTCGCACAGAACGTCTCTCCCAACCACCGCGCGCTCGCTCTTCGCTTCGGCTTGATGGATCGGTTCTTCGTTAACTCCGAAGCCAGTCCCGACGGACACAACTGGTCGACTGCCGCCTTCTCAAATGACTTCATCGACAAGTCGTATCGGTGGGAGTATTCGGGGCGCGGGCGCACCTACGATTATGAAGGCTTCAATCGCTTGCCGAACTACGAACCTCCCGGCGCGCTCCCGCCCGTTTTCGATTTGCCGACCACCGCCGACAATATCGCCGAGCACATGCGCCGATTCATCCCATACCTGAATGGCTCGCGCGATGTCAGTGAACCCGAAACGCTCTACCTGTGGGACGCGGCCAAGCGCGCCGGTTTGACGTATCGAAATTACGGCGAGTTCGTCGCTACCATTTCGACCGATGATGTGAAGGCAATCAACACCGGACGGCCCAAACAGTACCCGGACCTATCACCGATCATTAAAGCGTTCCCGACCAAGAAATCTCTTGAGGGCAACTACAGTTCCACATTCCATAACTACGATCTCGCCGCACCGGACGCGATGACAATTGATTCTTATCGCGCGGCGAAGCAGGGCGGAGTCGGCATCGACCCGACGATCACACAGGCTAATCGAGATGAACGGTTCCGCGGCAGTTCGCGCTTCGGCGAATGGCTTGCGGAGTTTCAGGGTTTCGTCGTCGACCTCAACGCCGGACGCGCCGACAGATTTCCTAATCTGACGGTGATGCGCTTTCCGAACGACCACACCAGCGGCTTACGGCCCGGGTACCCGACGCCTCAGTTTCACGTCGCCGACAATGATTACGCCGTCGGCAAGCTGGTCGAAGCCGTCTCCAACAGTCCGTACTGGAAGGACACCGCGATCTTCATCGTTGAGGATGACGCGCAGGACGGCCCCGACCATGTGGACGCACACCGCTCCGTCGCATTAGTCATCAGCGCATACAACCGCCCCGGCGCGCTCGTCCATCAATTTCATAATACGGTGAGTCTGATTCGCACGTTGGAAATACTGCTCGGTCTGCCGCCGATGAATCAACTCGACGCTTCGGCAATTCCCATCGACGTTTTTCAGGAACAACCGGATTTGCGTCCCTACCAAGCGTTGCTGCCGGACATCGCGTTAGACAACTTGATAGTTCGCCCCGCGACCGACCGCGCGACACGGCGCTTCATGCAAATGACGGCGGAACAAGACCTCGCCCACGCCGACATGGCCGACCCGCGCATCTTGAACGAGATCATCTGGTTCTCAATCAAAGGCAACGCTTCTCCAATGCCGGAGATCGTGCGCCTGCCGATTTTCGATGCGATGCGAGCCGGGATTGTGGCGGATGAAGACGAGGCTGAAGATGAAGATGATTGACACCGAACGCCGGGGATGAAGCCGCGCGCTACAGCCTTTAATGATAAGAAGTTTCCTGTTTGCGCGTCAGATCCACCCCGTTGTTAGACAACCATTGCCCGCTGAATCAGGCAGGGCTGATCAAAGAGTCGCGACTCGCAGCACTTCATTAATCGGAGAGGATTACTTCTTCGCGTGACGCGGATCATCCGCCGGGTTGACGTAGGTAATCATCCATGGCCCCGTACCGTGCAGTTGCAGGACGGTCTCACCCTTCGCCCAAGCGAAGTGGCGCATCCCGGCAGGCCAGAAGCCGAACATGCCGGCGGGCATCTCTCGGGTCGCCGACTGGTCGAATTTCTCGCCCATGCCGAGGTTAAAAATACCTGAGACGACGGTGACCCGCTCGACCTTCGGGTGCCAGTGCGGCTGAATCCTGAAGCCGTCCGGTAGCCAGAGGCGCATCACGAAGGGGCCTTCTTTCGCGGGGTCACCCTCCAGCACTGCAAACTTAGCCCCGGCAGCCAAAGACCCCGGACCACCTTTCCACTTGACCTCTGCCGGGGAGTAAAAACCCATCTCACCGGCTCTCACCTCTGTCCCTTTTTTTTCGTCGGTGGCAGGCCGGGTCACTTCCTGGCCTAATGCAAGAGGCGCGGCCAAGGCAGTTAACGCAATAAGTGATAAGACTCTCTTCATAGCTCACACTCCTTTCCAATTGATACTTAAATGCAGGTGTTAGTTATGCGAATTAGGTTTAAAAGTCAATGCCCTCACACAAAACTAGGTGCCGGTCAATCGCTTGAAACAGTTCTTTCCCTTTCGGAGTCTGAGCGATGCTTCTGAGTTCATTCGCCGACAGGCTCTCGACAAAACTCTGCGCTACTTCGTCGCGGTAGTCGCCTTTGATGCCGGAGTCTTGATTCAGAATCCGCTCGGTCAATTCCGCCGCCGCTTGAGGATTCTGCTTCGCGATGAGGGCCAGTGCGCGCCCGACCGCGTCGGTATTGAGATTATTCTCGCCGCCGTTGCTATCGACTATCTCTCTGGTTTTTCGATCAGCCGCCGCCGTGTCATTGGCGACATCGTGGTAAGGAGGTGGCGGAGGTGTCCTCGCTGACTTCACACCCTCCGGCGGCAGACGAAGCTGATTCCGCAAGCTGATTTCTATTTCCGTTCGTTGAAGCCTGAATTGAACCAGCGAGTTGGACTGTTTCAATTCCCCAATCTTGCTGGCCGCACCAGACTGATCTTGATTTTCTGAGCGCTTCGGCAAGTCCACCTTCGCCGGTTGATGGTTATCGGTTGAGACTTTCTTAAATGATGCATTGCTGATCCTGTCGATCATGATCGGTACTCCTTAGTTTTCGGAATTGTACGGGGATTCAACAAGACTTTTCAAAAGTGTTTTGAACACTTTCGATTAAGAAAAGAAAGCGCATTCAAACTTTTCATTAGGAGTTATCGGCAGAATTGGAAAAATGTTTCCTGTTTCAGGAACTTTTTTTTGGTTGGAAATTTTGATGGTGGATTAGGTTCTGCTGACATTTTACGGGGAGCGCAGACGGCTCGTCCGCGAGATTGCGTCTGCCGTCTCGCGGGTGTCGCTGTCACTTAACTTAGAGATTAACCGCGGCTTCGTTTGCGCGCTCTCCGCACTCATGGCGGACGAGCCGTACGCGATCCCGGCAAGACTTCAGCGGTGTTGAATCGACCGCTAAGCGAGTAACGCTTTGACGACACGACCATGAACGTCTGTCAGACGAAAGTCGCGGCCACCATATCGATAGGTCAGCTTCTCATGGTCAAATCCGAGCAGGTGCAAGATCGTCGCGTGAAAGTCATGGACATGCACTTCGTTCTCGACAACCTTCGCCCCATAATCGTCAGTCTTGCCGTAGATCATCCCGCCCTTGACCCCGGCCCCTGCGAGCCATGACGAGAAGGCGCTGTTGTGATGACTGCGGCCCGTCGGCCCGTCGGTAAATGGCGTGCGCCCGAACTCGGTCGTCCAGACCACAAGCGTGTCGTCGAGCATGCCGCGCGACTTCAAATCTTTCAGCAGTCCGGCAATCGGTTGGTCGACGTTCTTGGCAAGTGGCCCGTGCGTCTTCATATCGCCGTGCGCGTCCCAATTATTTGATGAACCGACATCAATCAGTTCTATGAACCGCACGCCGCGCTCTGCCATCCGTCGCGCCACCAGACACTGCCAACCAAAGCCTTTCGTGCTGCCGCGCTCCAGTCCGTACAGCTTCAGCGTCGCGTCCGTCTCTTTCGAGAGATCGAATACCTCCGGCATCTCTCGTTGCATCCCGAACGCAGTTTCAAACGACTTTATGCGTGCCGCAAGATTCTGGTCGTTTTCGCGTGTCTGTACATGCCGTCGGTTGAAACGATCCAGCAGACTCAGTTCCCGCTCTTGAATGTTCTCAGATGGCGAACGCCGCTTCAGATTCGGCACCGGCTCGTCGCCACCTGACACACGTGTCCCCTGGTGTGCGCCGGGCAGAAAGTCAGAACTCCAAACCTGACTGCCGGCGTACGGGAGCTGCGGCGCGAGCACAACGAACGACGGCAGGTTCTGATTCTCAGTGCCCATGCCATAGCTAACCCACGAACCGATGCTCGGACGTTTGAATGTCACAGAGCCGGTGTGAATGCCCATCGTCGCTTGAAAATGATCGTTGTGGTCGCCCTTCATCGAACGAATCAGACAGATGTCGTCCATCATTTCACCGACATGCGGGAATAGTTCGCTGACTTCCGTGCCGCACTTGCCACGCGGCTTGAAATCCCAGAGAGGCCGGAGCAAAGGTCGCCCGTTCCCGGCCAGCACTCCGTTCTCGGCATCCGCGACGAGCTTCGGCTTCGGATCGAACGAATCCATGTGCGAAACGCCGCCCGACATGTAAAGAAAGATGACGCGCTTTGCCCGGCCTGGAAAGTGCGCCGGTTTCGGCGCGAGCGGATTGGCATCAACGTCTGCGCCGTGCGCTTCGTCGGCGAGCAACTGCGAGATAATCCCGGGCAGCAGCATCGAGCCACTGATCAATGAGCGAACCATCTGTCGTCGCGAACATCTGCAATCTGAGTGATCCATAAACAGACTCTCCGTGCTGACAATTTTCCAGATCAATCGATGAACATAAATTCATTGCTGCTTAGTAACACACGCGCGTAACTCGCCAGTGCCGCCCGCCCTTGTTGGTCCGCCGGCAGACCGGTGTTCTTCATCTCGGCACGAATCTGCCGCAGATATGTCGCGCCGAGGCGAATCTCCACCAGCGTCGCCGGTCGCCCGAATACAAGGCGGTAAGCGTAGTCGATGCGTTCCATCTCCGCGGCGAACGCCATCCCGACGCGCACCGCGAAGCTGTCCGCCTGTCTGTGTGTAAACGGGTCATTCATCATAAAGAGGGCCTGAATCGGTGTCGTGCTAATGGGCCGCTCGGCGGTCGTCGCGTTCGTGTCCGCGCCGTCGAACACTTCGAGGAACGGCTGCTTCCTGATGCGTTGCTGCATCAGATAGACACTCCGCCGGTCACTGTCATAGTTGGAGTCGTAGTTGGCAACGAACGGTTTATGCTGTGTATAGCGCCAAGCGCTTTCCGGCGGGAACGGATGTGCTCCGGCTTCACTCTTGTCGAGCGTCCCGCTGACAGCGAGCATCGCGTCACGCACCTCTTCGGCATCGAGGCGTCGCCGGCTGAATTTCCACAACAGATCATTATTGACATCAACCGCCGCGTGGCGCGGATCATCGACGCTCGACAGTTGATAGGCACGAGAAAGCATCATCAGCCGGTGCATCTTTTTCACCGACCACTTGCTTTCGATGAATCGCGACGCCAGATAATCGAGTAGTTCAGGGTGCGTCGGCGCTTTGCCGCGGACGCCGAAGTCATTGGCGGTCTGGACAATCCCTTTTCCAAAATGGTGCTGCCAGATACGATTGACCATCACCCGCGCCGTCAATGGACTCTTCGGGTCGGTCAGCCAGTGGGCCAGTTCGAGGCGGCCACTGCCCGAATGTTTATCCGGCAGACGCTGCCCGCCGAGGACTTGCAGGAACGCGCGCGGCGCTTCGTCACCTTTGCTCTTTGGATCACCCTTGCCATGGATGCGCGCGTCAGCCCCCGCGCCATCGGTGACGGCATAAGCCTTCTCGACGTTCGGCGGCTGGTTCTCCATCTCGGCGATCCTCGCTTTGACTTCGGCCAGTTCTCCCTTCACGTCGGTCAATGTTCGGGTCGTCGTGTTCGCGCCATCTTTCGACTCTCTGTTGTCTTTCTTTTCGCCGTCCTTTTGGACTTTGATTTCGGCGCCTTGTTTGTTGCTTTCCTTGTTATCGTTCTTGCCGGTATCTGTAACTGCCGCTTTCTCGGCAGACGCTTTAACGCTCTTCGCCTTTCGTTCGAGCGCAGCCCGCTCGACGTTCAGATTTTCCAGCCGGTCATCGAGTCCCGCCAACTCCGTCTGCCACTTGACTAACTTCGCTCCTTCGTCGCTCGGTGCCAGCGGAATGAAATCTTTTGTGTGACGGTAAATTTCAGTTCCCGGAAAAGCGTAGCGCGTGCTGTTGAAGATGCCGTAGAGCGCGTAATAATCTTTGGTCGGAATCGGGTCGAACTTGTGGTCGTGGCAGCGCGCGCAACTGACTGAGAGTCCGAGCACGGACTTTCCGACATTATCAATCGTATCGTCGATGGTCAGGTGAAATTCGTTGTTGCGCGAGCCGAAGCGTCGTGCGAGCGCAAGGTAGCCGGTGGCGACAACTCGCTCCTGCCGCTCGGCCTCGCTGCTGCTCTTCAACAGGTCGCCGGCAATCTGCTCCCGCACGAATTGGTCGTATGGCTTGTCATCGTTGAAAGACTTGATGACGTAGTTGCGATACTTGTATGCCGACGGCACAGGGAAATCGGAATTACATCCGGAAGTGTCGGCGTAGCGCGCCACGTCGAGCCAGTGTCGACCCCAACGCTCCCCGTAATGCGTGGACGCCAGTAGCCGGTCGATGACTTTTTCGAACGCTGTCGGTGATCTGTCTTGCAGGAACACTTCGACATCGACGGGCGCGGGCGGCAGTCCGATCAAATCAAAAGTCGCGCGGCGAATCAGCGTCCGCTTGTCGGCGTCGCGTACTGGCCTGAGATTTTTCTTCTCCAATCCGGCGAGGATGAATCTATCGATGGCTGACTTGGCCCAGCGTGTGTCTTTCACCGACGGCGCCGGCGGGTCTTTGATCGGCTGGAGAGACCAGAACGCGCGTGCCACTTTCAAGTCGTCCGCCGGCCAGGGAGTTTCGGCAGACGCTTGCAGCGTGCGCGGGTCGGGCGCTCCCATCTTGATCCACGCTTCGAAATCTTTCATCTGCTCCGCCGTCAACTGCCCGCCGGGTGGCATCTGTAATTTCGCATCTTCGTGACGAATCGCCTTCATCAGCAGACTCTTTTCCGGCTCGCCCGGCACTACCGCGGGCACGCCCGATGCGCCGCCTTTCAGCATGCCATCGCGCGTGTCGAGGACGAGTCCGCCCTGTGGCTTCTTCGACTTCGCGCTGTGGCACATGTAGCACTGTTCCGCCAGCACGGGACGAATCTTACTCTCGAAAAATTCAACGCCTTCGCGCGACGGCTCTTGTGTTGCCACCGCCGCCGAAACCAGGTCAGGGGAATGCCACCAGCACGCGGCCAATAAGCCGAGCAGAATGAGCGTCGTAAGCATTTTGATTCGCAACTTCATGGCATGCTTCTCATATAACTTTCGGTCACGGAAATCAACCCTCTGGTAGCGACGACGCGGCGGCGGTAGTCGCTCGGAATCAGTGCGGCAGGCTCGTGCCCCCGGTCGCGCCGGTCGCTTGATGAACGTCTGGCAGAAAGTAAAACAGTATGGCGAGAATAGCGTAGACTGACAAAAGCTGCACGCCCTCGATCCAGTTGCTTTCGCCGTCGCTGCTGATCTGCTCGACGATTAAAATCGACGCTATCACCGCGACGACTTCCGGCACGGTGAACTCAAGGTTCATTGGCCTCCCGAATAAGTACGACGCGAAGATTAATATCGGAGCGACGAACAGAGCGATCTGCAAGCTCGACCCAAGCGCGATGCCGATGCTCAAGTCCATCTTATTCCTCATCGCCATCAACACCGCCGACGAATGCTCGGCGGCGTTGCCGACAATCGCGACCACAATCACACCGACGAAAACCTCGGTCAATCCGAGGTTGACGCGTGCAGCCTCGACAGCGCCGACGAGAAACTCCGAGACCAGTGCGACGAACGCGGTCGCCACCACCAGCACGCCGACTGACTTGCCGATAGACCAGGGGTTTTCGTGCTCCAACACCGCGCCGACATCTTCGTGTGCGCCCTCCGGAGTTTGCTCGCCGACGAATAGACGCTTATGTGTGATAAGGGAAAAAACCAACGTTAGTGCATACGTGACGAATAGCACGATGGCAATCGCGAGGGACAATTGCTGCTCACGCTGCGGCGTCCAACCGCCCTCGGCAACCGGCACCTGCGCGGCGACCTGATGGAAAATCGTCGGGATGATGA
>JALZJL010000351.1 GCA_030859785.1 Acidobacteriota bacterium
CGCTCCGAGCCTTTCCACACGCTGACGATCAGATAGCGACCGTCTTCGGTGACAGAGCCGTCGAAGCCCCACTCTTTTTCATCGGGGCGTTCGTAGATCAACACGTCCTCGGACTGCGGCGTACCGACACGGTGAAAGTAGAGTTTCTGAAAATAGTTGACGCCGGCCATCATCGCCGCGTCGGTCGGTTCGGCGTAACGACTGTAGAAAAACCCCTTGCCGTCCGGCGTCCACGACGCGCCGGAGAACTTGACCCACTTGATGACATCGGTAAGGTCTCTACCCGTTTCGACACCGCGGACTCTCCACTCCTGCCAGTCGGAACCGGCGGTCGATAACCCGTAGGCCATCAACTTCCCGTCGTCGCTGACCGTGAGACCAGAGAGGGCGACTGTGCCGTCCGGTGAAAGCTTATTCGGGTCGAGCAGGACGCGCGGCGCGCCGTCGAGCGCGGCGACGGTGTAGAGGACGCTCTGATTCTGGAGTCCATCATTCTTGAAGTAGAAGTAGCGTCCGCCCTCTGTGAACGGCACGCCGTAGCGTTCGTAATTCCAGAGTTTCGTCAGACGGTCTGTGATCTGTTTCCGCGCCGGGATTTCATTGAGATAAGAGAACGTCATTTTGTTTTGCGCCTCGACCCACGCGCGCGTTTCGGATGAGTCAAGGTCTTCGAGCCAGCGGTACGGGTCGGCCACTTTGGCGCCGTGATAGTCGTCGACATGATCAACTTTTTTGCTCGACGGGTAAGTCAGCGACCCGTTCGTTTCTTTGACATCGAGATGGTTTTGGTTTTGTGCCACGGCGTTCAGTATTGAGGTTAATACAAGCGCCAGCACAGCACAGCCGGCGATGAAGATTCGGAATGTTTTGATTGGTCGCATGATGATCTTTATTTACGTAGTTCGAACAACACGCGCGGTCGTGTGCATATGTAGTGGCTCGTCTCAGAACCAAGTCGGTGCATCCTGAATTCATCAACGCCGAGTGATGGCCGCATCGGTCATCTGGTGCGGTTTAATTTATCATCGGTAGTCACGCAGGCAAACCGGCGAGGTGGCGCGTGTCGTTAATCGCGAGGACGCGCACAAAATCGTCGGAATGAAGATTGAAGTGCGTAATGCCGCAGTTCGATGAAGCGATCCAGACGGGTCGGAGCGTCGGGGCGTCGAGCGCGCCCATCAAATGAAGCGCGAGGATGCAGATCGTACCGGTGTGTGAGAAGACGACGATGGTTCCGCCGCGATGCTGCTCGATAATCCTGTCAAGCTGTTGCGACCCACGGTCGAGCAGTTGCCGGTAGCTCTCGCCGCCGAGCAGCACGTGCTCGAAGTCGCGCCGGAGAAGCGCGGCGTACTCGTCGGGGTGCCGCGTGGCGGCCTCTTCAAACGTCAAGCCCTCCATGTGGCCGACGCTGCGCTCGCGGAACGCGCTCGTCTGAATAACTTCCAGTCCCAACGCCTCGGCCAGTGGCGTCGCGGTCTCGACGGCGCGCAGCAGGTCGCTCGAATAAATCGCGGTAATCGATTCCGACTGTAACGCCCGTGCGGTCGCCTCGGCTTCCTGCCGCCCGCGCGCGGACAACGGCGTCGGAGAGTGCCCACCGAACCGCTGCTCGGCGTTGCCCTCAGACTGCCCATGCCGAATCATCAAAACATGCGTTACTTCCATAACAAAATACTGAGCACATAGTGATGAGTACCGAGTACTGAGTAAAAGCAGTCCCGCTTAAATTCAGCACTCAGTACTCATCACTTTCTTAGACTGCGACCTTCATCTTTTCGGCCTGAAAGTGTGTGACGAGGCCGTTGATGATTTCGTCGAGCGCGCCTTCCATCACGAGGTCGAGTTGGTGAATGGTGAGGCCGATGCGATGGTCGGAGACGCGGTTATCTTTGAAATTGTAGGTGCGAATCTTCTCGGAGCGGTCGCCGCTACCGACCATCGAGCGGCGCTCGCTCGCCAATGCGTCGTGCTGCTTTTGTTCTTCGAGTTCCTGCAAACGCGCTCGCAAAACACGCATCGCTTTTTCGCGGTTCTTGATCTGCGACTTCTCGTCCTGCATCGAGACGACGGTGCTGGTTGGCAAGTGCGTGATGCGGACGGCGGAGTAGGTGGTGTTGACGGATTGGCCGCCCGGCCCTGATGAGCAGAAGGTGTCGATGCGCAAATCTTTCGGGTCGATCTTCACGTCAACCTCTTCGGCTTCGGGCAGCACGGCGACGGTAATCGCGGAAGTGTGGATGCGCCCGCTCGCCTCGGTCTGCGGCACGCGCTGCACGCGATGGACGCCCGATTCGTGTTTGAGTTTGGAGTAGACCTTGTCGCCCTCGATCAATGCAATGCCTTCCTTGATGCCGCCGACGCCGGACTCGGAAGTGCCGAGAATCTCCATCCGCCAGCCCTGCCGCTCGGCGTAGC
>JALZJL010000353.1 GCA_030859785.1 Acidobacteriota bacterium
ATCGTGTTGTGCGACACGAACGGCGGCGCGCTGCCCGATGAAGTCGCGCGCGTAGTTCGCGAGGTGTCCGCGCAAATCGAAGTCCCGCTCGGCATCCACTGTCACAACGATGGTGATGTGGGGGTCGCCAACACGCTCGCGGCGGTCAGTGCCGGGGCGATGCACGTTCAAGGGACGATCAACGGTTACGGCGAGCGTTGCGGCAACGCGAACTTGTGTTCGGTGATTGCAAACTTAGAGTTAAAGCTTGACTGCCGGAGCATCGGCAGCGAGCGTCTACTGCGGTTGCGGGATACGGCGCGCTTCGTCAGTGAATTGGCGAATTTATCACACGACTCGCGCGCGCCGTTTGTCGGTGACAGTGCATTCGCGCACAAGGGCGGCGTGCATGTCTCGGCAGTTGAGCGCGAACCGCTGACCTATGAGCACGTTCCGCCGGAGTCAGTCGGCAATCGCCGGCGTGTGCTCGTCTCGGACTTATCCGGGCGCGCCAATTTGATTGCGAAGGCGCGGGACATGGGATTTGAGTTGAACGATGAGCAGGGCGTGCTCGACGAATTAAAGCGACTCGAACACGACGGCTACGAGTTCGAGGCTGCTGAGGCGAGCTTTGATTTGTTGGTGCGCAGACTGAGCGGTACACACCGCCCGTATTTCGAGCTGCTCGGTTTTCGCGTGATTGATGAGCATCGTGGGTCTCTGATGCCGATGAGCGAAGCGACGATCAAGGTGCGCGTCGGCGATTGCGTCGAGCACACGGCGGCGAGCGGCACGGGGCCGGTCAACGCCCTCGATCACGCCCTGCGGCGCGCACTTGAAAAGTTTTACCCGTCACTCGCCGAGGTGCGCTTGATCGATTACAAAGTACGCGTCATCACCGGCAATTTGTCCGGTACGGCGAGCCTGGTGCGCGTGTTGATTATGTCGGGCGACGGGCGCGATAACTGGGGGACGGTTGGTGTGTCGGCCAACATCGTCGAGGCAAGTTGGCGAGCGCTGGTCGACGCGGTCGAATACAAACTGGTGCGCGATGGCGCGTCTCCGCTTGTCAGTGATGTTGATCATAATTTGGTAGTGGCCCGAAGGCCGTGAGATGAGCCGCGGATGAACGCGGATGAACGCAGATTCAATGGATTGTTTTTCAGATCCGCGTTCGTCCGCGTCAATCCGCAGCTTATTTTTGTCTCCCCGACTGAGCCAGTATCAAAATTTTACGGGGCTGAGCAGTGGTGAAAGGTGGATGATCGCTATGATCGAGAATGTGCAGGTGATGAAGTTCGGTGGTACCTCGGTTGGCGATGCGACGCGCATCGAGCACGCGGCGGAGATCATTGCCGGCGGAGCGCGCGCCCGCCCGACTATCGCGGTCGTGTCGGCGATGAGCGGCGTCACCAACCGCTTGATCACCGCCGCGCATCAATCAGCAAGCGGCGACGAGAATGCCGCGGGCGAACTGAGTGACGCGCTCGGACGGCAGCATCGCGCGGCGATTGAGACGCTGGCGCGCGATGAAGACAAACGCGCGGCATTGCAATCGGAGATGGAACGTATCATCGGCGAAGTGACGCGATTGTGTCGCGGCACGTCGATGTTACGCGAGTTGACGCCGCGCGCTCTCGATGCGATTTCCAGCGCCGGCGAACGGCTGTCGGCGCGGCTGGTCGCCGAGAGTTTACGAGGGAAAGGAATCGAGGCCGTCGCCGTCGAAGCGACCGAGCTGATCGTCACCGACAACGAACATGGGCAGGCCGAACCGTTGATGGACAAGACGATTGAGTGTGCGACCGCGCGACTCGCGCCGCTATTGGCGCGAGGCGTCGTGCCGGTCGTGACCGGGTTCATCGGGGCGACCGTCAACGGTGTGTTGACGACGCTCGGGCGCGGCGGTTCGGACTATTCAGCGACCATCCTCGGCGCGGCGCTGGATGCGGCGGAGATCATCATCTGGACGGATGTCGAAGGAGTGTTGACGGCGGACCCGCGGCTCGTTCCGGAGGCACGGACGCTCCGGGAAATTTCTTACAACGAGGCGGCTGAACTGGCCTACTTCGGGGCGAAAGTTCTGCACCCGAAGACGTTGCGTCCGGTGGCCGATGCGGGCGTCCCCGTCTGGATACGCAACAGCTTCGAGCCGGAAAAGCTCGGCACCAAAATAACGGCGCACGGGCATCCGACCGAGAGCGGCGTCAAAGCGATTACTGCGATCAGCGACGTGACGATGATTACCGTCGGCGGGCGTGGCATCGTCGGCGTTCCCGGCGTCGCCGCGAAGGCATTTACAGCGACGGCCAGTGCCCGCGCCAACGTGTTGCTGATTTCGCAGTCGTCATCGCAGAACGACATCTGCTTCATCGTTAACTCGGTCGACGCCGCACGGACGGTCGCTGCGCTTCGTGCCGCCTTCGCGCTTGATTTAGTCCATCATCACGTTGAATATATCAGCGTCAATCCGGACATCGCGATTGTCGCGGTGGTCGGTGACAAGATGCGCGGCACGCCGGGCATCGTCGGGCGGGTCTTTAGCTCGCTCGGACGCGAAGACATCAACATCATCGCCATCGCGCAAGGCTCGTCGGAGTACAATATTTCATTTGTCGTTGAGAAGGGCGTGATGCGGAGCGCGGTCACATCTGTGCATCAGGAGTTCGACCTGGCGCGGCGCGGCAGAGATATTCACGCGGACGAAGAAAGCGGTCTCATCAAAGCATGAACAGGACGACTGTGTTGGAGAATGAAATTGCTACCGCGCCAGCAGCCGTGCAGAGGTGCATCGAGCCGTCATGCGGAGCGCGCTATGAATTGGACGCGCGCCTCTATGTATGCGCGCGTTGCGGCGGACTGCTCGACGTGGTGCGCGACTTCGCAGCGGAAGATCACACAGGGGGTGTTAAGGAAGGCGACTCTGCTGTGAAAGCGACCGGCGCGGTCTTACGTAAGCTCTGGCAGGAGCGGCTCGCGTCGCCGGATTATCGCGACCGCAGCGGCGTGTGGCGATACCGCGAACTGCTGCCATTCGACGAAGAGACTTGTGTCGTGACGCTGTCGGAAGGGAACACGCCGCTGTATGACGCGCCGCGTTCGGCTCGGTATTGCGGACTCGACCGCCTAAAGCTGAAACATCAGGGCTGCAACCCGACCGGGTCATTCAAAGATACGGGGATGACGGCGGCGGTCACACAAGCACTGCGGCTGAAAGTCGAGACGGTGGTGTGCGCCAGCACCGGTAACACTTCGGCGAGCCTCGCGGCATACGCGGCGCGCGCCGATTTGAAGTGCGCGATTCTCGTTCCGCACGGGCAGATCAGTCACGCGAAACTGGCGCAGAGCCTCGACTACGGCGCGGCGGTGCTCGAACTGGACGGTAACTTCGACGACGCGATGCGTGTCATCCGCGAACTCGCCGAAGATGAATCATTCTATCTAGTCAATTCGATCAACCCGTTTCGCATTGAGGGTCAAAAGACGGTCGCCGCTGAAATGCTGCAACAGCTTGCGTGGGAAGTGCCGGATCATGTCGTCGTGCCGGGCGGTAACCTCGGCAACAGCGCCGCGCTCGGCAAAGGATTACTTGAGTTATATGCACTCGGCGTGATTGACCGTCTGCCGAAGCTGACGGTCGTGCAGGCCGACGGTGCCGCGCCGTTCGCGCACATGTTTGCCGGCGTCACACCACCTGAATCGCCGGCAGGCGCGAATTACGATTGGTCTCTGGAGGCGTTGCAACTCAACCCAATCGAGCACCCGCAGACGCTGGCTTCGGCGATTAAAATCGGCTCGCCGGTATCGTGGAAGAAGGCGCGCCGCGCGGTCATCGAAACGGGCGGACGTGTGTTGAGCGTCAGCGAGCAGGAAATCGCCGATGCGAAGGCAATCATCGGAAGGGATGGCATCGGGTGTGAACCGGCCTCTGCGACAACCATCGCCGGCCTCAAGATATTGGTCGCCGATGGGTTCGTCGGGGCGGGCGAGAGCGTCGTCGCGGTGTTGACCGGCCACGTCATGAAAGACACCGACTACGCGATCAAATATCATCGCGGAACACTCGTCAGTCACAGCTTGGCGGCAGACGGGTCGGCGAAAGAGCGGCCCATCGACAGCACATTCGCCAATCCTCCGGCGCGCGTCATGGCGACGAGAAAAGCGATTGTCGATCAACTTGTGCGGCGCGCTGAAGATGCGGCGGTCAAGCGGGACGCGGGAGGTCTGTGCTGACTTGATCGAAGCGGCGATTCCAACACCATTCGACGAAGAGATTGCGGAGTGGCAGCATTCAATTCGCGGCAACTCGGTTGAAGTGCGGGTCCCCGGCTCGACCTCCAACCTCGGCGCGGGCTTCGATTGTTACGCATTGGCTTTACAGATTTATTTGACGGTGCGCGCGACGATCAGAGAGGACACGGAAGAGCCATGTCGCGCACGCAGCCGCGGTGAGGGAAGCAGCGGAAGTTTGCCGCGCGATGGCGAGAATCTGGTGTGTCGCGCCATCTCTTTCGTCGCCGCTCAACGGTCGGTTGAACTGCCGCCGCTCCGCCTCGCGGTGCTTAACGAAATTCCGCTGGGGCGCGGACTCGGCAGCAGCGCGGCGGCAATCATCGCTGGCATCAAGTTATTTGCACATCTCTTCGGTCAGGAGTTTACTGACCAGCAGGTGCTGGGTTACGCGAAAGAGTTGGAGGGGCACGCCGATAATGTTGCCGCATCTCTGCATGGTGGATTGGTGGTAACGTGCGTCGGTGACGATGGCGGCGTGCTAAGCGTCAAGAAGCACTGGCCGCCTGACATCAAAGTTCTCGTCATTTCGCCCCATGTGAGTTTGGGAACGGCACAGGCACGCGCCGTGCTGCCGCCACAGGTC
Source organism: Acidobacteriota bacterium (assembly GCA_030859785.1). Classification (GTDB taxonomy): domain Bacteria; phylum Acidobacteriota; class Blastocatellia; order Pyrinomonadales; family Pyrinomonadaceae; genus JACDEG01. The sequence continues at coordinate 4,856 of JALZJL010000353.1, forward strand.
AATCACACCGACGCGGTTTACAACCTTCAACGGGCGGCGCTCTTCGGCGCGGCGTTGGACGAGCGACGTGATGATCTATTGTGGGAATCGATGCGGGATCGTCTGCACCAACCTTATCGCGAGACGCTGGTGCCGGGCTTGCGCGAAGCACTGAGCATCACGCGCCGCAAGGGTCTGCTCGGCATTTCTCTGAGCGGCGCGGGGCCGAGCGTGCTGGCCCTGGCCGATGATTGTTATGACGAGATTCAACAAGCCATCGCCGAAAATTTTCACCGCCACGGCATCGAGACATCCGCGCGTCTGTTGAAGGTGGACGCAGACGGTGCGCGGTGTCGCAAGCTTTAAGGTAGTAAGTATGTAAGGCAAAAGTAAAAAGGCAGAAGGCAAAAGTAACAGCCAGATTCAAACAGGAGCGACTTTTAGGTTATGTCGAAAATAAAGCGAATCGGCGTTTTGACCGGTGGGGGCGATGCGCCGGGACTCAACCCCGCCATTAAAGGTCTGGTGTATCGCGCCTCTGAGCACAACATTACGGTCGCCGGGTTGTACGACGGGTGGCGTGGTCTGCTTAACCCGTTACTCGACGTGCTGCCGCTCGACCGCGCGAAGGTGCGCCGTTGGGATCGTGACGGCGGGACGAATCTCGGATCGTCGCGTACTAACCCATTCAAAACCGTCAATGAAGAGGGCGAGCGAATCGACCGCTCTGACGAGGCCATCGAAAATATTGCGAAGCTCGGCCTTGACGCCATCGTCGCATGCGGCGGTGAAGACACGCTCGGTGTCGCCGCGCGTCTGTCGGAGAAAGGCGTCCCCGTCGTCGGCGTGCCGAAGACGATTGATAAAGACCTTGCGGGAACCGATTACACGCTCGGCTTCGACACCGCGCTGAGGAACGTCACGGATGTGATTGAACGTTCGCGCACACCGGCGGGTTCGCATGGTTGGGTGCAGGTGATCGAGGTGATGGGTCGTCACGCCGGCCATCTCGCGCTGTGGGCGGGTGTCGCCGGGCAAGCCGATTTGATTTTGATCCCGGAGTATCCATTCAGGTATCAAAAGATTTACCAACACCTGCGCGAGCGGCTCGGCGACACGACGGGACCGGTGCGAGACCCGCAACGCCCGCGATATTCCGTGATCGTGGTGTCCGAGGGCGCGTATTCTGAAGACGGCGAGTTAGTCACCGTCGATGACCGGCATGACGCTTTCGGCCACGCGCGTCTGGGTGGGATCGGCGAAGTCCTCGCCAAGCGAATTATGTCGGAGACAGATTATGACGCACGCTCTGCGATGCTCGGCCACCCGCAGCGTGGCGGGCCACCGTCGGCGGTGGATCGAATCATGGGCATGATGTTTGGCGCGAGGGCCGGGGCCGCCGTGGCCGCGGGCGATTTCGGCAAAATGGTTTCGGCGCGGGGCATCGCGCCGGCCTGCGATCTGTCGCTGGTCGACATCTCTTCTGTACTCGGAAAATTGAACACGGTCGATGTCGAACGCTATTACGACACCGACCGCTATCACCTGAAAGACATCGGAATGTGAGCGGCAGATAACGAATCTCCGCCGCCAGCGATAACTGAAAGCGCGTTCGTACAGACAAGTCTCGTTACAGGTGACTCGTCATTTTGTTATTCGCGCGAGAGTGAAAGAGCGGTAGCATCGGGTGCCATGATGGCGCGCTGGCCGGTCGTCGCCGTCGCCGGTTGTGAAAGGGCGGAGGCCGACATCAGCACGAGCGCGATCCAGACGAAATCAGCGAGCAGCAAATGGACGAATTGTAACCAGATCGGTGCGAGCAACGCGACGTTCAGCGCGCCGACTCCCATCTGCATTAGCACCAGCGCAAACAATGCCACCGACCAACGTTTAACCCCGGTGCTCGGCGTCGACTGACTGGCGTAGACGGCGGTCGTGATGACAAGGAAACCGGCGAAGACGGCCAGCAGCGGATGCAGCACGCGGAGTTGGATCAGCAGGTGCGAAGTTGGCGACAAGTCCTGCTGAAGCGCTTCGGCGAGCGATGCCGATGGAAACAGCGTGTCGCCAAGCGCCGCGACCGCGCCACTCGCGGCCAGAACCAGCATCGCCAGAAAACTGACACCCGCGAGCAATGTCATTCCGTCGTTTAATCTTAGACGCAAACTCCCTCCACCCGAACCCCACCACGCCGTCAAGGCAATCGACCCGATCAGCATGAATGTATTCATTAGATGAACGGCCATGAACATCGCACGCGCCATCGAAGCATTGTCGGCGACCAATTCAAAGAGCACCAGCCCCGCTCCGACGAGCGCTTCGGTGACCATAAAGAGCAGGCTCAGCGCGGCCCCGCGGCGGACGCGGTGATGACGCGGGAACGCCCGCCACGCCCACGCGAACAGGATAATGACGAGCACGAGCGCCACCCCACTGGTCAATCGATGGGTCAACTCGATAATGGTCTTTAGCTGTGGGTCACGCGGAATAATGTCCCCATTGCAGAGCGGCCAATGACTGCCGCACCCCGCGCCGGAACCTGATGCACGAACGTATGCGCCCCACACAATGACGGCCAGCGTGTAGGCCAGCACGCCCCACGAAAAGAAAGCAAAACGATTCGACTTCATGACATAAATTATCTCACAACTGAGCTGCGAATTATCACACTACAACGTCACGAAAATCACGATTCATTATTCGCGTGAACGAGACGTTGAGGTGAAAACCAGACCCGGAATTATTCCCTGTTGAGGCCGCAATGGATTGAGGGGATGATGATGGTAACTTCTTAACCGCGCTTTAGGCTCTCACTACCTTTGCCGCAGATTCGTCTCAAAGTCCCCGGCGTCCGAGCGCACGCCATCCATCAAATCATCCTCTTTGACAAATGCCCGCCCACCGGGGGCACCAATATGCACTTGTGAGCGTGACGAAAGAAGGACGGCAAATCCCTCGCAGCATCACGTTGACTGAGACTACTCAAAATGAAGGCACCATTACCCGACACGGAATCCACAAGACTTGAAATTTTACGTCAACATCACATCCTGGACACCGCGCCCGAAGAAGCGTTCGATGACTTGACGGCGCTCGCGTCTCAGGTATGCGGCGCGCCGATTTCATTTATTTCCCTCATGGATGAAGAGCGCCAATGGTTCAAGTCGAAAGTCGGTTTGAAAATCACTGAGATTAGCCGCGACATAGCCTTCTGCGCTCACACGATCCTACAGCCTAGGCCTGATGGTGATTCGCGACGCGACGACGGATGAGCATTCGCCGACAACCCGCTTGTCATGGAGGATCCGCGCGTAAGAAAGCGTCAATTGAAAGACTCTTCTATTTCAAACCCACAAAATGCATAAGAGGCGGGCGAGACACTCAAACACACCATGCGTCGTGTCTCGCCCGCCTCTTAAACGTGAAGCGTCGGGTTAATTAAACTCAGTAGCCAACTATCAATCAAAGGCGGCGATCAAAACGGCTGAACGCTACAAACGTCCAGCCCGTCACTGACTTTTGCCGTCGAGGAATACTTTCAAGACGCGTGCGCGTGATGGGTGACGCAGCTTCTTCAGCGCCTTCGCTTCAATCTGTCGGATGCGCTCGCGCGTCACGTTGAAGTGCTGACCCACTTGCTCGAGCGTGTGCTCCTCTCCCGACCCGTCAAGGCCATAGCGCATCTTCAAAACCTTCTCCTCACGCGGGCTGAGCGTCTGAAGCACTTCGTCGGTTAATTCACGCAGGTTAACCGAGACGACCGCCTCCGCCGGATTGACAATCGATTTGTCTTCGATCAAATCACCGAGAGATGATTCCGCGTCTTCACCAATCGGTGTTTCCAATGAAATCGGGTCCTGCGCCATCTTGAAAATCTGCCTGACTTTGGCGACCGGCATCTCGACCCGGCGTGCTACCTCTTCGCTGGTCGGTTCGCGTCCTAACTCCTGCACGAGCGCGCGCGACGTGCTGCGTAGCTTATTGATCGTCTCGATCATGTGGACGGGAATGCGGATGGTGCGCGCCTGGTCGGCAATCGCGCGCGTGATCGCCTGCCGAATCCACCACGTCGCGTAGGTCGAGAACTTGTAGCCCCGTCGCCACTCGAATTTGTCAACCGCCTTCATCAACCCGATGTTCCCCTCCTGAATCAGATCGAGGAACTGCAAACCACGATTCAGATATTTCTTCGCGATGGAAATCACGAGGCGCAGATTGGCCTCAGTCAACTCGCGCTTGGCCTGCGCGGCTTCCTGCTCGCCGGTAATAATCGTTTGGTAGGAGCGTTTGATTTCAACTGCCGAAACATAGTGCTCGGTTTCTAACTGCCGCAGCCGGCGCTTCGCGGCACTGACGCGCGCTTTATAGTCGCGCTCGTCTTCCGGCTTGATGCGCTTGCGACCAAGCTTCTCAGTGTATGTTTCAATCTCACGTTCACCGACGCGAACCTCTCGGTGAACGGCGGTGACCGAGTCAATCAGTCGCAGGCGGGTGCGCTCCGAGGCGTTGAGATGCTTAACTTCCTGCGCGATTTCGAGGCGTATGCGTGCGAGTTTGCGCTTCAGACGCAGCAGCTTCTTCGACCGCTTGCCATGAGTGACCCTCAATTCAGCTCGCAGCTTCTCCAACTCCGCGAGACCGGTCTTGGCGAGCTTTCGGATGCGACTGATTCCTTCCAGCGTCAGCCGCTGGAACTCGTCGACTCGATCCTCGTACTCTTCCGTCTCTGTTTGATCTGAAAAGTTAACTACTTGACGAACATGAAGCGTGCCCGCTTCCATCTCGTCCCCCATTTTCAGCAACTCCCGGATGGCGATTGGCGAGCGCGTAATCGATTTATACGTCTTGATCTGTCCACGCTCGATACGCTTTGCAATGGCGACTTCGCCCGCGCGCGTCAACAGCGGTACGACACCCATCTCGCGCATGTACACGCGCACCGGGTCATTAGTTTTATCAGCCTCCGCTGATAAGTCCAGTCCATCGCCTTCGTCAGCCGGTTCTTCATTCTCATCAACTTCGGTCGGCGACGCGGCATGACCGAGTAGTAATTCACCGGCATCCGATTCACCGGCATTGGCGGCCTCAATCTTTTGCAATACGTGTTCGATGTTGGCAGGAGAAGATTCTTCGTTAACCCCTTCGCTCAAATCGGCGAAAGGCAGAACGTTGCTGCCAAACTCAGCCAACTCAACTCCGGGTTGATTTTTGATACTCATGCTCACTCTTTATCTACCTCCGCACGGTGGATTATCATCACGCAATCCGCCTCGCGCATTTGGCTTAAACAATCATTAATTCGGAAAAAATAAAAACATAGGCCATCCTATGGCCTCACCAAACCCCTTTGTTCCAGGCAGTTTAGATGTTAAAGGCGGCCTCCATGTTGCACCAACTTCAGGGGGATTAGTTGCAGGCCGCAAAATCCACAGGTCGGCACTCTCAAGTGAGGGAATTCGCCGCCAGATTACCACAAAACTCCGAAATGTGTGCGTGCCTATTCGTGCCGTAGCGCTTCAATCGGGTGCAGGCGCGCGGCTTTCCATGCCGGCCACAGTCCAAACCCGACGCCGAGGGCGACCGAGGCGCCAAATCCAACGACTGGCGCCCAGAGCGGGACGTAGGTCGGCATAAAAACTTGCACCAGTTTCGCGAGCGCTGCACCGAGGAAGATTCCCAGCACACCGCCGATTCCGGTCAGGGTCACGGCCTCGATCAGAAACTGAAGAATAATGTCGCGCTGTTTAGCGCCGACGGCCTTGCGGACGCCAATCTCTTTGGTGCGCTCGGTGACGGAAACGAGCATGATATTCATCACACCTATGCCACCGATCAATAGGCCGACGCTGGAGATGGCGACCATCAGCGCGAACACGCCGCCGGTAATCGCGCCGAACTGCTCAATGATCTGTTCAGATGTTTGCAGCCCGAAGTTGTCGGGCGCGTTGAAAGACACTTTCCTTCGTTTGCGCAACACGTCGCGGATTTCTTCGACTGCTTCGTCGATTTTGCCAGGCTGGGCCTGCGCCATGATGAAGTTGTCTTCGACATCCGGGTAAAGCTGGTGCAGTGTTCTGTAAGGCAGATAGACGGCTTTGTTTTCGTTGTTGGGGTCCTCGGCACCGACGATGAATGTCTCGCGAGCTTTGAGCACGCCGATCACGCTGTAGTCACGCCCGTTAATCAGAATCTTTTGATCGAGAGCGGCGGTATTTGGAAAGAGTGTATTGGCGACATCGCGCCCAATGACCGCGACATCGGCGCGGCGCTCATTGTCGGCATCGCTAAAGTATCGGCCCTCAACCACCTCTGTCACGCCCATCCTGAAATACGCGGGCAGAGTACCCTGCACCGTCGCGTTGGTCATCTCGATCCCACGGTAACGGACGTGGACGCGCTTGGTGAACGGCCCGCCGATGAAGTCGACCGGCGACATGAATGGCGCGACATACATCAGCGAAGGGCACTCGGCGGCGATGGCGAGCGCGTCTTCGTAACTGAGCGGTTTTCGCATCCGCTCTTCCGCTGACGGGTTGAAGTTGAAGCCGGGATCAAAACGGTAAGCGTAGACTGAATTGGTTCCGAAAGATTCAATCTCGGTTGAGACGCGCGCTTCGATGCCGCTGACAAACGCCGCGATGACGATTACGGTCATCGTCCCGATGACGACGCCGAGAATCGTCAGGAATGAGCGCAGCTTATAATGCCAGAGAGTGTCCAGCGCCATCCGCAGATTCTCGTAAACATCCGTTCGCAAAAGTTTCATGGCGTTCAGATTTGAGTTTTGAGTTTTCAGTAAATCCCGACTGGCGGTCAATTGCGATTAATTGAGTGCGTCCCTTTTTGCTCAAAACTGAAAACTCCCTCTTCAATCCGACCTGAGCGCCTCAATCGGGTCAAGTCCTGCCGCCTTCCACGCCGGGTAGACACCTGAAATCAAACCGACGCTACCTGACACCAGGAGGGCGACCCCGACCGCTCCGAGCGGTAAGGAAGTCGGCACGGGCGTAAACGTGGCGACCAATTTCGCCAGCATGAAGGCGATTAGGACGCCGATGCTGCCGCCCATCAACGAGAGCAGAGTCGATTCGGCAAGAAACTGCTTGAGTACATCCACGCGCCGCGCGCCGATGCTTTTGCGAATGCCAATCTCTTTCGTCCGCTCCGTCACAGAGACGAGCATGATATTCATAATCACGATGCCGCCAACGACGAGTGAGATTGAGGTGACGCCGACCGCCGCCGTTTGGATCGTCCCGAAAATCTTGTCGCGCAATTCATTAATCGCGCTCGGCGTGACGATGCCGAAGCTGTCCTTCTCGCTCGGTGACAGTTTGCGACGTGCGCGCATCGTCACCCGTGCTTCATCAATCGCGTCGAGGTAGCTACTCTCGCTGGCCGAAGTAATGATGATATTGATTGAGCGTCGCGAGCCGTAGATTGAGAGGAAGGTCGAAAGCGGCATCGACACGTACATGTCGCGCGGCTGACCAAAAACCGTTCCGAGTGCTTTCCCGACGCCGATTACTTGAAAAGGACGTCCGTCGATTTTGATTGAATGTCCCAATGGGTTGCTGGATGGAAAAAGTTTCTCCGCCACGTCCGCACCGATAAAGCAGACGTGGCGGCGCGTGTCCTCTTCGACCTGATTGAAGAAGCGGCCCGCGCTGGCATCAATTCGTTCGATATCGGCGACGTTCGGCGTCGCGGCGTTGATTTGAATGCGGAGCAGAGATATCGAGCCTAACTTCACGTCGCCCGTATCGACGGCTTTTCCACCCGCGTCGAGGATCGCGCCGTTGCGGCCTTTCAACGCCGCCAGGTCATCGAGCGTGACGTCTTTGTTACGACGCCGCGCGGCGTTCAACGCCACGACGCTGGAAAAATCTTCAATTGAATACTTCTGCACGCTGAAGGCGTTGGTACCGATGTTGGCGATTTTTTCATCGACGTAAGTGTTAAAGCCTTCGACCAGCGACACCACCACAATCACCGTCGCCACACCGAAGATGACACCCAGTAGCGTCAGAAATGAGCGAAGTTTGTGTGCGAGGATTGAAAATAGCGCCAGATTCAGCGCTTCACGGAAAGACATGTTTCACCGTTCGCAAAAAAACCTATCAATGAAAACTTTCAATTCTACTACGTCAACGAAACTGAAAAGTTTATCGCGTTTCGGATCGATAACTGTTCACCGAAAAACAGAACTGAACGACGACTTAACAAGTAGGGTCACTGATAGCCTTCACAATAGACCTTTTGCAAAAGTAAAAAATCCGTTTGTTGAGAGGCGGGCTCCGCCCGCCGTTGCCCGTGAACTTGAGGTTGAAAATTGTCGCGGCGCATAATAGAGTTACACCGTCGCTCATGCATTTGAACTACGAGAACCGGTTGCCGAGACTCTTACCCGTTAAGCCAAACCGAATCAGACGGACGGTGATAACCGTTTCACCGCTTCACCGTCAAACTCACACACTTGGTAATGCAGGATCGTCGCCGTCCTGACCTCAGAAACATTGAATCATGCGAAAGGATTTACTCCCTTGAAACCTAAAGACCGCCGAACATTTCTTCAGCAGACACTCGGGCTGGGCGCCGCCGCCGCCGCTGGCTTTTCTTTACTCAAACCGAAAAAAGTTGTGGGGCAGACGGCTACTTCAAATGCGAACATCCTCGGCTCAAACGAACGCATCCGCGTCGGCCTGATCGGTTGCGGGGGACAGGGCCGCGGCGATTTGCGGAAAATGCTGAACATTAAAAACGTGGAATGTGTCGCGCTCTGCGACGTGGATGACGAGCAGAGTGCTCGGGCGTTGAAGGCCGTCGACGAACAGGTGTCGCAACGTCCGGCGCTGGTGACACGCGATTTTCGTCGCGTCCTAGAATTGAAAGAGATGGACGCGGTAGTCATCGGGACGCCTGACCACTGGCACGCGCTGCCGATGATTATGGCGTGTCAAGCAGGCAAGGATGTCTATGTCGAAAAGCCTCTGTCGCTGACCATCGCCGAAGGTCGGATGATGGTCGATGCGGCGCGCAAGTACGAACGCGTGGTGCAGATGGGTACGCAACAGCGGAGCGCGACGCACTATGCCGATGCCGTCAGTTATGTGCAGAGTGGGGAACTCGGAAAAATCCGCCTCGTTCGCACATGGGCATATCAGGATTGGATGGGGAACGTCCCGGTCGCGCCCGACACCGCCGCCCCGGCTTCAGTCGATTACGATACTTGGCTCGGCCCCGCGCCGAAGCGTGCATTCAACAAAAACCGTTTCCACTTCAATTTCCGTTGGTATTGGGATTATGCCGGCGGATTGATGACCGACTGGGGCGCGCACATGATCGACATCGCCAACTGGGGGATGGGCATCAAGGCGCCGAGTTCCGCAACATCAGTCGGCGGCAAGTTCGGTTTTCCCGATGACGCCGAAGAGACCCCCGACACGCAGCAGGTGCTGTGGAGCTTTCCCAGTTTCACGATGATCTGGGAGCACGCGACGGCCATCGGGCGCGGCCCCGAATCGCGCGATCACGGCGTTGCGTTCCACGGCAACAATGGCGTGCTGGTGGTTGATCGTGGCGGTTGGGAGGTTTACCCGGAAACTGAGCGGGCGAGCGCGAAGAAGCGCAAGGACTATCGTTACGCCGGTGTGCCGCGACAGGGAACCAACGGCGAGGATTATCACTTGTTACATGTTAGGAATTTTCTCGAATGCATGCGCTCGCGCAAGCGGCCCAATTCGGATGTCGAGATTGGTCATAACTCGATGATCGCGTGTCACCTCGGAAATATTGCCTTCCGCCTTGGACGACAGGTCAAGTGGGACGTTGATGCCGAACGGATCGTTGACGATTCGAACGCGCAGAAGTTCATCGTCGGCAGCCACCGTGCGCCGTGGACGCTTCCGAAGACCGTCTGAATGTAAAGCAAACCGCTTGACAGGCTTCGCGGTTATGGCGTACAGTGCCGCCGTTATATTGACAGTGTTTCGGCGTGGCGATTTAGGCGACTTGCTCCACGGTAAAAACTGCTAAAGGCTGGAAGAGTTCAATGTTTCGCATCGAGGCTTCCCGCGCAATCTTTAGCGTGGGGAGCCTTTCCTTTTTCCCGCACTCGCTTGCGATAAAAACCATGAGTACCGCCTCGCACTGACTTAAGATAAATCACGTCGCCGCTTCGCCCGCGACTATCAGAGGAGAATACACATGTCTGATACCGACGATGCCCAATCATTCCATTTCAACACGCTCGCCATCCACGGCGGGCAAGAGCTTGACGGCACGACCAACTCGCGTGCCGTTCCGATTTATCAAACCACTTCTTACGTTTTTAAAGACGCGGATCACGCCGCGCGCCTCTTCGCGTTGCAGGAGTTCGGCAACATCTACTCGCGCATCATGAATCCGACGACCGACGTTTTCGAGAAGCGGATTGCGGCGCTCGAAGGAGGTGCCGCGGCGCTCGCGCTGGCGTCGGGACAAGCGGCGGAAACGCTCGCCATCCTGACTATCGCCAGAGCCGGAGATGAAATCATTTCGACGACATCGCTCTATGGTGGGACTTACAATCTGTTTCACTACACGCTGCCGAAGCTCGGAATAAACGTGCGGTTTGTTGACGCAGAGGATTACGATGGTCTGCGCGACAGCATCAACGACAAGACGAAGGCGATTTACACTGAGTCGGTCGGCAATCCGAAACTCGACATCATCGACATCGAACGCCTCGCTGCGATTGCGCACGAACACAAACTACCGCTCATCATCGACAATACCACTCCGTCACCGGCCCTCTGCCGGCCCATCGAGTGGGGCGCTGACATCGTCATTAACTCGGCCACGAAATTCATTGGCGGGCACGGAACTTCGATTGGCGGCGTGCTGGTCGACGGCGGCAAGTTCGACTGGAAGGCGTCGGGTCGCTTCCCGGATTTTACCGAACCTGACCCGTCGTATCACGGTGTGTCGTACACAGAAGCTTTCGGGAATCTGGCCTTCATCATCAAGGCGCGGGTGCAAGGGTTGCGCGACACGGGCGGGTGCCTCTCGCCGTTCAACGCTTTCCTGTTATTGCAGGGGGCCGAGACACTGCATCTGCGGATGGAGCGGCATTCCGAAAACGCGCTTGAAGTCGCACGCTATTTGAAGCATCACGAAGCGGTGGAGTGGGTCAATTATCCCGGCCTTGAAGAAAGCAAATATCACACGCTGGCGCAAAAATATCTGCCAAACGGGTCCGGCGCGCTCGTAACTTTCGGGATTCGCGGTGGATACGAGGCAGGCAAAAACTTCATCAACTCGCTGAAGCTGTTCAGCCTGCTCGCCAACATCGGAGATGCCAAATCGCTGGTCATTCATCCGGCCTCAACGACTCACTCGCAACTGAGCGAAGATGAGCAGCGGGCAACCGGGGTGACGCCGGAATTGGTGCGTCTGTCAGTCGGCATCGAAGACATCCGCGACATCACTGCCGACCTCGATCAGGCATTGAAGGGTGGAAGCAAAACTTTACCGACACCCGGCGGCGACTCGACCGACGAACCGTTGAAGGCTGCTTCGGGCGCGGGTGGGGTGTAGCAAATGAGCGGCGTGCCGGAACCGACATTCGAGGGCGAATGGACTTTCGCCGATGACCAGCCGTTTCCATTGGCGGAGGGCGGGGAACTGTCGCCGGTCACGCTCCGCTACGCCCGTTACGGAGAATTCAACCGAGCGCGTGACAACGTCATTCTGGTGTGTCACGCGCTGTCGGGTTCGGCGCGCGCCGCGGATTGGTGGCCGGAGATGTTCGGCGCGGAAGGCGCGTTCGACCTCAACTATGATTGCGTCATCGGCACGAACATCATTGGCTCGTGCTACGGCTCGACAGGCCCTTCGTCAATCAACCCGCGAACGGGACAACCATATCGCGCGACGTTCCCGCTGGTGACGATCCGTGATATGGTGCGTTCGCAGGCGCTGCTGTTGGAACACCTCGGCATCACGCGGCTGCGCGCCGTCATCGGCGGATCAATCGGCGGCATGCACGCGCTCCAGTGGGCGGTGGATTTCGCTGAACGGGTCGGGCTCTGTGTGGCTGTCGGCGCGACTGAACTTTCGGCGATGGGTTTGGCGCTCAATCATCTTCAGCGTCAGGCGATACAGAACGACGTGCGTTGGCAGGACGGTGACTATGATTTCGATTCACCGCCGGTCGCAGGGTTGGCGATGGCCCGCGCCATCGCGATGTGTACTTACAAATCGGCGGAGTTGTTCACAGAGCGTTTCGGGCGGCGTCCCGACCGCAGCGGCGAAGACCCGCACCGCACACCGGAAGGCCGCTTCGATGTCGCCGGCTATCTCGATTATCAAGGCGAGAGCTTCACAGGCCGCTTCGACGCCAACGCTTACCTCACGATCACGAAGGCGATGGATACTTTCGATCTGGCGCGCGGCTACGCTTCGGAAGAGGACGCGCTGCGACGAATCCGCGCGCCTCTGTTGCTCGTCGGCATTTCTTCGGACTGGCTGTTTCCCGCCTCTGACGTTCGCGCACTGAGCGACCGCGCCCGCATCGCCGGAGTGGACGCAAGTTATCTGGAACTACACTCATCACATGGACACGACGGCTTCCTCGCCGATGCCCACCGACTCGCATCGCCGGTCAGAGAGTTTCTGAACATGGCGGAAGACTTGCCCATTGCGCAAACCGTCAGCTCGAATGCGCATGACTGAACTGTAGATTTTAAGAAAGACAGTTCAGCCACGAATGACAAGAATTAAAACATTGGCAGCAGCCACGCACCGCAACGAGAGCG
>JALZJL010000126.1 GCA_030859785.1 Acidobacteriota bacterium
GACGCCGGTTAGTGTCTCCGGTTAGGGGCATAACTGTTGCAGGCAAAAGGGCTTCAAAAACAGTCGAGCGACCTTACCACTGCGTTGAATTGTAATTAGAGCGTTGCACTTACAAGTTGAATCCGCCAAGTATATTAGCGCGCCGTTCGACTCGAACGCGCCGCCTCAGCGTAAAGTCATTGACCGGACGCCAACGGCTACGCTTTGCCTCACCCTGTTCGTCGCGGCAAAAAATTTTCAAATTTAAGAACTTGGAAAAATTAATGAAAAAGATCGGCAATCTCATAACGTATCTCACGCTGGTGATGCTGGTGCATTCCGCCATCATCCTACTGGTGCCGGCGCAAAAGCCTTTAACCTCGCCGCCGTCCGCATCGTCACGCCGCAAGCCGATGCCGGTGCCGGAGACGGAACAGGAAGGCTTCATCGTCTACCAGTCGTCGAGAGATGTCGGTTGCCGCGAAGCGACCGTCGAAGAGACGCGCCGTATCAGGAAGCCCGGCGTCGATTCAAAGCTCATCATGCTCAACCACGTTTCGGAGATGGCGGCGCGTGGCGACACAGATCAATCTCAAACCGCAACGACCGCCGACGCTGTGACGCCGGGGCTTAAGATCGTTCTTCGAGGGTCGGCGCGATTAGAAGGACAGTACCCGGAAGTGAAGGCCGCTTTCGTTCGCGCGGCGGCCACCTGGGAAGCACTCATCAAATCGGACATCACAATCGTGATCGACGTTGACTACGGCCCCGACCGGTTCGGCGAGCCGTGGGGGGAGAATGTCTTAGGTTCCACCAGTAGCGTTTCATTCAGTCCTTCGTATACGGAAGTCCGTGACAAACTGCGGTCGCGCTCACCCAGTGCCGAGGAATTGGCGTTCTACAACGCCTTGCCCAACGGCTCGTTGCCAACCGATGTCGGGGCCGCGTTTTCGATGCGTGTGGTGACACCGATTGCGCGCTCGCTCGGCATCATCGCCGCGCACGCCGACCCCGCATCTACTGATCGGGACATTAGCATCGGCTTTAATTCCGCTTCCTCATTTGACTTTAACCCGGGCGACGGCATCAGCGCGGGGCTGACTGACTTCGACGCAGTGGCGGTGCATGAGATGGGACACGCGCTCGGTTTCGGGTCAGCCGTCCGTAACGCCGGTTCGACGACAGCCTTGCGCCCGACCATCTGGGATATGTTCCGGTTCCGTCCGGGCACGGCGTCGCTGGCTACGTTCGGCTCGACGCCGCGCATCCTCACGACGGGAGCTTCGGCGACCGACCCGCACGTTTGTTTTAACGGCGGCCCCGAACTGGCGCTCTCGACCGGTGACGCCGAGGGCGCGGGCGGCGATGGCGAACAGGCCAGCCACTGGAAAGATGATCGGCTGAATGGCCGGGTCTACATTGGCATCATGGACCCCACAATCTCACCGGGGCGACGGATGCAAATCACGGACAACGACCGTAAAGCGCTTGACACTTTCGGATACGTCGTCGGGGCGATCCCGCCGCCGCCGCCACCGCCGGCAAATGATAACTTTGCCAACGCGACACCTCTCAACGGACTCACCGGCACTCTCACCGGGACGAACGTCAGCGCCACGAAAGAGGCCGGCGAGCCTGTTCATCCGGACAGTGCGGGCGGCACATCTGTCTGGTATCGCTGGCAAGCACCGACGACCGGCTCCGCCGTCATTGATACTTCCGGAAGTTCTTTCGACACCATTCTGGCGGTTTACCGTGGGGGCAGTGTCAGCGCCTTGACGCTTGTGGCGAACGGCGCGAACGACGACCTATCTCCGCCTGATGATGTGGACAGCCGCGTGACGATCAGCGTCACCGCGGGCGAGGTTTACAACATCGTCGTCGACGGGTATGACGGCGACTTCGGTGGCATCGTCCTGAACTGGACGCTGAGCGGCAACGTGCCGGCGGGCACAGTGCAATTCGGTGCCGGTGCGTATACCGTCCCGGAAGCGAGCGGCGTGACTGCAAGCGCCGTGTTGACGGTTGTGCGCGGTGGTGATCTCGCGGCGGCGGCGACGGTCAACTACGCGACGACGCCGGATGCCGGGGTCGTCTTCTGTCGCATCGTCAGTGGCGTGGCCTCCGACCGTTGCGACTTTGTGGCTGCGGTCGGCACGCTGCGGTTCGCCGTCGGGCAGTCGAGCGCCACAATTACAGTTCCCATCATTGATGACGGATACGCCGAAGGTAACGAAACCGTCAACATCAGCCTGAGTAGCCCGACCGGGATGACCCTCGGCACGCTGAGCACGGCCAGCATCGGGATCATTGACGACGATGCGGTTTCAAGCGTTGCCAATCCGGTGGACGCGCTACCGTTTTTCCTTCGCCAGCAGTACCTCGACTTTCTGTCGCGCGAGCCGGACCCGGGCGGCTTTAACGGTTGGATGACTTTACTCAACCAGTGCCCGCCGTCGGAACTCGACAACCGCAACTCGGCGCTGACTTGCACGCGCATCGATGTGTCGTCGGCCTTCTTCCGCTCCACTGAGTTTCAGCTCAAAGGCTATTTTGTATATCGCTTCTACGTCGTCTCGCTCGGCGTGCGGCCACAGTACACCGAGTTTCTCGCCGACGCGCGGCGCGTGACGGGCGCGACGGATCAGGAGCTTGAGGCGAACCGCGCGGCGTTCCCCGGCGAGTGGGTGACGCGGCAACGCTTCAGGGATCGATATGACGCCTTGACGAACGCGGCTTACGTAACGACGCTCGTGCAGACAGCGGGCGTGGTGCTGCCGCAGAGCAACCAGTTGATCGATGATCTGAACGCGGGACGCAAGACGCGGGCGCAGGTGCTGAGCGAAGTGGTCGAGAGCGCCGAGGTCAACAACAAGTTCTACAACGAGGCGTTCGTTTCGCTCCAGTACTTCGGCTATCTCCGGCGCGACTCAGACTTCGACGGCTTCAACGGCTGGCTGAACTACCTTAACCGAACGGGCAACTACCGCGAGATGGTGTGGGGCTTCCTGTACTCGCCGGAGTACAAGCTGCGATTTGGCCCAGTGCCTGGATTTTAGCGAATCGAGCAGAGCAGCCTTCGAACGGTATCAGTAAAAGCGTTCGCCGCCGGTTGATGCCGGGCGGCGAACGCTTTCTTAATTGGCGGTCGGCTTAAATACCCGGGTGCGGGCTCGTTGGCAGCACTCACAAATTGCTCGCGAATTGCGCCTTACGCTACACTGAAACCGTGAGTACGACGTGTCATTAAGTGCTTGCAGTCAAGGAGCAACAACGGTTATGGAATTAACGATCACGGTTCCTAAAGAAGTCGAGCACATCTTAGAACAGAAAGCCGCAGCAAGCGGTCAAGACATTAAGGCTTTCGTTGAGAGCATAGTCAACAAGCAAGCTTTATACCCTGTGCTTGATGAAATTCTTGCGCCGGCCCGAAAAGAATTTATTGACAGCGGTATGACGGAGGATGAGCTAGACGAAATTATAAAAGGCGAGCGCCGAGCAATGTGGGTAGAGAAGCACGGCAAGAAAGCATAGCGTAATGCCTTCTGATGAAGTAAGGGTTGTTTTCGACTGTAATATGTTTGTGCAGGCCCTGCTTAGTCCCTATGGCGCGGCTGCCTCTTGTTTGGAGGTGGCAAAGCGAGGCGACATTACTTTGTTTGTGTCACCGCCCGTACTTGCTGAGATCAGAGAAGTTCTCCAACGGCCAGCTATTGCAAAGCGGCTCCCAAGCCTGACCCCTGAGAAGGTAGACGCCTTTTTAGAAGATGCCATCGCGAATTCAACTCTGCTGCGAAATGTTCCAGAGAAGTTCCACTATGAACGCGACCCGGAAGATGAGCCTTACATCAATCTCGCGGTGGCCGCCGGAGCAAGGTACATCGTCAGTCGTGACAAAGACCTTCTTAGCTTAATGACTGGAATAACGGACGACTGCAAAGAGTTTCGCCAGAGAAACAGGTTGTTAAAAGTGGTCCAGCCACTAGAATTTTTGCGAACCTTAACGCTGACAAAAACACAGTGAAACTTGGTGCTCGGTTGCGGCGTCTGCCTTGCGCTGGTGTGGGGCTTACGCTTAAAATGCGGCTTCTTTGTCTCCCCGGCGCATAGGATTTGTCGCGCACGCCGCCGCCCATTCAGTCTTGCGGTGGGCAATCTTAATGGTTAACCCGTTTTCATAGTTCGGAGGTTCTTTGTGAAGTCATCTGTCCGTCTGTCCGGTGCGGTCGCGTCTGCCGTGACGCTCGCTCTTTTCCTTAGCGCAGTCATCTGCGACGCCCATGCTCAAACTCCCAGCGCGACGCCCGATTCATTTGTCGCGCAGATTACCAACGTCCCGACCAATACGCGCAACGCCTACGCCGGCGGCATCAGCGGCGACGGTCGATTCGTGGTCATTGAAGGCACCGGCGACATCGCCACACTTAAACCGGGCGAGTCCACTAGGGGCGTCAGTAACACCGACGGCAACCGCGAAATCTTCCTCTTTGATTACGTGCAGCGACGCATTTTCCAAATCACCAACTCGACGCGGGCCTTGACCGATCCGACCAAACCGCCCATCGATCCGGCGCTGCCAAACAACTTTAGCAACATCACCGTCGAGGTCAGCAATAACCGACCTTACATCAGCAACGACGGGAAGTGGATTGTGTTCAGTTCAAACGCCTACGTTGACGCCAACGCGGCGGCGAATCCGAAGAGCTTTGACGGCACCGCCAATAAGGACGCGGTCCGGACAGACGGCAACCAGGAAGTGTTTCTCTATCGCATACCGGATGTCCCGGTGGTTGATCTGACGAGCGGTGCGGAGGCGGCCTTCGTCGATCTGTCTACCGGCGCACTGACGCGCGTGACGTTCACGACCAACACCATCAAGCCGCAACCCGGCACCGCGACGCTGTCGCCGACCGTCGTTGACGACAACCGCTACGCGACGCTGAATGACAACGGCTCACTGATCGGATTCGTTTCGTCGCGCAATGACCTCGGCAACGCGACGCAGACCGTCAAGGGTGGCGCGAATCCCGACCTCAATCCGGAAATCATTGTCTACAACACGGCGACGCGCACCTTTCTGCAACTGACGAGTACGGCGAACCCGACGGGCAGCGTCGTCAATCTGATCTGGAACGCGAACCCGTCGTTCTCCGGTAGTGGCACGCGCCTGACATTCATCTCCAGCGCCGACGAACAGATTGCCAATTCCGGCACGGCGGAGGCGGCGAACGCCAAAGGAAACGGCGAAGTTTATTACGCAGACATCGACACGGGCGCAACCACACTGGCGAGCGTCAGGCGCGTCACCAGCACGCCGCCTGGCTCGGCCACGGATGTGAACTTCGACAGCACCATCAAACTGAGTCCGGGGGCGCGCCTCAGTCGCAACGGGAATTTGATTCTCTTTGAGAGCCGGGCGGACATTCAACCGAGCGGTTCCATCAATGGCAGCCTCAGCGTGTCCGACGCGATCTACATCTACAACATCGGCGCGAACGCTTTCACGCGCATCACCGAACGCCCCACGCCGGAGGGCGTCGATGTGTTGTCGCCGCGCTTCCCAGCCTTCGCCGGCGACGGCGACCCGTCCGCGACCAGCATCGTCTTTTCTTCCAGCCTCAACTTCCGCACCGACGGGCAGATTTCGACTTTAACCACTGAGGGCCTGAACCCTTCGCGCTTCGTGCAACTGTTCAACGTGCGGGTGCCGACCACAACGGCCCCACCTACCTCGTTCACGCGATTGACCAACACCAACGCACGCTCCACGCTGCAAGCATTTCCGAGCAACTCGGTGCGCCGAATCGTGTACAGCTTCCCGAGCGGGGAGTTCGGTGGCGGCAACAGCGACGGGTCGGCGGAGGCTTACTACATGCTGTTGCCGAGCGTGACGAGTGAAACGCCCGCGCCATCGCCGACGCCCTCAGCGGGGCCGATCACGTATGCGAGCGGGGCCAGCAACCGGACAGTGACCACCGCCACGCCGCTACCCGCCGATGCCGTCAACGGACTTGCTCCCGGCACGCTCACCATCGCCCGGGCGACCACCGTCAGCCTCGCCGATTCAGCGCTCGAAGTGGCGCAGGGTAACGCGCGGGAAGATCAGCGCCGGCTGCCGCTCCCAATCGAATTAAACGGCGTCTCGGTGGCGCTCAGCAGCACGACGGCAAACGGCCTGGTGAACGCCGCCGCCGGTCTCTACTTCGTCAGCCCCGGTCAGATCAACTTCGTCATCCCGCCGGGTCTGGTCGCTGGCACGTACACGGTCATCATCAACAACCGGGGCGCGGTCATTCGCAGCGCGGTGACAGTCGTCGCGGCGCAGCCGGATATCTTCACATCGACCAACGGCCCCGCAGGGCGCGCCGCGGTGCTCAACGTCACGAACCCGTTAGCACCGAGCGCGGAGCCTTTCAACATCACCAGCACAAGACCAACGGCTGATGGCACCGCGACGGAGACGGTAGCAACCGAGTTGATGATTATGCTGACGGGCGTGCGCGGTACGTTGCGCACAGCCATCACCGTGCGCGTCGGCACAACTGATTTGACGGGCGACGCGATCATCCGCATCGACCCATCGTTAACCGCCGGCTTCGATGAGGTTAGGGTGCGTCTACCGGCGTCGCTTGCCGGTGCGGGTGATGTGCCGGTGATCGTCACGGTCGGCGGTGTGTCCAGTCGTCCGGCTGAAACGGCGGCGCGCATCCGCATCAACTGAGGATTGCAAACAAAATACTGTAGTGGCTAAGAGGCCGGGAGATGAGCCGCGGATGTACGCGGATGAACGCAGATTCAATGGATTGGTTTTCTGATCCGCGTTCGTCCGCGTCAATCGGCGGCCCTTTTGTATCTTCCGACTGGGCCACTACCCAAAATACCATCACCGCTCACGGACGCTTGAAGGTGCTTCGGCATCCACATGGCTTTTCAACTGTTTGATGGTTGCCGTCTGTCACAGCTTCCGCGCCCGCACTCTCAACCGATGCTCGTTGGAATTGACGCGCTCCCGCTCGCTCCCCCTTTGACGGGCATTGGTCATTACACGTTCGAGTTGGCCCGCGCGCTCGCCGAAATCTCTCCCGCCGATCAGTTCCGATTGATCTCTCCGTTCCCACAGCGGCATTTTATTTATCAGGGAAACGAGTCTGAAATGTCGGCCAATCTGCGCCTGACACACATGCCGCGCGGGCCTTTGCGTCGACGCTGGTGGGCGCTCGGACTCCCGCTACATACGCTGCTTTCTCCGCTCGATATTTTCCACGGCACGAATTACGAAATTCCCGTGTGGGGCCGGTGTCGGACAGTCGTCACAATTCACGATCTGTCGCTGATGCTGCACCCGGACACGCACGAAGCGGCATTGGTGCGACGGGCGCGGCGACGGCTGCCTGTGATGGCGCGCCGCGCGACGATGGTGATAACGGCCACTGAAAGTGCCAAGCGCGAAGTCTGTGAGCACTTGAATATCCGGCCCGAAAGAATCGCGGTCACGCCGTTCGCGCCGCGCCGCGTCTTTCGCCCGGTGCCGTCGGAGCAGACCACCGAGGTGCGACGGCGGCTCGGAGTGGATGAGGAATTTCTGCTCTACGTCGGCACTATCGAGCCGCGCAAAAACCTGATGACGCTGGTGCGTGCCTTCGACGAAGTGATGCGCGCCACCACTGATCTCCGCCCGCAGTTGGTGATTGCCGGGAAGGAAGGATGGCTGACGGACGAACTGTTTTCTTTCATCAGGCAAGAGGGCATCAGCGAGCGCGTGCGGTTTACCGGCTACGTTTCGGAAGACGATTTGTGCGCGCTCTATTCCGCGTGCCGGGTCTGTATCTACCCGTCGCTTTACGAAGGATTCGGGTTGCCGCCGCTGGAAGCGATGGCGTGCGGTGCGCCGGTCATCACGACGCGGACGTCGAGCATCATGGAAGCGGTCGGGGACGCGGCCCGCCTCTTTGACCCGACAGACGTGCCCGGCCTCGCCCGAAGCATCATTGAGATCATCAATGACCCGGACGCGCGACGACATCTGTCGATTGCCGGGCGACGGCGGGCCGCGGAGTTTTCCTGGGAGAAGACGGCGCGCGCGACTCTGGATGTTTACCACGAGGCATTGAAGCGGGTGGGACGGTGAGGACTGTTCGGTGGGTAGTGATTTTGCGAGGCACTTATAGCGATTTGCAGTTGGATGCGACCTCTAAACGGGCGCACGCAAATGCAAAACAGCAATAGATGGATATCCACTGCGGTGCGCACGTTAACGTTAGCGGCGCAAACTGAAAAGGCCGGCCCCATGTAAGGCCGGCCTTCGCGCTTTCGTGTCTTTGAGAGAGTGAACTGTGGGTGGTTAGAATTTGTCGCGGTATTCAGGGGAATAGACGAAGCCCCATACCATGTGGCGGTAGTCGCCCGTCCGGTTCAATACATTCACCCAGGCGTTGTACCCTTCAATGTCCGGGTCGCGTCGCAAATAGCCGAAGTACTGCATCGTGACGAACGCAGAGTTGTAGAACTTCCGCTCGACCTCGGTGCTCTCCACGATTTCGCGTAAGACCTGCGCCCGGGTCTTGCGCCCGGCGTCGATGTCGGCAACCAACTGAGCGCTGTTCGGTATTGTGATGACCGCCGTCTCCGCCAGCTTGCTGACGTAAGCGGCGTTTGAGAGAGCATCATATCTGGTCTTAAACTCGGTGCGTGCGACGAACAAACCGGGGAAAGCGTTCCTTCTTTCAATAAACTCCTGATCCGTCTGGCCAGTGACGAGCCGCATGTCCGGGCCGAACTCTGCGTAGCTCGGCGAGCGCCCGAACGCGACCTGATAAAAGCGCAATAAGTAATAGCCCTTGAGTTGAAATTCCGCGGAACGGAAGAAGGCCGAAGAGACGTCGATGCGGGTGCAGGACAACGAACTGGTCGGATTATGGATTTCAGCGGGCGGACATTGGTTCAGCAGAGCCATCCATCCGGCAAAGCCTCCCGCGTCCGGCATGCGGTTCAGAAAATCGACGTAGTGCTGAAGCAGCCAGGCATCATGATCGTCCCAGGTGATTGCGATGTTAGTCCCCGGTCGCAGGCGCAGCGGCTTGATCTTAGTCGTACCGTAAAACAACTGCGAAGGTAGATTCGGGTCTTCGGTGACGATTCTTAACGTCGGTGGACTGGGCGGGGTTTGTCCGAGCGCACTGCCGGCAGTGGTCAGGATGGCAATGGCAAGGGCGATGATGATTAATTTCATTTTTACTGCTCCCGGTTAACCTCGAACGACGAGGTACGAATATCTTACAAACTTTGGAATTTAAGGAAGGCCTGGGGCATTGCTTTGAGGCAGTACAGGAGAGTGGAAATGTTATGAATCCCCCACACCATTGGCAGTATAGTTGGGCGGTCGTCGTTAAGTCAACGACGAACTTCGGACGCAACTTAAGACCTCCTCAGCCTCTGAACCGGTGTCAAAGCACAGGATAATTTGGGCTTCATGACCTCAAGCGGATACCGGCAATACGTGGCAGCGACGCCAGTTTCGCCACCCCAACCGCGCCATCCGAAGAGCCATCTGCCGAATTGCCGCCATTACCTGCGGGATTTCAGGCAAGCGATAAAAATGCTTTGACACGTTGATGACCTTAGTGGTAGTTTCTCCGTTCCTTCCAGGAGGCCCTCCTTTAAGGTTCATCTCAATCACTCACGCTGACCGCCCCTCATTAAAACGATTCTTAGGCCCGGAGCTTAGTCGCGAACGCAGCCGAACCATCCACCTCTGCTGTTTCGACGTGTTGTCGAAGAACACTTAACGTCCGCCAAACAGCAACAAATCCCGTGCGTGTACATCTGTGCCGTGTGACCGAACCGACCCGCAGTGACGGTCGGGGCCGGACAAGCCTGCAATCTTAAATCGTGGAAACCACCTTCGGAAGCCCCGCGCTTCAACTTCAGGAGAAGCTATCTATGCGGTTTGTTAATCGAATGAGTTTCGTCGCGTGCGCGGCGTTTGTGCTCGGCATCATGTTATCGGCTTCGGCCAGCGTGCAGGCGGCGACGTTAACCGTCAACAGTGTGGCGGATGTCGCGGCTGACGATGGTCAATGCACATTGCGCGAAGCGATTACCGCCGCGAACACAGACGCGGCTTCGGGCGCTGCTACCGGGGAGTGTGTCGCCGGCAGTGGCACGGACACAATCGACTTCAACGTGACGGGCACTATCACCTTGACGAGCGTATTGCCTGACCTCTCGTCCGACCTGACTATCAGCAACCCACAGGCGAGTGGCGTGACAGTGAGCGGCGCTAACTCCTTCCGCGTCTTCTTCGTCACGGGCGGCTTCACCGTCGGCATCAATAACATGACGGTCAGCAACGGTAATGCTACCAATGATAGTGGCGGCGGCATTAACAACAACGGCACACTGACTGTCA
This sequence comes from Acidobacteriota bacterium, assembly GCA_030859785.1. Lineage (GTDB taxonomy): Bacteria > Acidobacteriota > Blastocatellia > Pyrinomonadales > Pyrinomonadaceae > JACDEG01. The sequence goes on from JALZJL010000126.1 coordinate 10,388, forward strand.
CCAGCAGCACCGTCAGCGGTAACTTTGCTCAGTACTACGGCGGCGGCATTAACAACGACAGCGGCGGCACACTGATTGTCACCAGCAGCACCGTCAGCGGCAACTCTGCTGGGTACTACGGCGGCGGCATCATGAACCTCAGCGGCTCACTAACCGTTACCAACAGCACTGTTAGCGGCAACTCTGCTGGCCAAACTTATGGCGGTGGTATCTTCAACAACAGCACGGCCACACTGAGCAACACCATCGTCGCCCTCAACACGGGATCGTCCGCCCCTGACCTCTATGGCAGCACTTCCAGCGGAGGCTACAACCTGATCGGCAACACCACTGGCGCGAACTTTGCCTCGACAACTGGCGATCAAGTCAACATCAATCCGCAACTCGGACCCTTGCAGAACAACGGTGGCCCAACCTTCACCCACGCACTGCTCTCTGGCAGCCCGGCGATTGACAAAGGCAACAGCGGACTCGCGACTGACCAGCGCGGCTTCACTCGTCCGGTTGATAATCCGACGATTGCCAACGCTACCGGCGGCAACGGCAGCGACATTGGCGCGTTCGAGTTGTCGCTCGTCGTGACGAAGCTCGCCGACACCAACGACAGCGTGTGCGACGCAGATTGCTCGCTGCGCGAAGCGATCACAGCCGCTAATGCCGCTCTGGGCGCAGACACAATCACCTTCAACATCACCGGCACCATCACCTTGACGAGCGCGTTGCCCGACCTCTCGACTGACTTAACGATCAGCAACACGCAGGCGGGCAACGTGACGGTCAGCGGCGGCAACGCCTTCGGCGTCTTCGTCGTTGCGAGCGGTGCAACCGTCACCATCAACAACTTGACGATCAGCAACGGTAATAACAGCGGTATCTTCAACAACGGCGGCACGCTGAGCATCGCCAACAGCACCATCAGCAACAACACTGCCGCCGGCGGCGGCGGCGGCATCTTCAACAACGGCACACTAACTGTTACCAGCAGCACCGTCAGCGGCAACACTGCCGGCACCGGGAACGCTCCTCCCAATTATGGCGGCGGCATCTTCAGCAACGCCGGTGCAGTAACCATCACCAACAGCACCATCACCAACAACATGGCCGGTTTCGGCGGCGGCGGCATCTCCAACAGAAACACCGCCACACTAAGCGTCACTAGCAGCACCATCAGTAATAACACGGCCGGTAGCGGCGGCGGCGGCATTGACCAATTCGGCGGCACTACCACCCTGAGCAACACTATCGTCGCCCTCAACACAGCACCGGCTGGCCCTGACTTCTCGGGCAGCTTTACCAGCAGTGGCTACAACCTGATTGGCAGCAACGCTGGCGCGACCTTCACGCCCATGTCCAGCGACCAAGTCAACATCGATCCGCTCCTCGGCCCTTTGCAGAACAACGGCGGCCTAACCTCTACCCGCGCACTGCTTGTTGGCAGCCCGGCGATTGACAAAGGCAACACCGCACTGACCACCGACCAGCGCGGCTCCACCCGTCCGGTTGACGATCCGGCTTCCACCAACGGCACCGGCAACTTGAGCGACATCGGCGCATTCGAGTTCAACGACGCGCCGCAAGTCTCCGCCGCACCAAACCCGGCTACGACGAACGAAGACACAGGCGTCTCCATCACGCTCACCGGCACCGACGCCAACGGCGACACTCTGACTTTCGCGATCACCGCCGTCCCGACGAGCGGCACGCTCGGCACCATCAGTACGCCCGTCTGCACCACCACGGGCGGGACGTCGAACTGCACGGCGACTGTCACCTACACGCCGAACCCCGGCTTCAACGGCACCGATGCCTTTACATTCCGAGCTACAGACACTACGACGCTGATAAGCAACCCAGCGACCGTGACCATCAACGTTACATCTGTCAACGACGCGCCGGTTGCCATCAACGATAGCTACACGGTTGATGAAGACACGCCTTTGACTGTGACCGCGCCCGGCGTGCTTACCAATGACACGGATGTCGACGCCAGCACAACGCTCACTGCCGTTCTTGTCACCGGGCCATCCAACGGCTCGCTGGTGTTCAGCTCAAACGGCTCATTCACCTACACGCCGAACAGCAACTTCAGCGGCGCCGATACGTTCACTTACCAGGCGTCCGACGGCACGGCGTCGAGCAACATTGCGACCGTCACCATCAACGTTACTGCGGTCAACGACGCACCGCTCGCCTTCAACGATAGCTACGCGGTTAACGAAGACGCGACCTTGACTGTTGCTGCCGCGCAGAGCGTGCTCGCCAACGACACCGACGCCGACGCAGGGACAACGCTGTCAGCCATTCTCGTCACAGGGCCATCCAACGGCTCGCTGACGCTCAACTCAGACGGCACTTTCACCTACACGCCCGCCGCCAACTTTAAAGGCACTGACACATTCACCTACCAAGTCTCAGACGGTACGGTGTTGGGCAACTCTGCGACCGTGACGATCACTGTTACGGCGGTCAACGACGCACCGGTCGCCGTCAACGATAGCTACGTAGTTAACGAAGATGCGACCTTGGTTGTCGCTGCCGCGCAGAGCGTGCTCGTCAACGACACCGACGCCGACACCGGCGCAACACTTTCAGCCATTCTGGTCACCGGTCCGACGGGCGGCACGTTGACGCTCAACGCCAACGGCTCATTCACCTACACGCCCACCGCCAACTTCAACGGCCCTGATACATTTACCTATCGAGCCTCAGACGGCACGGCGTCGAGCAACACGGCGACCGTGACCATCAATGTCACCGCGGTTAACGACGCACCAGCCTTCACCGTCACGCCAACTGCAATCACCGTTGACGAAGACTTCTCCGGCACCCAAACCGTCACCGTCACTCCGGCGACCGTGCCAGCGAACGAAGCCGGGCAAACCGTCACCTACAGCCTCTCACCCGCGACCGTCAGCTTCGCTAATGTTTCGATCAACCCTGTGACCGGACAGGTCACGATCACCGCTATCGCTAACCAGAACGGCACGCAGACTTTTACGATCACCGCCAACGACGGACAGGCGGCGAACAACACCGCGACCCGGACCTTCACCCTGACCGTCAACCCGGTCAACGACGCGCCGGTCGCCGTTAATGACAGCTACGCCACGCCGACCAACGCCGCGTTGACCGTCGGCGCTCCCGGCCTCCTGACCAACGACACCGATGTTGACTCCACGACGCGCTCCGCCGTGCTCGTCACCAATCCAGTCAACGGCACTCTCACGCTCAACGCCGACGGCTCATTCACCTACACGCCGAACGCTAACTTCAGCGGCCTCGACTCGTTCACCTATCAAGCCACAGACGGCACCGCGTCGAGTACCACCGCGACCGTTCAACTCACCGTCACCAGCGGCGGCGCGCTGGCCTTCAGCGTGGCGAACTACGCCGTCAATGAACAGGACGGCGCGGCGACCATCACTGTGTTGCGCGGCGGCGACACGACGCAAAGCGTCACCGTTAACTATGCCACCACCAGCACCGACGCCACCGCCGATTCAGATTACACTGCGATGTCCGGCACGCTTGTGTTCGCCGTCGGTGTCACCAGCCGGACATTCACCGTCCCCGTCCTGGATGACACGATCAGCGAACCGACCGAGACCATCACGCTGACGCTCTCGGTTCCAACTACAGGCGCGATTCTCGGTTCGCCGAGCACCGCCACGCTAACCATCTCCGACAACGACGTCGCCAACACGGTGCAATTCGACGCGACCAGCTTCAATGTGGCTGAAGGCGTCGGCAGCATGACGATCACCGTTACCCGCGCGGGCGATACCTCAGCCGCCGCCACGGTTGAGTACGCCACGACACCTGACGCCGCGGTGCTGCGCTGCGATGTGATGAATGGCGCGGCTTCCGAGCGCTGCGATTATGTGACCACGGTCGGCATCCTGCGCTTCGCCGCCGGACAGACGTCACTAACCATCACGATTCCCGTCATCGATGATGTGTATGCGGAAGGACAGGAGACCTTTCAACTTTCGTTGAGCAACGCCGCCGGCGTCAGCCTCGGTAGTCAAGCCGTCACCGTCCTCACCATTCAGGACAATGACACTACCTCGTCAACGGTCAATCCGATTGATGATCTGCCGACGTTCGTCCGTCAGCAGTATCTCGACTTCCTCAGCCGCGAACCTGATCCGGGAGGCTTCAATGGCTGGATGGCAAAACTCAATCAGTGTCCGCCGAGCGAGCATGGCAATCCGGACTCGGCGCTGGACTGCACCCGGATTGATGTGTCGTCAGCGTTCTTCCGCTCACAAGAGTTCGCCTTAAAAGGCTACTACGTGTATCGCTTCTACCAGGCATCGTTTGGCGAGCGACCGCAGTACGCGGAGTTCATCCGCGACATGAGTCGGATCAAGGGCGCGACGGACGAGGAACTAGCGGCTAACAGAGCAGCGTTCCCCGGCGAGTGGGTGACGCGAGCGCGCTTCCAGACGAAGTATGACGCGCTGACGAACGCGGCATATGTGGATGAGCTACTGCGTGCCAGCAGCATGACGCAGAGCCTGGCGTCAAGAAGAGGTCTGTGGATCAGCGAACTCGATGCCGCGACCAAGAAACGGGCACAGGTGTTGAACGAGATCGTCGAGAGTCCGGAAGTGGAACAACGGTTCTTTAACGAGTCGTTCGTGGCGATGCAATACTTCGGGTACTTGCGACGTGACTTGGATCAGGCGGGATACAACGGCTGGCTCGAGCAACTGAACCGGACGGGCAACTACCGGGCGATGGTGTGGGGCTTCCTATATTCACCGGAGCACAAGCTGCGCTTTGGTCCCGTTCCTGGATTCTAAATCAAAGGATGAAGGACTCTTAAGGGATGAGGGGTGAAGGATGAAGGATGAACAGGAAGAGACACACGTCTTTTATTCATCCCTCATCCCTCCGCCCTCATCCCTTAGTGCGTCGTCGTCGGATGAGGGTCGCGAATGAAATCAGCGCCAGCAGAGATGCTGAGCTAATCATCAGTCCGTTATGGAGTGACTCCGGGCGAAAGATGAAGCGGACGATGTGTTGGCCGGCGGGCACCGCGACGCCGCGCAGGGCATAGTCGGCCCGGAGCAACGATGCCGGCGAGCCATTAACCGTGACCCGCCAACCGGGATAGTAAGCGTCGCTCGTCACCAGTACGGAGGGCCGCGTCGACGACGTATGTACCTCCATCATAGTGTCAGAGAGGCTCACCACACGGGCCGCGGCATCCGACGGCGGAGCGATTTCGGGTTCAGTGAGCAACGGCAATAGTGACAACGACGACGGCGCTTCGATGAGTGCCGTCCGTCGTGGGTCGAACGGGCGCCCATCGGGCAGGGTCGATGATTTAATGGTGCGCAGGGCGTCGTCCGGTGTCATCGTTAACGCTTCGGTCGCCAGCCACGCGCGGGGCAGTGCTCTTAAGTTCTCGTAAACCCTCGCCCGCCCGGCGTCCTCCACATATCGCCAGCGTGCTTCGTCGCTCCCTGAACCGATCAGCATCCTGACCGGGTAAGAGCGCCCCATCTCTTCATCGATCAAACTCACCTTCCTGATCGAGATGGCACCTGATGCTCCGACCCAATTGAATCTCAAACTCTTGATGTCCGTGGCCTTCACGTCAAGTGGTATCGTCGTTAGATACGCATGCCCTTCGCATTGTTGATCGACTCTCGCCGCCGGGAAACTTTCAAACACATCCGCCCGGCGATGCTTCATCTGCGGGCGAACATCGTCGCAGTCATAAGCCCACTCGGACGTGTCGCGCCCGGCGGACAGGCTCCGGGTGCGTGTGCCCCCGTCGACGCTAACCATCGTGACGCGCAGCACCTCGTCGTTGTCCGTTAATCCCGTCGAGCAGCCGAGCGCGCTGATGACCCCGACCCGCGTCGCGCGCAACGGTGATGGCAGATCAATGGCGAGTGAAGCTGGATTCGGTTCGCCACACCCCGACCCCAAACTGACGCGCATGTCTTCGGCGGCCCATGTCGCTCCGTGCGCTTCTCTGACTGCCCCCACCGAGTCGTCCGATAGCAACACGATGTAGCGCGCCGACAATAGATCGAGGCTCCGGTCGATGCTCGACTTCCAGTCATCGCCGACGCTTCCGTGTGGCGTCAGTGAGGCTAGGTTGCTGACCCGTGACAAAGACAGTGGGCCGTACCCGCTGGCGCTCGGAATGCCCCACAGCCGGGACAGTAGCGGCGGCAGTTCGTCCAGCGTACCCGCGCCGCCGCGAACCGGCAGGATACGTTGATGTGATGATGCAAGCTCCTCCTTATATTTGTGTGCGTATGTTGGCGGCGTCAATACTTCACTATGCGGCGCGTATTCACGCCATTCATAAAACCAACCGAAGCTGGCGAGGTCCGCGATCAACACGCAGAACAACATCCCACCCATCACTGAGGAACTTTGTTTTCTGTGCCAGCCTGTCAGCGCCAACGCCGCCAGCAGCAGCATGACGAGCGGCACGCCCACCGCCGGATTGTGCCAGGGACGCAAGTCCAGCGACGCGACGTTTAGTTTCGCCGTCAACCCGCTCAGGTAGCTTGGAAACAATAGAAACGGGAGCAGGCACGCGAGCATCGTCGCCGCAACGGACAGAATCACTCCTGAAACCAAACTGCGCGTCACCGTCCCGTTGACAATGGCCGCCACACCTAACCCGGACAACACACTCACGGCCAGGCTTAGCTCTAGGAAGTGCCGCGCGGGCGCGCGAAACAAATTAAGCACAGGGATTCGGTAAGTGAATTGCGCGAGCACCGTCGCGTCACCGAGAGCCAGCAGGAACGCGAACAGCGCCACGCCCACCCAAAACAGCGACCAGGATTTCCACTTCAATGCGACGACCCCAATCACGGTCAGCATCAGTGGCAACACCCCGATGTAACACGTCAACTCGGTTAAGTTCGGCTCGCCGAAGTACGACGTGCCGTAGCCGGGCGTACCGCCGAAGAGTTGTGGGAACAACAGCAGCGGGATGTGTGTGATGGGCAGCGAGAAGACCACGAAATCGCTGAACGTCAGTTGGGCGCGCGACGACAGTGCAGACAGTTCCGCCGTCGGAAGTAGTTGGACGGCGGCCAGCCCCACTCCGATCATCACTGACAACAGCGACAGCCCGTAGTAGCGCCAGCGACCCGAAGGCGCAGTCCAGCCCACCATGATGACGTAAGCGCCGCCGACGAACAGTGCGTAAACCAATACCTGCGCGTGGCCGGCGAGAGCGCCGCACGCGACCGCCAGACTACAGACCGCGAACCATCTGCCCTGTAATTCGTGGCGTAACTTTTCAAGTGACCAAATGATTAACGGCATCCACACTGCGGAGTGGATGATCGTCGTGTGGCCGAGGTGAGCCATCATGAACCCGCTCATGCCGTAAACAATTCCGCTGATCGTCGCCGCCCGACGGCAGCGGGTTAATGTGTAGACGTAGCCATACGTGAATGAACTCATCAGCACGTAAGCGGAAAGGACGAAGATATTCCAGGCGTCCGGCAGTTGAGAGAAGATCAACGAGAGTGGATACCACGTCATGACCGATGGGTCGGCGGTCATCGGGAAACCTGACAAGATCAGTTTGTCCCACAGCACTTTGTTTGAATAAAAGTTAGGAACGCTCTGGATAATGCCGTCGGCGGGCGCCAGTAAATAATTGAAGAAAATTACAGGGGAGAAAAACGTCGCAAACAGCAATGAGTAAAAGATTAGTACGAAGAAGCAATGGGTGATTGATCTTGCCAACGTCGATTGTGTAGATGGAGTGTTACTCACGCTGTCAGTGGTCGGGATCGGCAATTGGTAGTGGCCCGAAGGTTGAGAGATGAGCCGCGGACGCACGCGAATCCACGCCGATTCAATCAATTGTGTTTCTGATCCGCGCTGATCCGCGTCAATCTGCGGCCTGTTGCTGTCTCCCCGACTGAGCCGCTACCCGGTTCAGATGTTTGAAGCGTCACCGCAGCACCGATGGACTGGCCGATGACGTAGCGCGGTCGGCGTTTTACTTCGTCGTAAATCCGCGCCAGATATTCGCCGATGATGCCGAGGCTAATCATCAGCAGGCTGCCGATTATCAGCAGCAGAAAGATGACCGTCGCAAAGCCGCTGACCGCCCTTCCCGTCAGGATCACATAGAGCGTCTGCGCGCCGAACACAATTGCGAAGAGCATAAAAAACAAACCGGCGAAAGTAATGAGCTGCAACGGTAGAGACGAAAATGCGGAGATGGCGGTCAACGCCAGTTTCAAGCGTCGCAGCAACGACCATCCCGTCTGCCCGCCGACGCGTCCCTGAACCTCGAACGGAATTTGCACGCGGGTGAATCCGAGCCACGCCGTCATCCCACGAAAGAAGACATTGCGTTCTTCCATTTGCAGCCACGCGTTGACTGTTCGACGGTTCATCAATTTGAAATCAGATGCGCCTCGCAACTCAAAGCCGGAGAGTTTGTTCCAGATCACGTAAAACAATCCGGCGCTCAGTTTGTCGAACGGAGACTGTGTGCCGCGCGTGACCTTTGTCGCTTCGACGATATCGGCCCCGGTCTCGCGCCAGATACGCACCATCTCCGGCAGCAGCGTCGGTGGATGCTGCCCGTCTCCGTCCATTACGATGACGGCGTCGCCGCGCGCTATCTCCAGCCCCGCACAGAGAGCCGATTCTTTGCCGAAGTTTCGGCTCAACCGCGCTGCACGTATCATCCCGGAGGTCTTCGCTTCCTCGCTGATGATGGCCCACGTGTCGTCGGGCGAACCGTCGTCAACTAAAACAATTTCATAGGAGACATCAGCCGCCGCCAGCGCGTCACGGACTGCCGCCAGCACCATGCGTACATGATTTCCCTCGCGGTAGACGGGAATGATGACCGAGAGAAACTCCCGGTCATGGGGGCGACGCGCGTTATTCATGAGGCACCGTCCCGTAGAGCGCGACCGTGGTCGCCGGTACCCAAATGTTTGCGCCGCCGAGCGCCGCGGGAAACGGCAGGCGCAACTTAGAAGCAATCAGCGCCAGCGGGAAGGCGTGTGGATAAGGCAGCGATTGCACGTCAATCAATCCCCCCTGTCGCATCAATGCCGAAAGCGTCGTGGCATCAAAATAAAGAACATGTTCCGGAGTCTTAAACGAAGGCCATCGATGTCCCATCAATTTTCTTAAATATCCGCCGATGTCAGGAGCCGCCAACACGACCTGACCGCGCGGGTTGGTATGACGGGCCAGACGTTTGACAAATTCGAGCGGCTGATAGACGTGCTCGATGACATGTGTGGCGATCACGCAATCGAATGTCAGATCAGCGGGGAGTTGTTCCACGCCACCTTCGTAAACTTTATCAGCCCTCGTGGACGCAAGCCGCACTCCCTGATTCGAGAACTCGGTGCCGACGCGGAAGCTGAAAAATCCTTCCGCTTCATCCAACAGATAGCCGTAGCCACATCCGACTTCGAGCAACGCGCCGCCGGTCAGATTACGCTTTTGCAGGTTGCGCATCAGGCGCCTGAAAGTAGCACGGAGCGCTCGCTCTTGCAGCGCATAACTTATGTCCGAGTAACCCGCTTGGCCTCCTTCAAAGTAATCATCGTCAGCGTAGGCGCGGCGCATGGCGGCCTCCGTGAGGCGTGGATATAAGTAATGCACGCTGCACTCGCGGCACCGCACTATTTTGTGGGCGCCGAATTCTGCATAGCGAACTTCTCGCTGTTCGCTTCGACATAATGGACAAGCTGGGTATTCAAGGTCGACGCAGACTGTCATAGCGAAGATGGTCAGGCAAGGCTCGTCAGATTTCAATAGACCTCTTGCAAAAACCACTTGCCATGTTGAGAGGCTTGGCTCGCGCCCGCCGGTGCATGGTCAAATGTCACGGGCAACGGCGGGCATAGCCCGCCTCTAAACAAACGGATTTTTACTTTTGCAAGAGATCTAATACTCGATGCATTTAACCTACGTGAAAGATTGAAGAACCTGATGACCATCACGTCGTTGTCGCAGGGCACCACGACGGACAGCACAAGATGATTACGTTTCATCGCGTCGGCTATTGTGAAAACTTCGGTAGAGCCACTCCGGGCGAACCGGCGGCAACTGCTTCGCGCCTTCGGCGACACGGCTGCGGCTGAAAATGTATTGCCCCAAATCGGCCTGCCGGGATGAAGTCAGTTCTTTCACGACAGTATTAATGGTGGGGCTGGAGCCGGCGTACCCAACATGCACGTCGGCGGTGAAATGCGTCTCAACCTGAAAGCCATTGGCCGTCAGCAACTCGTGCAGTTCTCCAATCGTGTATTCCCGATTGTGCCGACCGTAGACGCCGTAGCCGGAGTATGGGTCGTAGATGTTCTGGCCGTCGATCAATCTGTAGACGTTATTGAGGCGGGCGACGTTCGGCGTCGTCAGCACCAACAGCCCGTCATGTTTCAGCACCCGCCTGATCTCGACGAGCGCGTGGACCGGGTCGGCGACCAAGTGCTCAATAATCTCGCAACACAGGATGATGTCGAAGGTCTCGTCGGCGTAAGGGAACGTCTCCTGTTCGATGTTGAAATGCTTGTACGAATACGTCTCGGTCTCGCCGGTTTGGTGAATGGTGACAACTTGCGACCCTTCTTTTTGAGGCAGTCCGAAGTAGTTCGAGAGATGAAGGTCGACCTCTCTGAACTTACGCAGCAGGGTCGTGGTGAAGTACGGGTTGGCACCCATCTCAAGCACCGACAGGCCCGGCGTTTCAGGAACCAGCCCCAGCGTGTAGAGAAAGCGTTTGAAGTCCGCAGTGGCATAGTTACGCAGTTCGACGGGCGGGCCGTCTTCAACCAATACCGACGTGACGAGTTCACGCAAGGTGTCTTCAGACCATCCGGCGGGGATACTGAGCGGCGGCGCAGGCTGTGTGCCGGACGCGCTGACGTCGGGCGTGTTTTTTTCGGCGCGTGTGGTGGTGGTGGTGTCGGTGACGGGTTCGCTTTTCGTCTCGACGGCTTCGATGAGCAAGGCTCTGATTCGTTCGGGGCCGTATTGAGCGACCACATACTCTCTGCCGCGCATCCCCATCGCCACCCGCGCCGCTTCGTCGGATAGCATCTCGGCGAGCGAGCCGGAGAAACTTTGATAGTCGTTGTAAATCCTGCCCGCGCCGCTCTGCGTGATGTGCGCGACCAGTACTTCGCTCCCGCCGCTCGACAGAACGGGCGTGCATTGGGCCAACGCTTCTAATGTGACGATGCTGAAACTCTCGTTGTTCGACGGCATCACGAACAGCTTCGCGCCCGCCATCAAACTGAACTTCTCTTCGGCGGGGACGAAGCCGCG
>JALZJL010000357.1 GCA_030859785.1 Acidobacteriota bacterium
TCGGCACACGCCCCGCCACTGCCCAAACCTTAACGGGCGCTCCGGCAGGCTCAAATACGGGCATCTTCATTATCTCGCCGATTCCTGTCGGCACCGTTTTGAGGAGCGGTCAGACGTTCCCCGCCGGAACGCTCTTCACGACATCACCACTTACAACCAATCCACTGACGGCTACATACACTACGACCCCGCCCGCCACTCTCTCTACCCTGACGCGCATTGCCTTCAATGTCGGCAACACGCTTGGCATCGGCGCCGCCAGCGCCGCCTTCGCCTTCGACGTCACGATCACGACGACTGACGCCACCAATCCGATTCGAGAGATCGGCGATGTGTTTGGGCGCAACAGCGTCGGCGGAGCGCTCACCGATCAGTCGGGCGACACGGCAAGCGATGCTGGCGACGGCAATGCCAACTTCACCGAAGGTCCCCAATCCGGCAACACTGATGGCGACGGTATCGTGCAGGAGACGACGCTGATAAACATTGGTAGCGTTCTGATCGGCCCGCAAGGTCAGCCAGGCGCAGTAGGTCCGACTAACAATAACGATGACTACACCAATCACAGTGTGACGACCGGCATTGCGGGTGTCGCCTTCGGCGGGACGACCACTGCGTCGGGAACGGTGCTCTATTCCAACACCGTGCAGAACACCGGTAACGCCAACGACACATTCACATTGACGGCGCCAGTCCATCCGGGAGGGTTCACCGTCGAAATCAGTACCAATGGTGGCGGAAGCTACACGACGGTGCAGCCTGGCAACGGCAACGTCACTCTACCGCTCGCGTTTGGCACATCAGCCAATATCCTGGTGCGCATCACCGCGCCCGCCGGGTTGTCCGTCACGACGGGCTACGACACGGTCATCCGCGTGACTTCAAACAACACAGCGGCATCCTTCAACGACACGATTGATCGTCTCTACACGGGCTTCCTGCGGCTCGGCAAAACGGCGACCATCACGAACGCGACGGGCGTCGGCGCGGCCACTGACCCGGTTCCCGGCGCACACATTGAGTACGTCATCAGCTACTCGAATGTGTCGTCGGGTGGGGGCACCAACAACGCCACCTTGACGGTCAACGGACTCGTGATCACAGAAGACGGCAATGCGGCGCCGAACAACTGGGGTACGACCACCGATCAGGTTGCCGGATCCGCTTCGGACACGCGCGGCGGCACAATCACGGGCGACGTGGCGGGTTCGAACCTGCTCACCGATACCGTGACATCACTGATCCCGGGAGAGGCGGGTGTCTTCCGGTTCAAGCGCAAGATCAAGTAAGAACCGATGAAAGAAGGCAGTGGGCAGCAGTAATCTGACTGATTTCGGCTGCCCACTGCCTTACCACCAACTGTCCACTGTTTATTCTTCACCGTCCATCACCTCACTTTGATCGCTGGATACCGATGCCGATAGCAATCCTCCACAAGGCCGTCAACGCCACACTCACCGCCGCGCTCACGTTGTTATTGACGTTAAGCGCGGTGGCGGCGCGCGTGCCTGATGATCCACGAACCGCCGCCGGCACTCTCATCACTAACCGCGCCGAAGCAACTTACAAAGACGAAGCGGGAGCGAGCCTTTCCGCTGTCTCAGACACGATGACCATCACGGTGCGCGCCGTCGCAGCGTTCGTCGTCTCACCCGATGAAACGCAGGCCGTCGCAACCGTCAGTCCACAGGAGCGTGTGACGCGGCTCTTCCAAATCTGCAACACCGGCAATACGCCCGATGCCTACACTCTCACGCGCGCCGAAGTCACCGCGCCGGCGAGCATCTATGAACTTCGTTTCGACATTGATAATGATGGTGTCGTCTCTGAACCCGACATCCTCGCGCGCGCCGGCGAAGGTCTGAGCCCGAGTCTCGCGGCAGGTGCGTGCGTCAATGTTCTGGCGATCATCGACACCAATGATGTCGCGCCGCAGAGCGCCCTCACCATCCGTCTCACGGCGCACTCGAACTTGACGGATGCGGTCTCCGCATCGACGGAAGACGTCGGTACGATCATCAACGCCGTCGGCAACAGCGCGCGGTTAACCGACCCGAATAATGGCGGCCTGCCACCCTCCAAGCTCGTCGAGGACAAAGAACGCACGATCACTTCAGCCGGGCAGACACTCAACTACGTCATCTCTTTCCGTAATAGCGGAGGCACCGCCGCGCGTCGCGTCCGCATGACGGACGAACTTCCGGCGGGACTCAAATACATCGCGGGGTCGCTCCGTCTCGAAGGGCGTGTGCTCTCTGACGCAGACGATGCGGACGAAGGTTCGATCATCGGACAGCGCATCGAAGTGCGGCTCAACGAAGTCGCGGTTGACGCAGTAGTCCGGATTAAATTTCAAGCGCGCGTGACGGGCGAGTTTGTCTCCGGCGCGGCAATCGTTAACACCGCGATGCTGAGCGGCGACAACTTTCGATCATCACCCAGTGCCGCTGCGGTCGCCGTGGTTGATCCATTCGGCACCGTCTATGCCGGGCACAGTGATGGGACGGTACGCATCAGCGGCGCTCGCGTCGCACTCTTGACCGACCAAATAGGCAGCGCGCTCGGGCTTCAGCCGAACACGAGTTTTCCGCCGAACGAAGCCAACGACAATCCCTTCCTGACGGATGCTCAAGGCCGCTTTAGTTTCGCGCTCGCGCCCGACCAACTCGGCGCGTCGACCGCTCCCGTGCGCTACTTCCTGAGCGTCACGGCTCCGGGCTATCGCGGGCGCATGTTGGAAGTCACACTGCTCCCCACCGGCAACGGAGTGTTCGAGGCCACGGTGCGTGCGCTCGACGATCAATCCATCGCGCGCCTCGGAAGTTTTAAACTAACGTCTGAAACGGTGTTGATTCAAAACATCGCGAGTCTTGCGCTCAACATTCCGCTCTTTGAAACGACTCCGCTCGAAGTCACCAAGAGCGCCGACAAACAGAACGCGGAGATTGGCGACATCATCTCCTATCGTATCTCGCTGCGAAACGCGACGGCATCGGTGATTAGCGATGTCTCGGTTCGCGATCAACTCCCGCCGTCGTTCCACTACGCGGAAGGCACGGCCCGCATTGAAGGCGGCGCGGAACCGATGCAGGCAGTCGAACCCGAACTCGCCCCGGACGGCACGCTTCTGTTTAAGGTGGGAAATCTCGACGCCGGAGCGAACATCACGATCCTTTACCGCGTGCGCGTCGGTGCCAACGCCCGCGACGGCGAGCAGTTCAATTCCGCCATCGCTTCCGGCCTCTATCTTTCGGGTGAGCGCGCCACGACCTCACCGGCGCGCGTCGCCGTCCGTGTCAGTCGCGGCGTCTTCTCGATGCGACAGGTCATCATCGGGCGCGTCTTCGAGGACACGGACAACAATGGACAGTTTGATAGCGGAGAGCGTCCCATGGCCGGCGTCCGTCTCTACCTAAACAACGGCCAATCGGTGATTACTGATTCCGCCGGCCAGTACAACATCCCGTCGGTCGGCGAAGGGTCGCTGGTGATTTCCCTTGATCCGGTGACGGTGCCCCCCGGTTACGCGCTCGCTGACGACCGGCGACGATCAGGCCGAAGTTGGACCAGATTGCTGCGCACACCGCTCGGCGGCGGCGCGCTTCTGCGCCAGAACTTCGCGCTGCTGCCATCGAATTCAACAGATAACGCCGCGAGCATCGCTTCATCTTCCGCTGTCACCACGGTCAGCGGCTCCGTCCCGCCTGCGGCAAAGGACACCGCTACCGACATCACGCGATCAACCGTCTTGCCTACGCCCACCGCTCAGGCGCAAGCGTTGGTCAAAACCAACGCTCCTACTTTGAACGCCAGCGCCCGGTTGCTTCCGGCACCAAAACAACCGCTCACGGCGGGCACGTATGAGACGGTTGCAACTGACACCATCGCACCCGTCGCCATCGGCGATGTGATGATCGTCTCGCCCGTGGCAGAGAAGGTCGTGATGACACCCGCGCTGGAAGTAGAAGCGCGCGTCGCTGAGACGTGGACGGTCGCGCTCGAAGTCAACGGCGAACGCATCGACGAAACAAGCATTGGCGAACGTCGTCTCGACCACAAGAACAAAGTCGCGAGTTTCGTTTTCGTCGGTGTCAATCTGCGTCCGGGGCCGAACCGCATCAAGGTCACGGCGATCAGCTCGGAGGGTGTTTCAGGAAAGACAATTGAACGAGTTGTTTTCGGGCGTGGTCCCACCAAACGACTGGAGATCAGCACGGCGAAGCGTGAGTTGCAGGCGGGCGGTCGGGATTCGACGACCGTCACTGTGCGCGCGTTCGATGCGTGGGAACACCCGGCGGCAGATGGTCAAATCGCTTTGCAAACTTCGGCGGGTCGGCTGCTGGTGCGCGCGACAGACACCAACTCAAAGCCGAATTCTGAACCCAACTCCGCTCTGATCGCGGGCATTGGCGCGGCCAACTTAAATGCGACGAACATCGTTTCACCCGAACAGACCGGCGCGAACACACAGTCGCAGGTGATTCAGTTGACGGGCGGCGAGGCCCGCGTCGAACTGTTCTCCGATGGAGCTGCCACGACGGCTGATCTTCTCGCGAGCGCCGGTGAGACGGAAGCGCGCGGGCAAGTCCGCATCATCCCCGAACTGCGTACCGGACTGCTTGTCGGCCTCGCGGAAATATCCATTGGGAATGCGGCTCCGGAAATTTCTCAAAGCGGTGATGAAGGCAATGTGCGTAACCACCTCGCCTTCTTCTATCGAGGCGCAATCGGTAGCCGCAATCTTCTGACGCTCGCTTATGACAGTCAGCGCCCGTTGAATCGCACGGCGGGGCGCGACCGTCTCTTTACGCTCGATCCGCTTGATCGTGCGTATCCGCTGTTCGGCGATTCTTCGACGCGCTTTGAGGATGCGCAATCGAACTCGAAGCTTTACGTGCGGCTCGACCGCGGACGCTCTTACGCAATGTTCGGTGACTTTGACGCTGACTTAACAGAAGCGGGGCTAGCCGGATACGCGCGCAAGCTGACCGGCGTTAAGCTTCATGTGGAGAACGGGAACGGCGACTTCGTGACCGTGACGGTTGCGCGTCCCGACACCGCGTTCGCGCGCGATGTGTTGCCAGGTGGTTTCCTCTCGCTCGTGCGCCTGTCACACACAGATATCTTCCCCGGCTCGGAGACGGTGATGTTGGAAGTGCGCGACCGCCGCAACCCCGAAATTATTATCAAGAGCGAGACGCTGATTCGCTCGGTTGACTACAACATCAACTCTACCAACGGAGAGATCTTCTTCCTCCGCCCGATCAGCACGTTCGACTACAATTTCAATCTTCTGCAAACCGTCGTCACCTACGAATACCGCGCGAGCGACCTCTCCTCCGCCGTCTACACGGGGCGCGCCTCAAAGCGCTTCGGACAAAAATTGCGTCTCGGCGTTTCGTTTATCGATCAACGACAAGCGGAGTTCGGCTCATTCATACTCGGCGGTGTGGATGGTGAATTGGATTTACCGAACCGTGGCAAGCTTTCATTTGCGTGGGCGATGAGCCGCGGGAAAGTCGCCGCGGGCGGCAACGTCTTCAACACCAGTGGCGATGGCGAGCACAACGGCAATGCTGTTCGTGTCGAGTTGGAGCAACCGCTTCCGATTTACGAAGGCGTGCTGCGCGCCGATTTCTCGCGCTCCGACGAAGGCTTTTTGAATCCCTTCGGGCAGACCGTGGCTCCGGGCGCGCAGCGCGCTAACGTCACCGTTGACTTAAAGCCACGCGCATCGAGCATCCTGCGTTTTAGCTTGATGGACGAGCGCAACCGCACGGAGAACGTTAACAACGAACGCATCACTTCGACCGTCGGTTGGAATGAATCATGGAGTGACCGCCTGCGCACAACCGTGACTTATGATTTCCGTCGATTGTCGGACTCGAGCGGCGGCGGCGAACTTGGCGAGCGCGTCACAAACTCTAACCTCATAACGTTCGGTGCCGAATACCGCCCGACGGATAAGATCGAGTTATCGATTAAACGAGAGCAGAATCTCGGCGAAGCCGACCCGACGTATCCTGACCAGACGACGCTCTCCGCCAAGTACCGCATCAATCCAATGACGAACGTTTTCTTCACTCAACGGCTCGCGTCGGCTCCGATTGTGCCGATAGCGGACGTGGCCGGGACGGGCTTCGCGGCAACCGGCGCGCGTCGTGAAACGGCGATTGGTGTTGAGACGCAGCTTGGACGCCGCACCAGCTTAACCGGTCGCTACCAATTGGAGAACGGCATCAACGGCACCGATAGCTTTGCCGTCATCGGCTTACAGAATCGCTTGCCGATCACTTCCAAGCTCTCAGTTGATCTGCAATACGAGCGCGGCTTTCATATCGCTGGCGGCGGCGAGAGCTTTAACAGCGCGGGCGTTGGTTTGTCGTGGCAGCCGACGGAGGATTTCCGCACATCGGCACGCTATGAGTTACGCGACCGCAACGGCTTCGGGCAAATTCTGACGCTCGGCGCGGCGGGTCGTCTCGGCAGCGGCGTGACGGCGCTGGCGCAGATGCAGATGGGTCGCGCGGTCTTCGGCGAGCGCGGTAATTCTACTTTCAACGGCACCGCCGCCATCGCCGTCCGCCCGCTGGAATCGGATCGCTACGCAGTTCTTTTCAACTACACACGTCGTTCGACCGCGCAGAACGGCTACGAAGGACGTTCCGGCACACGCGACCGCTCCGATACGCTCTCTTCCGACGGTCTCTATCAAGCCACCAAGAACTTAGAACTGTACGGTCGGTTCGCATTGAAGCTCAGCGCCAATGGCGACGCGCAGCTTCCCTTCGCTTCAGCCGTCACCAT
Organism: Acidobacteriota bacterium; assembly: GCA_030859785.1. GTDB lineage: Bacteria > Acidobacteriota > Blastocatellia > Pyrinomonadales > Pyrinomonadaceae > JACDEG01. Next base: position 6,808 of record JALZJL010000357.1, read on the forward strand.
TCTCGGTCAGGGACGCGCGCAGTATCGCGTCAGCAGATATCTGGATTTCGCGGGCGAGATGCGTGTGCTGGCGCAGCCCGCGAGTGGCACCCGACGGAATTCTTTCGGCACGGAACTCGGCTTCTGGGCGCTGCCGGATTTACGACTCGGCGGCGGCTATAACTTCACGTCCGCCACGGAACCGCACGCCGGGACAGGCTTTGGCGCACGTCGCGGATTCTACTTCACTATCTCCTCGAAACTCTCGAACCTCTTTGATCTGTTCGGCACTTCGCAGAAGGGGCTTGCGCCGAACGAGACAGTTCAGCCGCAAAGCGGAGAGAAGCGTTGAGGCACACCGTACTTTCAAACTCAGAGCTTGTACCACCACAGCCGCGCGCCTCCGACATTCATCCGGCTGCCGGTGGAGCGAGTAGCACAGACTTTAGTCTGTGTGATCGCCGCCAACACAGACTAAAGTCTGTGCTACGTCGCTCGCCCGTGTCCCCATCTTTTAAGTCTCGATTTAGAGTTACTGCTCCATTTCTTGTCCTCTTTGGTTTGCTGCTGTTGGTCGGATGGCCGTCACAGGTTCTGGGACAAGCCGTGACCTTCGACGCCGCTTCGAGCGCGGACACAGGTGCCGGGATGGCGACCACGAGTACCTTCTCACACACCGTCACCGCAGCAGGCGCTAATCGCATCTTGATTGTCGGGGTGTCACTCTTCCAAAACTCTGGTCAGACCGTCACCAGCGTGACCTACAACGGCGTGAACCTTACCCGTGTCGGCACAGCGACTTTCGCGGCTGAAACTCGGGCTGACGTATGGCGATTGGTAGCGCCCGCCACAGGAACTAACAATGTCGTCGTCACGATGTCGGCGGCGGTTGCCTTCGTTGCCGGGGCTTCCTCATTCACAAACGTCCATCAGACGACTCCGCTTGGAACCTTTTTTTCAGCGACCGGGGACAGCACAGCACCAAGCGTGAGTGTCACAGGCGTCCTCGTTAACGAAGTTGTGATTGATGCATTAGCCGTCAGGGATACGACTACGGCAACGGTCGGAGCGGGACAAACTCAGCGTTGGAACAAGCAAACAACGGTCGATAATGTTGTCGGGACAGGCAGCACGGAACCGCGTGGTGGAAGCACCACAGTCACGATGTCCTGGACTCTCGCCGATCAGCGCAGATGGGCACTCGCCGCGGTGGCACTCAAACCCGCACCGATAAACGTTCTCCCGGCAGTGAGCATCACCAGTCCGGCTAACGGGGCGACGTTTGCCGCGTCAACTAACATTACAATCAATGCTACGGCCAGTGACAGCGACGGCACTGTCAGCAAGGTGGACTTCTACGCCGGAGCGACCTTAATCGGCACCGACACGACCAGTCCTTATAGCATCACGTGGAACAATGTAGCAGTCGGCAGCTACACGCTGACTGCCGTGGCGACTGATAATTTAGGTGCCACGAGGACTTCGAGCGCGGTGAACATCACAGTCACGGGTAGCATCTCCGGTACTGTCTTCGAGGATGTCAACTACGGCGGCGGAGCGGGAAGAAGCCTCGCATCATCCGCCGGTTCTGTTCGTGCCAACGCGCGCGTCGAACTCTATAACGCGAGCGGGGCTTTCGTTTCATTTACGACGACCAATGCGAGCGGCGTGTATACATTCAGTGGACTCGCAGCCGGTAACTACACTGTGCGCGTCGTCAACACGACCGTCACCTCCTCGCGCACCGGCTATGTCAACACGCTCATCCCGGTGCAGACGTTTCGCACCGACGCCAGTTCGGGTAGCGCGGTGGCAGACACAAATCGGGTCGGTGGCGAAGTCCCGAACAGAGTTGATGCCGCATCCAATACCACGGGCGCGACGCTTGCCTCACTGACGGCTGGCACCATCGCAGCGCAATCCATTACCCTGATTACCATCGTCAGCACCAACATTAGCGGGGCCGATTTCGGCTTCAACTTTGACACCATCGTCAACATCAACAACACCGGGCAAGGCTCACTGCGCCAATTCATCACGAACAGCAACACGCTCGGCAACGGAACTCTCAGTCAAGTTGGACAAAGTGCGGGAATCGAAAACACCATCTTCATGATCACCGACGGCTCCGCGCATGCGGGCCTGCGCGCCGGACTGACGAATCAACTCACGGGCGGCGTCGCCGTCATCACGCCGACCGCGTTGCTGCCTGCGGTGACCGCCTCGAACACCAGCATTAACGGTGCGACACAGACCGCGAACGTCGGCAACACTAACGCCGGGTCGCTCGGCACGGGCGGCACGGTCGGCGTTGACGCATTGCTTCTTTCGACTGTCAATCGTCCCGAAGTGCAGATCGTGGATGGCGCAGGTCTGGCCGTCGGTCTTGATGTACAGATCAACAGCACGACGATTCGCGCTATCTCTATTTACGGCTTCGGCAATGCGGCGAACTCCGACGCCGATGCCAACATTCGCATCGGCAACAATTTCACCGGCACGCTGATCGAAGAGAACATCATCGGCGCGACTGCGACGAACTTCACCGATCCCGGCGCGGCGCGTTCGGGCGGCGACAACATCCGCTCGGTCGGCGGCGACTCCGGCACAGTGCGCAACAATCTTATCGGCTTCAGCCCGGGCAAGGGCTTCGGGGTCGAAGCGACCTCGATCAACTGGCTCGTCGAAGGCAATGAGATTCGCGGCAACGGCATCGGCAACTCTAACCTTGACGGCATCGACATCGAAAACAGTTCGGGCAGCATCACCGTGCGCGGCAACTTCTTTACCCGCAACGAGGGCATCGGCGTCGATTCGTACCAAAGCATCGGCTCGAACGTCGTCGAGAACAACACCATCAGCGGCAACGGCGTCGGCACGGGTGCCAATGTGGAAACCGCAGGCGTGCGATTATACGGCTCCAGCAATCGTGTGGAGCGCAATATCATCAACGCCAATTACGGCGCAGGAATAATGGTAACTTCCGCTTCAAGCCAGAACATCATCAGCCGCAACTCGATCTTTGCCAACGGCACGATTAACAATAATGGTGGAGCCGCCCCGAGCACGCAAATCGGTATTGATCTGCTGTCCGCCACCGACAACTTAACCACCGGCACCGCTCAGTATGTCACGCCGAACGATTCGGGCGACGGAGACACGGGCGGCAATGGCCTGTTGAACTTTCCCGTTCTCACCAGCGCCAACATCACAGGCAGCAATTTAGTTTTCGTTGGTTTCGCCCGTCCCGGCTCCGTGATCGAACTCTTCATCGCCGCACCCGATCCGCGTGGTTTTGGCGAGGGCCGGACGTACCTCCTGACGTTGACGGAAGGCTCGGCGGCGGACACTGATCCGGCTACCGGCACGTATACGAATCCCGTTAACGGCTTGAACCAGGGGACAGACACGACCAACAGCTTCAGATTTGTGATACCGATACCGTCGGGCGTCAGCGCCGGCACAACGCTGACCGCCACGGCGACGCTCAGTTCCAACACTTCAGAGTTCAGCGGAAATGTCACCGTCCCACCGGCCGTGGCCTCGCCCAACGTCGCGCTCGTCAAAAGCGTCAATCCGTCGGGAACGCAAACTCCGGGCACCGACCTCACCTACACGATTAATTTCAGCAACGCCGGCGGGTCAGCCGCCACCAGCATCGTCATCACCGACCCCGTTCCGGCGAACACGGACTTCAAGATCGGCTCGATCATCAATAATCTCGGCACGACCGGCCTCAACCCCGTCGTTGAGTATTCAAACGATAACGGCACGACCTGGACGTACACACCTCTGAGCAGTGGCGGAGGCGCGCCCGCCGGCTACGACCGCGCAATGACACACGTCCGCTGGAGATTTTTAGGAAGCCTCAGCTTCATCTCGCCGAACAACGCGGGCAACGTTAGCTTCATCGTCCAAATTCGTTTAATCGGATTGCATGACTCTGATCAAAGAGTGGTCGGTGGACAGTGGTCAGTTAAGACCAAGAGTTGCGTGCTTCGGTTTTTCATTCGTGGTGCTGATGCCGCGAATCATGTTGGCTCATGTTACGCAAGTGAGTGTTGCCCGACTCTGAAGGAGCCGGCGGAAGGTAATCAGTGGCAACTGACGAACGACGTGAGTCACGCCGCCTATGGCAATCCGCCAGCCTACCGTGCGCGCCCTGAATGCGCGCCGGACGACGCTTCGGTTTCGCGCCTTGTCAGGGCGTTAAGGAGGCTCGCTGTGCTGGGAGTGCAGGCGTCCCGCTGCCATGAGCGCTCGAAGCGCGAAAACGAAGGTGGCGCATGCCGGCGCGGTGACGAATCACCAAGTCGGTCAAGCGTGCCGAGGGCACACTTTGGCAGGCAACAGCCTCGCGCTCCCAGCACCAACTTAATGCCATTGCTCTGGCAGGGCTTGGGGTCTTTTCTTGCCCTGTACCCAGCGCGATGCGCTCTTGCTATTGAATGACACTCCTTCGGGGAATAGACTTTTAAGACCGCGTCTCAGGACTCAAGCATACGGTGGAGGTCAGGAATCACCAGCGTCTCGTTTTCAAGTTCGATGATGCATTTCGCTAAAGAGCAGTTCAGCGGAAGAGCGCGTAGACAAGGCTGGTGTGCAACCGGCAGTTGAAGCGAGCGCACTGCCGGATTAATCAGAAAGCCGACGAGCGCCGTCGTCTCTCCGCTGCGACAGATCACCAGACGGCTCTCGTCGCTTAAGTCTGAGGTCGGCATCTCGAAACGTGCGGCGAGGTCGAGGACGGGAACCGTTGTGTCGCGCCAATGCACCAGACCGCGAACGTAGGCGGGCGCTTCGGGCACCGGTGTCAGCGGAGGCGGGGTGAGGATTTCAAGCACCTGCGACACACTCAGCCCGAATGCCACCCGGCGCTCGCCTGGTACTTCATCGGCCAGCGTGAAGATTAGTATGCGATTCGCGCTTTGCGTTCGTGATGCCGTGGCCTCATCTGTTTGACGCAGCGGATGAGCCGCGCGTGTTTCCGCATCACGGACGACGTGAGTGTCGTCGACGTCGTCAATGAACGCGACCGGTTCGATTAAGTTCGCGGTGGGATGTAAGCCTTGCGGCGCGAGCAGGAGCATCATTGATTCATCAAGCTGCACGACGCTGGTGAAGAAACTGCGCGCACCGTTGCCCGTCACGGCGGGAAGCGGTTCGACTTTGTTGACCGGTACGCGCACGACCTGCAAGACGCGCTCGACGAGCAGTCCCCACCGCCCGCCCTCGGAGTTGAGCGTGATGACGCGCTGCGACAGAGAGGTCGCCTGTTCCGCGAGTCCTAACCGACGCGCCAGGCTAAAGACCGGCATATCTTCCTGCTGCTCGCCTTGCTTGTCGCTCTGCTCATCACGCACCCAGCCGAAGGGTTCGGTCGCATCCGCGTTCGCTTCGTTCGGGCGCAGATGATCCGTGCGTTGGATGCCCTGCACAACTCGCGCGTCGAGACAGTAGAGCGCGCCTCCCGTCTCGCAACGAATCAGTTCCACCGTCTTCATTCCGCTTGTTTCGTTCAACATCGTCGTCACCTCATCACATCATCTTCAGATAAGAAAGTTTGCCGTTCCGATTTCTTGTAGCAGTTTGCCGAGTGTCGCCGGCGGAGCGACATAATCAACTACGCCGCGCTCGATGGCGCGTTGCGGCATTCCATCCACCACGCAACTCGCCAAGTCTTGCGCGTAGGTGCGCCCGCCGCGCCGCTTAATCGACGTTAAGCCCGCCGCGCCGTCGCAGCCCATTCCGGTCAGCACCACGCCCACCACACAGTTGCCGTAAACTTCGGCGATTGAATCCATCGTCACATCAATCGATGGGGAGTGTTCGCTACGGTTTAAGCTTTCCGAGAGTTCGATGCGCTCGTCGCGGCGCATTCTCAAGTTGTAGCCGCCGGGCGCGACCAGCACGACGCCGGGTTGCAATCGTTCACCCGCTTCCGCCTCTTTCACTCGCAACGCGGTTTGACGGTTAAGCTGCGCGGCGAGCACACCCGTGAACGCTGCGGGCATATGCTGGATGATGAGCACTGCCGCCGGGAAGTCGGCGGGCAGTGTGGCGAGAAGTTCGCGCAACGCGACGGGGCCGCCGGTCGAAGCTCCGATGACAATCACATCGCCGGGCGGCGACGGCTGCCGTGCACCTCCGCCATGTACGACTCTTCTCTGGGTGACACTCACGACAGGTGCCGGATAGGTGCTGGGGGAATTGGGGTGGCGGATCGGCGGAGCGCGCAAAGAGCGAATCATCTTGATGCGCGAAGCGGCGCGCACTTTCGCCGTAATCTCGTCGCGCAGGATTCTCGGGTTGGTGTCGGTGCCGGGCGTGTACTTGAGAATGAAATCAACGGCTCCGAGTTCAATCGCCCGCAACGTGGCGGGCGCGGCGCGGCGACTGACACCGCTCACCACGACCACCGGCGTCGGGCACTCGTGCATAATCTTTTCCAGCGTCTCTAAGCCGCTTATGCCCGGCATCTCCAGATCAAGCGTGACGACACGGGGTCGCAATCTCTTCACCATCTCAATCGCTGCGTGTCCGTCATGCGCCGTACCCACCACGCGCAAATCAGCCGCGGCTTGCAGGTGACTTTTCAGCAAGCTGCAAACAAACGGCGAATCGTCAACGATGACCACGTGAATTTGCTCCGACATAGATAAGGGATGAAGGATGAAGGGTAGGGATTGTTTGATTCATCCCTCACCCCTCATCCCTATTTTGCGAGGCTGCTGATGAGATTCAGCAGCATCTCGTCGTCGTATGGCTTCGAGAGGTAATCGGTGGCTCCGAGGTCGAGCGCCTTGCGGCGATGCTTCTCGCCGGTGCGCGAGGTAATCATCACGACAGGGATTGCGCGGTAAGCCTCCTGGCGCTTGAGCGCGGCGAGCAGTTCGTAGCCGTCCATGCGCGGCATCTCTACGTCAAGCAGGATGACATGCGGCAACTCGGCAGCGATTTGCAGCGTCTCCAGCGCGTCGAGTCCGTCCTTCGCAGTGAGGAATTGCCAGCCGTTGTTCTTAATCATGTTTGACGTGACGCGGCGGACGCTCGGACTATCGTCAACAATCATCACGGTGGTTGTTCGGCGAGCATCGGCAACGCGCGGCATGGTGTGAGCAGTAGACGCAGCGACAGTTGCCATTTCGCGGCCCACAAGATCAGTCGGGTTGAGGATCGGGATCACGCGACCATCGCCCATCAGCGTCGCGCCCATCAAGCCGCGCACGCGGCGCAGGTGGTTGCCAAGCGATTTGATAACAACTTCG
>JALZJL010000365.1 GCA_030859785.1 Acidobacteriota bacterium
ACTCTCTCGCTCGACGACTTTTCAATGATGCCGATGGCGCGGACGCGCGCGCTGACGATCTCGACGATGTTGCCTTCTCGCGCGTACCCGTAACGACTTTTGTGCGCTTGATGAAACGCCGCCGCCAGTTCACGCCCGCCGCGCACCCACTTCACCGTCAACTCGAACGACTGGCCGAGGTAGCGCGCCGCGACCGCCCGGTCATGACGCTGACTCTGTTCGGTCAAACCTTCGCGTTTCAAAGCGGCGCGTGCCTCGCGCTCCATCTCGCGGAACGCCCGTTCGAGTGGCGCGTCATAGTCATCCGTCGCCTTCAGCATCACGGTGCGGCTCAAATCTTTAATGACATCTGAGTCGAGCGCGCCGCGCGCCGACAGGGCACCGGGGTCGCGGGGGACGATGAGGCGCGGGATGCGCAAGTGACGCGCGAGTTCAACCGCGTGCAGTCCACCCGCGCCGCCAAATGGTAACAGAGAAAACCCGCGCGGATCATACCCACGCTCGACCGACACGGCGCGCAACGCCCGCTCCATCCCGGCGTTGACCACCCGCACGACGCCGAGCGCCGCTTCGTTCGCGCTCACTGTGCGTCCACTCGCCGCGCTCATCTCGCGCGCCAATTTCGTCAAAGCCTGCTCCGCCCTTTTCACATCAAGTCGGAAATCGCCGCCGAGCAAGTCCGCGCCGCCGAAGCGACCGAGCAACAGGTTGGCGTCCGTCACCGTCGGCAAAGTCCCGCGCCCGTAGCAGGCCGGGCCGGGGTCGGCGCCGGCGGATTCCGGCCCGACGCGCAAACTTCCGCCAAGGTCGACGCGTGCAATGGAGCCGCCGCCCGCGCCGACCGTGTGAATGTCTAACACCGGCACGGCGACGGGCATTCCGGCGATAATCGATTCATTCGTCAGGCGCACTTCACCGGCGGCGCACAACGCAACATCGGTCGACGTGCCGCCCATGTCGAACGTGATGATGTCCGCCACCCCCGCCGCCCGCGCAACGCCGAGCGCGCCGATGACGCCACTCGCCGGGCCTGAGAGGATCGTGCGCACCGGCTCGCGCGCCGCCACCTCAGCCGAGATGCCTCCGCCCGAAGACTGCATCACTCTCAAGCGCGGCACTTGGTCGTTCAGCCGCTTCAGGTATGCGCCCATCAAAGGCTGAAGATAGGCGTTGATGACGACGGTCGAAGTCCGCTCGTATTCGCGGTACTCAGGCAGGATGACATGCGAGACAGAGAGCGGCACGCCGAGTGTTTCGAGCGCGGCGGCGATGCGTTGTTCATGTTCGGGACGAACGAACGAAAAGAGAAGCGAAACGGCGATTGATTGAACGCGCGCGCGTTTTAACTTCTCGACCAGCGTCACGAGCGCGCCTTCGTCCAAAGCCTCTAACACCTCGCCAGATGCCGCGACACGCTCGCGCGCACCGAAGCGCAATTCACGGGGCACGAGCGCTTCAGGTCGCATGACGTTGAGGTCGTAGAGGCGTGGGCGCGTCTGCCGACCGATGGCAAGTACATCCTCGAACCCGGCAGTGGTCACGAGCGCCGTCCGCGCGCCGCGCCGTTCGAGCAGCGCATTCGTCCCGACGGTCGTCCCGTGAATCACCTCGATGTCGCGGAGCCTGACTCCGGTCTCCTCGGCGATGCGCTTTAACCCTTCGGTGATTGCCCGCGAAGAATCGGCGGGCGTCGAAGCGAGCTTGAAGATTTGCGCGCGGCCAGCAACATCATAAACAAAGTCGGTGAATGTCCCGCCGGTATCCACGCCGACGCGCACGCGTCTCAGAGTTGATTGCTTCGTCACAGTTCGTGCTCGGCCTGACAATCTTTCGCGCCAAGAGTTGAAGACAGAATACATTCACCGCCGAGGACACAGAGGACGTCGAGCAGATACATTGCTGTGCATCTGATTGATGATGATGCCGTCTTTGATTGCTCCGCACCCTCTCGCGTCGTCGCCGATGTCAGCTAATGTCAGAGGGCGACGCGGCAGCCTTCCCGATGCGAGCGGCGCGCGGCGTCGAGCACGAGTTGCACCTGATGGCCGTCATCGAACGTTGCCGCTTCTTCGACGTGGGTGCACCCTTCGCGTAGCGCCGCAACAATCTCGCGCGCAAAGCATGTGAAGCCGCGCGTCCAACCCGAATCGCGCATCCCCGGCGCGAGGTCACCACTGCGCTCGCTTTCGATTGGCCGCCACTCGTGCGCGCCGACGTCTGCCTGCCACAACTCGCCGCCGTCTTCGATGCGCAACGCACCGTCCGAGCCGAACACCTCGACGCGGTGCAGAGGTTGTCCGGCCTCGACGACCGAGAGTGAGAACGTTCCAGTTGCGCCTTCCGTCAACTCACCGTCGGCGAAGTTGACGAGCAGATTCGCTTCGTCGTCGGTTGTCACCGGACGCATCTCGCCGCCTTGACTGTCGGGGCGCTCACGAAGATGCGTCGCGAGACTCGCCGAGACGTGTGATACTTCGGTGCCGAGCAGCCAGCGAAAAGTGTCGACCGCGTGCGAACCGATTGCGCCGAGCGCGCCGCCGCCCATTTGAGCATCCGACCACCAATCCCAAGCGCGCTCCGCGACCGCTCGCGAGTCGGCACGAAACATAAAATTGACGTGGCGCACCTTGCCAATGTCACCGCCCTGAATCATCGCGCGCATCCGCCGCCGGCCTTCGAGGAAGCGCAACTCGTGATCGAGATACGCGAACGCATTTAACTCGCGCGCGCGGCGGCGCATCGCATCCGTCTCGCCCGCGTCCATCGCCATCGGCTTTTCGCACAGCACCGCCTTGCCCGCGTCGAGCGCGGCGAGCGTCATCTCAGCGTGCGTGGCGGGCGGTGTGACGATGCTCACTAAATCAACGTCGTCGCGTGCGACCACTTCGCGCCAGTCGTCTGCCACGGTTGGGATATCGAACTCGCGCGCGACCCGTTCGGCACTCGCGCGCGTGCGGCTGGCGACCACAACGACACGCGCCCCATCGCACGCGCGGAAGCCCGGAATTTGCGTCGTGCGCGCGAAGCCGGCGCCGATCACGCCGATGTTAATGACCTCTTTTTTTGCCAACTCAATCCCCTGTTCAGTCCGTACATGAAAGAAAAGAGGGCGACAGTTGCAGGTCGCCCTGATGATTTTGATGTGCCCCCGGTAGGACTTGAACCTACAACCAACGGATTATGAGTCCGGTGCTCTAACCAATTGAGCTACAGGGGCGCGTGCTTGAAAATTGCCGGGAGATTATAGAGGCGCGGCCAAACGGTCGCAAGGTAACGATTGTTTGTGGATGAGATCAAGCCGTGCTTGCATGCATGACGGGAAACTTCAATTCGCCGAATGGCCGGAGACGCGACGAGGAACAGATGTTAGATATCAGATGCTGGATGTTAGTCAAGACACGCACGTGTGTTGTCCAGCATCTGATATCTAACATCTGACATCTAGTTCAGGCGCTTCTCTGCGGCTGAGCTTTTCTAATATGGACGAGCACTGTTTCATTCTCGACATCGGAGAAGCGTTCGTGAATGCGCGCGAGCAGGACTCTGACTGGAAGGTGCTGTTGGTCAACATTGAAGGTGAAGTTAAAGCTTTGCGAAGGCGCTCGGCTGCACCGGAAGTTTTTAATGTGGGCTTGAAACGCCCGGGCCTCGACGACGGGTTCGATGTCGGTGAAAAAGTTGCTCCCAATAATGCCAGCCGTCAAACCGTTCGCTCGTTCTTTGTCATCCGGGTTGAAGTAGAGGACGGTGCCGGACTCATCCATCTCAACCAAACCGAGCGGAAGTTCTTTCAGGTATGTTTTCTCAATCATAATGTACCTTCTCGAAGGGCTCAAGCGATGCTGTTCGCATCCACTTCAACAAAGCACGCCTCTCTGCGGTTGTATGCCGGCGAGACTCGCCACCGGAAACAGCCGGGTTTCAGTGATGACACCCGGTTATTCGCCGGTATCCTTTCGCAATGCCGACAGGGGCACACTCGGCATTTATTCCTCTGACCCACTACACCTTCAACTGGTCTTTGGATGTCTTGCATGTATGTGAGGATGGGAAGAATTAAAAAACCCGAAGGGTGAGTTTCCTTAAGGAAACTCACCCTTCACCCCTTGTTCGCCCTGCCCCGCATCGACGCATCACGCAAAACAATGCCGGGCTATGTCAACAAGCGATCCTTATCACTTACTAACTCTGTAAAAGAAACGTCGACTCAATCAAAGTTGTCCAATCCCGCTTGCGATTTCCCAAGCCTGGATGTGCCCGATGCTGTTCCAGCCAACTATTTGTGATGTCGTGAAAAGTAGCAGACGAGTGGCAACAGGTCTGTTCGCTTGCGTACCTTTAACTGGGATTTGAAAATGCGAGGTCACAACCGAGAGGTCACAACAATGAAGCGTCGAGGCGGTAGCAATGGATGTGAAGAAAACAAAACCAGCAACCCGGAGCACTGACCAGCGGGAAAATTCTAACGGGCGCAAGCAGAGACTTTGCCCCGATGCTCATTCGCCGCCTTGGTGTGCAGACGAAGACTGCATCAGCACAGTCTTCGTCTGCCGCAAATGCCGCTGCTCGTGAGCGCCGATGAATATCAACCACTGATAGAGGTTGAGCGGCCCGAAGACCGGATGCGGATAACGCACGCCGCTCAGGTCAGTGGCTTCCAGACGCGGGCGCAATGCATGGAGCGCTTCGCGCGTGCGCCGCAGTCTGGTGATTGAGTCGGCGACGCTGACGCCGCCGCGCGGGCGCGTGTTTTCCGGCGCTTGATATTTTTCGTGGCGGCTGCGCTCGACAAAATGCTCGATGGAGACCGGCTTGATGCGCAGTCCGGCGGGGGCCGGTTCGCCGGCGGTCTCTGCTTTCGACAGCATTATTCCGATCAGCTTCGTCAACTGGTCTTCGATGATTGAGACGTGCTCTAAAATTTCGGAAACCGTCCAGCCGTCGTCGCCGGCCCGCGCCTGCGCTTCATCAGCGCGTAAGTTCTCGGCGCACGCCAGCAAGTGGCTTCTCGACTCGTCGATGCCGGCGAAGATTTCGTCGATGCTCTCATAGATCATTCGCACTCCCTTGTTGGCGGTTACGTGGCCTGTGCTGCCGTAAATTCAACTGAGCACAGCGGCCTGCGGACTCAGGTGCAGCACGTGCCAGCGTGGATAGTTCCTGACCGGCTCGGTTTTGTAGATGCGCAGGAAAGCGGTCTGCACGAAGAGCGTTTCCGGCTGCGTCCATTCGAGGCGCACGACCGGATTGAAGGAAAGTGCCACCATCGCTTCGACCGGCGTCGGTTCCGGTGTCGGCGCGTCCGCGATCTTTTTCGTCTCGGCGCTATTGTTGCCGTTCGCCGTTATCTCGGTATCGACCTTCTGCACCAGTCGCGCGTCGTACACGGTGGAGGCCGTCAGCAACGGCTCGCGTAAGGCGATGCCGGCGGCGGTGGGCGCGGCGGTCAGCACGTCGTAGATCACCACGTCGGTGTCGAAGGCAGCCGCGACCTTTGACGAGTCAGGCGACCACACGGGCACTGTGTCCGCCAGATTGTCGCTCAGCAGACGCTCGCGCCCATCCGGTGTAATCAGGCGCGGTCGTCCGGCGGGAGCTTTGTTCTCGGTGCGGCGCGCGTTCCACTCGTCCTCTTTGCAGGCGAGCGCAGCGACGGCGTGCGCGTCGGGTGCCCAGACGAACTGGAAATAGATCAGGCCGTCGCGCGTCGTCAGCGGGCGCAGGCCAAAGCCGTCGCGGTCACCGACGTAAATCTGTTCGGTGTTGAAGGTCGGTACCGGCGCGATCAGCGGCGCGACGCTCGCAGATGGTGACGGCGCGGCGGCGTCTGTGGGCGCAGTAGTTGTTGCTGGAAGCGAAGCATCGGGAGGTGACACGAGCGGGTCGGGCGGCATCGGAGTTGGTTGCGCCGCCGCGTTTCTGATGCCGATAAAAGCGATCTGCTGACCGTCCGGCGACCACGCTGCGGACTGCGCGAATGTCCCCGAAATCTCCGGCGGCAACACATTGCGAATGAACGTCCCGTCGGACGAATAGAGGTCGAGGCGGAAGTCGCCTTCGGGCGTCTCCGCCATTTGGTAAAGCACCAGCGCACGCTGGCCGTCCGGCGAAACGATGGTGCGCAGCAGACGCTCTTCCGCGCGGCGCGTTTCGAAATCCGCTTTGATCGGCGCCAACAACTCCTCAACTTCTTCGTCTGTGAACGACGCCGGGAGTCCGCCCGCATCAACATCCGGCTCGAAGCGGAACGCCAGGCGGTCGGCGGGCACGTCGCGCAACGCACGCGGACGCACGTTCAAACCCTCGCCAAATGGTTGACAGCCCGCGCCGCCTATCACGCACAGCAGCGACGCCAGACACGCGATCCATGCGCGCCGACCCGCCGCACCACATCCACGTCTAAAATACTCCGATTGTTTTTTCAAGTAACTCATGACGAATAACACAACCCTGCTTAAATTTATTTCTCACATCAAACCAGCGATTTACGTACCCAAGCAAAAGTTTTTCGATAAGAATGTTGAATGAACCAGATGTCGGATGTCAGATGTTGGCAACACCATCTGCTTGGTCTTGGCTAACATCCAGCATCTATCATCTACTCCGACTGGCTTTCACTTTTGCCTTTTACCTTTTTAACTTTTGCCTTCTTACTTTATCTGCTCTGCCACACCGGTTTGCGTTTCTCCATGAAGGCTTTGATGCCTTCGTGCGCGTCTTCGGTTTTCATCAACTCATTAAGGTAAAGATTTTCGATCCGCGACAGCGCTTCCTCAAACGAGCGACCCTGTGCCTCGTCCATTGCGCGGCGGGTCGCTTCGAGCGACGACGCGGAGAGTTCACGCAGCCGCGCGAGCACATCTTGCAGCTTTGATTCAAGTTGTTCAGACGGCACCAGGTGACTGATCAACCCGAGACGCGCTGCCTCCTGCGCGTCAATCAACTCCCCGGTCAAGACCATCTCACGTGCGCGGCGCTCGCCGATCAAACGCGGTAGCAGAACGGCAGCGACCGGCGGGAAGACACCAAGCTTGATCTCCGGTTGGCCGAAGCGTCCGCGCGGACTGGAGATGACGATATCGCAAGCGGCGATTAGTTCGCACCCGCCGCCGAGCGCCGCGCCGTCGACCGACGCCAGCGCCGGCTTCGCCATCTGCCCCAGCGTGCGGAAGATGGCGTGGAACGCTTCGAGCATTTGGTAGATAGTCTCTTCGACATGCTCTTCGATGGCGACGCCGGCGCTGAAGGCGCGCGACCCCGGCACGGCTTCGAAGACGACGGCCACCACCTCGCGCCGCCCCATGCATTCGGTCAGTGCCGCGTCGACCTCGCGCATCATCGCGATGTTAAAGATATTCAGCGGCGGGCGGGCGAACGCGATCCGTCCGACGCGATCTTCGATGGTGAAACGGATGCTGCGATAAGTGTCGCCGTCGTCAGTCGTCATAGTTCGAGACCGGTCATTAGCTGAAAAGTTAGTTCATTTCGCCGCGCCCGTCAGTTGCGGAAATGTCGCGCCGAGCCAGTCCTGGTAAACCTTCTGCTGCGCCGCCGTCGCTTCCTTCAGCGGCACGATGCGGTACGCGCCCTCGCGCCGCGCGCCGAGTTTGATCTCAAACGTGCGCAGTTCGTCAAAGCGAAAGACGCTCAGCCGGAGGACATCGCCGGGGCGCTTTTCTTCGAGGCGCGCGTTGAGAAAACTGAGCGTGGCGCGCCCGCCGTCGACGGCGACGAGCTGATCATTCGCATTCAAGCCCTGGTCGTAGGCGGGCGTCCCGGCGGGGACGTTGCGGACGATGAGACGGTCGCCGTCCTGCGTCAGAGTTGCGCCGAGATATGCTTTTTCGGCGGCGGGCCGTGGTTGTTGTTCCACATCCGTGCCGCTCCCGGTCTCAAGCCGTAGTCCGGCGGTCGCCAGCGCCGCGTTGTAATTCAACTCCGCCCGCCCCCGCACGTAGAGGCGGAAAAAATCTTCGAGGCTCGCGCTGGCGACCTGCTCGGCGGCGCGCTGAAAATCCTCCGGCGTGTAGTTGCGGCCACGCTTCGCGTACTCGTTGTAGAGCAGTCGCATCACGTCATCAAGCGAGCGGATGCCGCGTGAGCGCTCGCGGATATGCAGGTCGAGCAAGAGCGCGACAATCGCTCCCTTGTCGTAGTACGAGATGGTCGAGTTGATCGTGTTCTCGTCGGGCCGATAATACTTAATCCACGCATCGAAGCTCGTCTCCTCAAGACTCACTTCGAGGCGGCCCGGCGTTTCCTGCAAACTCTGGAACGAGAGCGCGACGGCGTCGAGGTAATCTCGGTCCGACATCAGCCCGGCGCGGAGCACCAGCAGGTTGTCGTAGTAACTGGTCACGCCCTCGGCCACCCACAGTAGCCGCGTGTAGTTTTCGCGCGTGTAGTCGAACGGGCCGAGCGCGTCCGGGCGTATCCGTTTGACATTCCACAGGTGAAAGAACTCGTGCGCGACGAGCGACAGGAACGAGCGGTAGCTCGCTTCCGGGCGGAAGCCGAAGCGCCGCCAGATTAATGCCGTTGAGTTGAGGTGTTCCAGCCCGCCGCTGACTGTCGGATGGAGCAGCAGGATGAACGTGTAGTCCTGGTACGGCACGTCGCCCATCAGCGCGGCGGAGGTCTCGACAATTTTCTGCACGTCGCGGCGCAATGCCTCGACGTCGTAGTTACCGTCGCCATCGATAACAATGCGGTGCGGAAGGCCGCGCGCCGTGAACGCGATTGTCTTAAAGTCGCCGACGAGAAACGGCGAGTCGTAAAGGATGTCGAAATTCTCTGCGCGAAAAGTGTTCGCCGCGCCATCGACCGCCGGCAACCCAGTCGCCACACGCCAGTTCGGTTTGGACGGCACGACTCGGACGGTCGATGGTGCGGGCAGATGTCCCGCCGGGTGCATCAGCAGCGCCGCGTTATTCCAGAAGGCATGCCGGTCGTTCAATTCATTGGTGCGCACCGTCAGTTCGTTGGCATAGACGCGGTACGCCACGACCAGATCGCGCGCCGCGCCGATGTCTATCTGCCACACGTTCTTATTAAGTTTCCGCCACAGCAGATTGCTGCCGGCGGCCTCCTTCGGAGCGAAGTCCTGGACGTGGCGTGCGTACTCGCGCACCAGATAAGAACCCGGCGTCCAGACCGGCATCACGAGGTCGATTTGCGGCGGGGCCTGCGCGCCGTAGCGCAACCGCATCTCGACTTCGAGCAGGTGGGTGTGCGGTTGCGGCATCGCGATGGTGAATTCGATGGCCGGCGGTGCGGGCGGTTGGGGGACGCGCTTTCGGCCCCGCCGCTCGGTCGTCTGCGCGGCGGCGAACGGGGCCGTCAGCGTCAACGTACAAAAGAGAAAAAGGGCGGTGAGGGAGGCGTGCGCGCGAGACAGACGCATCGTGATTGAAAGTTCCTTTGAATGATCCAGTTCTGTTTGGGGAAAGTTATCAACTTAACTTGCGCATCTTACACCGAAAAGCGTCGGTGCGGCGACTGCCGTCAAGCATCTGGACGCGCCCGTCATTCGTCCCGCGGTCTGTTTGCCGCCGAACTCGATGCCGTTATAATTTTGGTAGGCGTTCAACCGTCAGACAATCATGCGCCGCGCTGGTCATTCAGTTGCGTGCCTTGTTCAGCGAGAGCGAAAGACCCTTGCGCTTACTTTATTTTTAGCTGATCGCTGACCGCTTACTAATTTTCGTTCTACGTTTCAACCGGGAGGTCTTAAAGAGTGTTGGCGATTATCGCGTGCGGACAGTGCGGTGCGAAGAACCGCGTGGATGAACGGGCGGCTCGGGATGGGCGGCAGCCGGTGTGCGGAAGGTGCGGCGCAAATCTGACCATGAATGCCGGCGCGGGGACGGGCGCGAGTGGGAATCCGAAGGGCGGGCCGGTGACAGTGACGGACGCCAGTTTCACGCTCGACGTGCTCGGCGTGGCGGGACGCCCGGTGCTGCTCGACTGCTGGGCGGAGTGGTGCGGCCCGTGCCGGATGATCGCACCGGTGCTCGACCAACTGGCGGCGGAGTCACAGGGGCGCTATCTGATTGCCAAGCTCAACGTCGACAATAACCCGCAGACGGCGGCGCGCTTTCAAATCCGCAGCATCCCGACGATGCTCATCTTCAAAAACGGCGAACTGGCCGAGCGTCTCGTCGGCGCGCAGCCCAAGCACGCCATCGCCGCGCGCCTCGCCGCTCACACGTAAGCAATTTATTCATCAACAATAGAAGGGTTAGCACTTCGACCATCATGCACCGGCAAGCCGACACCTGTATGCTCATAAACTCGACGTTCTTTCCACGCCACTCCTTTCCCCCGAAGGATATTGATTACCGAAATCAGAAGTGCCGTGTAGAACAGCGAAAGACCGAGCGGAGTTGTCAGCGCATAGGCAATAGGAATGTCACAGTTCTTGCAAACAAACATTAAAGCGGAAACTTGAATTACCCAGACCGCAAGAGACGGAACAACGAGCAAGCTTAACCATTCACTGGATTCGCCTGCGGCGAGCATCAGCACACCGAAGGCCGCAATGAAGACGGGCGCAATGGCAAACGTATAGCCTGTAAAGATATAGAGCGCGGCGAGAACAAGCGAGTACCGCACCCCGGCAAACATACTCCGCGACAGAAAGTCCCATACTTCACGAAGGCTGCTTTGCATCCTCGTCCGAATCAAATTCGGCGCGTGCTCGATGCGGTAACGAGCGCCCGAACTCTTTAGCAACTCGGCGAGCCGCACATCTTCAACGATGTCCGCCCGTACCGCCGCGAAGTCTCCGAGGCGCGCTAGTGATTGCCGACGAATCAGCGAGAACCCACCAAAAGCAAGAGCCTGTTTCATCTTTGGATTATTGAGAATCGCAAACGGGAACGCCCCTAACAAAACCAATACCCAAGCTGATGTAAACACCCGCTCCCAAAAGGATTTGGTTTCAAAGTAAGGTACTAACGTCAAAACATCGTAGCCGCCTGCCAGCGCCCGCCCGATGGCGATGCGGACGGCTTCTTTCTCAAGCACTATGTCTGCATCAATTGTCAGCACCCAATGTCCGCGCGAAGCTCCCAGTGCTTGCTGCAAAGCATAAGGTTTACCAAGCCATCCGGCTGGCGGCTCGACACCGTTAATGACATGGAGACGCTCATCTGTTTCAGCGATTGAACGCAGGATTGACTCTGTCGCATCGGTCGAACGGTCATTAACGGCAATGACTTCAAGATGTTGATAATCTTGCGCGAGAACGGAGCAGATAGATTGAGCCAAAATGCGGCGCGCTTCATTGCGTGCAGGAACGAGGACGGAGATAAGTGGCGCGTCTGTTATTAAATGTGGGTTTTGCGCAGGCAAGAGCGGCTTCCGTCCTGCGAGGCCATACAACACTATGGCAGCGAAACCGAGCCAGCCGAAGACACAAATCCAGGCCATGCCTGTCAGCATTGTTAATCCATTCAGTTCCACTCCGAAGCTGGTCATAAGCTGCGCCGGTTAGCAAAAGGTCATCTTCCGAACAACAGCAGAACGGACACTTCCAACTTCATTCGACCAACCGCAAGACCTTCACCGTTAGCAGGTGAAGCTTCTCAAAATAATCCTGCGCCTCACCCTCAAGCTTCTGTGCCACAATTGCGAGTTCAGCGGCACATTCCTTCAGGATAGAGATACGACCAGCATCAAGGCGTCCTTCGTTTCGCACAAAAGTATCAATGCATCCCGCAGCAAAGGTATCCAAAGAGGCAAGCTCAATCCCCTCAATTTCAACTCCGGCGTATCCTTCAGGGAATGGCTTCGCTTCAAAGTCTCTCCAGATTTTCTCAATGTCATTCATCATTCAATAGCAACCTAACTGCTATTTCACTGTCACCGCGACCTCTTGCTTGCCGCACGGTGAGGTGAAGGTGATGATGAATGTTCCGACGGCGCGGCTGATTGAACTGATGGTGAACTTGAGCGTGTTGGCGTCGGTCGGCGATGGCGGTTCGGCGAGCACGATGATGTCCGACCAGTTGGTTGTCGCGGCCCTGACACGGTCGGGACTGACCGGCGCGTCGAAGCTGACGGTCAGACTGGTGGAGCCTCCGTGATTGATCTCCAACGCAGTTTGATTAACGCTGATCGCGCACTTTTCAGCGCGTACACCGCGACGGCGCGTACTCTCGGACGGTGCGGCCTTTGTCTCGCTCACCGCCGACGGCGGGACGGTGGCGGTGGGAGTTGGTGCGACCGTCGTTGATTCCGGTGCGGCCTCCGGTGCATTCACCGGTGGGGTCACGGATGATGTCGTTTCATTAACGGGCGCGGATGTCCGAAGTGTTTCGGGTGTCCCGCGTTCCGCCGTCTCTGTCGCGTCGCCTTTTGCGGCTTCGGTCACGACGGACTTCTCTCCGGCAAGCTGGTCGCCGGTATTCACACTTTTCTCTTCCACCCGATCAGTTTCGACTCGCCGCGGCGATGGATCACTCTTCGTGCCTGGCTCCGGCGTGGCAGCGGACGAGAGCGCGGACGGGGCGCTCGTCGTACTTGTCGTCGTCGCCGGAGTTGTCGTCGCCAACGGTGTCGCCGCTCCGAGTTTGGCGTCGAAGCCGGAGAGCGAACCGTTCACTCTGCGGTAGAGAGTTTCGATCACGACGCGCCGCGCCGGACTCGGCGCACGTCGGTCGTAACCCCTCATCAACACCGCCAGCGCCTCGGCTTGATTGCCGTTCGCTTCAAGCGCCAGACCGAGGTGCCACATCGCGTCGCGCCACCACTGCGTTCCCTCCGGCAGCACACTCATCGCACGCCTCAGACGCACCGTCGCTTCAGTCGCCTGGCCCTGCTTAAAGAGCGCCTGACCCGCCACGTCCTCGATGCGGCCACGCAGGATGTTGGAGAGCATATTGCGCGGCACGGCGGGAAGCTCAGGGGTCGTGCCCGCGGCGATTGAGCGCGCGCGGATGTCGCGCAACGAATCGGCCAACACCGCGACCGATGTGACCGGAACATCAAGCGCAGCCTCAACCCCGCTCATCGCTGCTTCAGTTGCCTCCAAAACTTTTGTCAACGCTGCACCGCGTCGGAGCAGACGCTCGGCGACGTAGAGCTGCCGGAAGGTTCGCATCGCGTCGGCGCTTCCGCGGCTGCCGCTCCCGCCGGCGACGAGAAAGTCCTCGGCGGCGCGCTCACCCTTCGCGTCCGCCGCGCCGGTCGCGAGGTGAAACATCAACAGACCTTTCAGCAGGCGCGCATTCTCTTCGGTGTCGGCGGGTGTCGCCTGAAAGATACTGGCGCGGCGTTCCGGCGCGAGCAGTTCGATGAAGTCGGCAGCGCGCGCCGCAACGCGACCCGCGAGTTGTGTTTCGATCTGTCCATCCTTGACGGCGAACGTGCGCGCCAATTCTTCCGCCGCCTCCTGGTACAGACCCACGGCAGCGAGCGCGTTGGCAAGTTCGTAATCGAGCGTCGGGAAGCGACCATACTGGCGCGCGAAACGCAAAGCGCGTTCGGCTTCGAGCGGGCGCTGCTCGGCGACGAGCGCGCGGGCATAAGCGATCTGCGCCCACGTGTAGCGCGGCTCGATATGTATCGCACGCTCGGCCAGTTCGATGGCGCGCTTCGCGTCGTCGTGTGCCGCGTACCAGTATGCTGCCCCAGCCAATAACGTCGGATTCGGTGCGTCGGCGGCGAGCGCCCCCCGTACTTCTTTCTCCGCTTCTTCTTTCCGACCACTATCGAGCAACGCCAGCACCATCCCGGCGCGTGCTCCCGTATCCTTCGGGTCGGCGACGACTTGCTCGCGGTAGAGCAGCAATGCCTGATCTGATTTGCCGGCGGCGCGATAGAGGTCGGCGAGATTACGCCGCGCGCTCGCCAGGCGCGGGTCGAGTTCGAGCGCGCGCCGGAATGCATCCGCCGCCGGTTCGAGTTCGAGCGCGATGCGATGCGCGAGGCCAAGTGCTTGATGCGCGGCGGCCAACTCCGGCGCGAGTTTGACAGCCAACGTGGCGGCGCGCACGGCATCGTCCCCCTGCTCGACACTCAGGTAGAAAGCGGCGACCACCAGCAGGCGTTTCGCGTCTGCCTTCGACTTCTCCTCGATGCGCCGCGCGAGATCAAGCGCCGCCGCACCTTCGCCGCGCAGAAAAAGGTTCGACGGCAACTGCGAGATGACTTCGATGAACAACTTCTCAGGCATCTCGGACGGAGCGTCGGCCACCGCCCGGCGAAACTGTTCGGTGCCGCCCGCCGCGTCTCCCGCGCGCAAAAGTTCATCACCGAGCGCCGCTCGTGCGCTCGTCAGCAGATGCGTCGCGCGCGTCAGTACAGGCGAAGTCGGATTCTCTTTGATGAATGCTTCGAGGCGCGTCACGCGCTCCGCCGCCGGCAGCGCCAAAATCGCCGCCAGTTCGCCGTCCCGCCCGCCGCGTGCCGCCGACTCACCCGCTTGGGTCGAAGCGTCATTCGCGGTCGCTCCCTCCGCCGCTTGCCCATCGCCCGCGTTTCTATTGCCGGACTGATTTCCCTCTGCCGCCGTCGTCGCTGTCGGCGTTCGCTTCGCCGATGGCCGGCGTTGTGCCGTCACGTCAACGCCAACCAACAAGCCACCACAAAGCAGCACCGGCAGGAGGGTGCACGCCACGAGTCGTTTCGTGTTTCTCATATAACAGACCTCTTGCAAAAGCAAAATTTACGTTTGTTTAGAGGCGGGCTCCGCCCGCCTGTTGCCCGTAACATTTAACCATGCTTCGGCGGGCGGAGCCCGCCTCTAAACATGGCAATTGATTTTTGTAAGAGGTCTAACGTTGACCACTCGGTGTTTTGTGATAAGGCAAAAGTAAAAAGGTAAATCGTGATAGGTGACAGTACATAACCAAGCGATGGCGGAATGCGGATTAAAAGCGACTCAACTTGTTCTTCAATCGGCAATCGGCAATCGGCAATCACCTATCACCTGCCACCTGTCACTACTTAAGGCCTTCACTCAGCACCCGCCCGGTGGCGTTGCTCGGCGGCGTGACGCGCAGCAGCACGGCGAGTGTCGGGGCGATGTCCGATGGCGCGGCAGCTTGTGGGTGGCGTCCCGGCGTGACGCCTCCGCCCATGATCATCAACGGCACATGAGTGTCATATGAATAAGGCGAGCCATGCGTCGATGTAATCATTGAGTCTGTAAGGTACTTGAAGGCCTCTTGAAAAATCATGACATCTCCGCTGCGGCGAGAGTTAAAGCCGTGCAGCGCGCGCCGCGCCAGCGGGTCGGCGATTGAGACCGCGCCGCGCTGAAGTTGCGTGCGCGTGAAGTAGCGCGTGATGCCGGGCACGGACATCGCCGCGTCGCCGCACACGCGCTCTATCTCTTCGCGGTTGACGCCGTCGCGTGCGAGCGCGACCGGGTTGAAGTAGACATTGCCGTTGCCGAAGGCAGGGCGCTCCCGTTCGCCTTCGCGGTATGTCTGGATGTAGTCGGCGGTGTTGTCCGACGCGCCGCCGCTCTGCCCGTAGCGTGCCTTGATCGCATTGCGCATCGCCTGCAACACGTCGGAGTTCTTGACGCGCCCGCCCGGTAGATTGAGCGCCGCGGCGTGCTCCGGCACCGGCGCGACACCGTGATCGGCGGTGAACGCGACGAGCGTATTGCGTAGGCCGATGCGCTCATCAATGAAGTCGAGCAACGCGGCGATTTGCCGGTCGACGCGCAACGTCATGTCCATCGCCTCGTGACTGTACGGCCCGAAGCGATGACCGACGATGTCGTTCGCCGAAAAGCTGACTGAGAGAATGTCAGTGTCTTCGTCCGCGCCGAGCGACTCGTTGATGATCGCCTCTTTCGCGAAGTCGAGCAGCAGGTCGTTCGAGAACGGCGAGGAAGTAAGGGCGTCGTAAAACCCACGTCCCGGCGCGGTCACTCCGCCGTTAATGACGTGTGGGAAGATGTGCGCGCTCGCCGACTCTCCGAGCTTTTCCCACGCCGCCGCGTCCGCTCCGGCGCGCTTGACATACTCCGTCTCCGGCAACAGACGCTCCCAGAGCGCGTTGAAGAATTTATCTGCCGGTCGTCGGTCGTTGAAGCGTGCGGCCCACGCCGGAAGTTGGTTGAAATAGTAACTACTGGAAACCATGCTCCCGGTCTGCGAACTATACCAGTAGGCGGCGGTCGCGTTGCGCCCGGCGGGCAAAATCGCGCCGCGGTCTTTGATCGACATCCCGATCACCTTCGAGCGCCCGGCGGTCACAAGCCGGAGTTCGTCGCCGAGCGTCGAAGCCAACAGGCGATGCGGACTGGCTCCGCGCTCGTCCGCTCCACCACCGAACAGCTTCGTCGTTTCGTCAGAAACACTGGTCACGCGCCGGCCCGTGCCGCGGTCATACCACTCGTTGGCGATGATGCCGTTCTCCGCCGGCCATGTCCCGGTCAACAAACTTGCGTGACCGGGCGCGGTCTCGGTCGGAACGTGGTCGTAATCGGCCCGCGTCCACGAACCACCGTCGCGCTGCAAACGACCCAGACCGCCGGCGACAAATAAATCACCGAAACGCTCCAGATAGTCGTAACGAAACTGATCGACGACGATTAACAACATCAGACGCGCGCGTGCGTTCGCCGGCGCAACAGCCGTCGACCTCGATGTGGTCGGAGTGGAGCGCGCTCGCTGGCTCGTGTGACGTGCTTTCGTCGCGTGACCGGGCGCGGGAAGAATGATTAAGATGATTAGTACATAAGCTAGTGCGTTCGATACCAAGCGGGCGGGCGAAGAGCGCGGTCCTAATAATTTAGACATAAGAAGCGTTCGAGATAGTTTGATGTTGTGGGTCTTTGTCTGCTTAACGAGCGGGCATGATAACATCACGCCGCGCGGCGGCGCGAGCCAGCCGGTTTCATCTATGGTCATCCGGTTTCATCTATTATCTTTTTGACGGAGCAGCAATTGTGAATCAACTCGACACCGAATGGGAGCAGCGTGTCCGGCAGGCACATGAGAAAGCGCGCGCAGCGGGGCGGAGCGATGTCGCCGCATACTTGACGCTCCGCGCGACGAACGATTTAGCGCGGACAACCGGAATAGAGTGGCTGTTCGAAGCGTTCACCGCGCTGGCCGGCGAAGCCAATCGCGCCGGCGGCGGCGTCACGCTGGTACGTGAGGAAGAGCACCGTTTTCAATTTGGTAATTCAACGATGGTCGGCGCACGGTTGACGTTGCGCGTCGGCGTCCGCGCGCTGACCATCGAAGGCGGTTGGCCGCGCGCCCCGCGTGACGGCATCGTGCGTGGCGGCGGACTAGCCAACGCATGCGTGAGGCATTTCGGCGACCGCGCGGCAAGCAACGATCTGTTGTTGGTGCAGCGGACGAACGGCGCACCGCAATGGACGGTGCTCGAAACGAGTGGCGCGCGCACGCCGCTCAGCGAAGATAGTCTGCGCCGCCACATCGAAAAACTCATCCATCCCCGGTAGCCGCTCGCGTCACCCATACGCATTCTCACGCAGCCCATATGCGATGCTGCATGCACGTAATGGAACGGCGCGCGTCAGTGCCTGCGACACGGCATCGCCACATGCGATTCATCATTTAATGGCTTATTAAACCCCGTCTTTGCGGTCAAACTGCTTTTCTCAACGGTGCGGCACAATGCTTGCGAACGGCCTTCGACAGTCGCTCCCATCTCAATCGTCATCCCCGGATGGAGCGGCTCGAAAGAATGAAGTTCGACCGCGGTTGCGTCACTCCTCGCGCGTCTCCGCTCTTGAAGGTCATTTCACGTGTCAACAATTATTTTTGGCAAGGAGATCATGATGACAACCAACCGACGCTTAACGATGGCTGCTTTCTTCGCCGTCGCTTTCTTATCACTGCTGTTACCTGTGTCCACTTCCGCGCAAGGGTATCCGGGGACGTGGGGGCAACGCGGGCGCGACCGCGATGTGTACCGTGACCGCAATCAAGACCGCTACGACCGCAACTCATTGCGCAACGCCGTGCATCGTGTGGAAGATCGCAGCAAAGATTTTGAAAAGCATCTCGACCGCGCGCTCGACCGCAGCCGCTATGACGACACGCGACGCGAAGACCGCATCAACGACATCGCCAGAGAGTTCCGCGACTCGTCCCGGCGTCTGAAGAGCCGCTTCAACGATGGGCGCGACTTAAACCGCAGCGCCGACGAAGCGCGTGAGTTGTTGCAGGTTGCCTCGCGCATCGACCGTTTAATGGAGCGCAACCGTCTCGACTCACGCGCTACATCCGACTGGAACGATATTCGTTATAACCTGCGCGTCATCGCCGACGGTTACGGCCTGCGGATGCGCGATTCCGGTTACGGTGGACGCGGCGGCAATGACACATATGGTGGCAACTCGCGGCGCGGCAACGATGACTGGTGGCGACGCATCCCTTTACCATAACTTAACTCCACGGGACGCATACTCAAAGACCAGCGTCTAACCCGCGGCAGACCGACATACGAGCCGGGTGACATCATCAAGTGATGTCGCCCGGCTCGACACTTTTCGGGGCGTCGGGCTCTATTCCACGCGGAACGTTTTTGTCTTCGCCCGTCGCCGGTGCGACAATGCCGCGCTATGGCACCTCCACCGGGCACCCTCTACCTCGTTGCGACACCCATCGGCAACCTCGAAGACATCACCCATCGCGCGCTTCGCGTATTGGCGGAAGTTGACTTGATCGCCTGCGAAGACACGCGGCACACGCGCGTGCTTTTAGATCGATACCAGATCAAGACCCGGACCATTAGCTACCACGAACACAACGAGCAGACGCGCGCCGCCGAAATATGCGAGATGATCGAGAGTGGGGCGAATGTCGCCGTTGTCTCGGACGCGGGAACGCCATCGATTAACGACCCCGGTTATCGTGTCGTGCGCGCCGCCGTCGAGCGCCGGCTACGAGTCGTGCCGGTGCCCGGTGCGGCGGCTTTCGTCATGGCGCTGGTTGCGTCGGGCTTACCGACCGATGAGTTTTATTTCGGTGGATTTCTTCCGGCGCGCGTGAGTGCACGGCGCTTACGCTTCGCCGAAGTCCGCGCGCTCGGCGCGACGCTCATCTTCTATGAAGCGCCGCACCGCATCGCGCACACACTCGCCGACGCGCGCGCGGTGCTCGGTGAGCGCGATGCGGCGGTGGCGCGTGAACTGACGAAGCTCCATGAAGAGATTGTACGCGGGCGTTTGGGCGAGTTGGCGGCGCGCTTCGACACCGCACAGGCCGCGCGCGGCGAGATGGTTTTAATCATCGACCGGACACCGATTGAAGATCAGGCGGTGGACGGCGGTGGGGTTGAGGCGAGCGTCGCCAAACGTGTCGCCGACCTC
Organism: Acidobacteriota bacterium; assembly: GCA_030859785.1. Taxonomy (GTDB): domain Bacteria; phylum Acidobacteriota; class Blastocatellia; order Pyrinomonadales; family Pyrinomonadaceae; genus JACDEG01. Next base: position 19,313 of record JALZJL010000365.1, read on the forward strand.
GAACATGAGGGGCTGGAGCCGCGCGCCGCGCTGAAACGGGCCGCGCGCGAACTCGGCCTCAGTCGCGACGAAGCGTATCGCCGCCTCGTCGTCGAACGCGGGATGCTCAAAGACTGAATCAACAATCTCAACTTAAAGAAGCATCGAACATGGAACGGTGGACGTATTCGGGTTTCCTGAAGTTGTCGATGCTTGCCATTTGCGCGCGGGTGATTTTATAATCCCCCTTCGATTTTAAGGCGCTATGGTGTAGTTGGTTAACACGCCGCCCTCTCAAGGCGGAGACCACGAGTTCGAGCCTCGTTAGCGCTATTATCTTTTTCCTCTCACGTCAATCACGAAACAATTTAGCTGATGCAAGGTGGCGCGCATTCATCCGAAGAGCGCCACTCCATCCCTCGCCTTCATCAATCGCGGTCTGCATGTATGATGAGCGCGGAGTGATTGATGAGCATACTGACTATCCCGTAAATTTTGGACTTGGAGAAAAACCCTTGTGAGATTCCCTTTCGAGTTACCACCTGACAGAGAGTTTGATTGCATCGGCTTCGGCGTCAACGCCGTGGATCATTTGGTGGTTGTGCCGGAGTACCCAGCCTTCGATACGAAGACGCGCCTCAGAGAGCACATGCGGAGTGCCGGCGGGCAGAATGCTTCGGCAATGGTCGGCCTGCAACGACTCGGCCTGCGCACCGCTTACGCCGGGCGCTTCGGCTCGGACGCGGAGGGACGTTACGGGTTGGAGTCGCTAGCGAACGAAGGCGTTGACGTGCGCTTCGCGGAGGTGATTGAGGGCGCACGCACGCAGATCGCATACATCCTGATCGACGCACGGACGGGTGAGCGCACCGTTATTTGGGATCGTGATGAACGAGTCGCGTACCGTGCCGATGAAGCTCCGACAGAGTTCGGCGCGCTCGGTCGCGTGCTGCACCTGGACGCACACGACCCACCGGCGTGTGCGCGCGTCGCACACGCGGCGAGCGCGACGGGCACGATCATCTCCGCCGACATCGATAACATCTACGACGGCCTCGAAGAGTTATTGCCGTTGGTCGATGTGCTGATCTCGTCGAAAGAGTTTCCGCGCCGGCTGACCGGCATTAGCGACGAACGCGCGGCGCTGGTCGAACTCAAATCGCGTTATGGGAGTGGAATCGTCGGAATGACTATCGGCGGGCGCGGCTCGCTGGTTTACCATCGCGGCGTCTTCATCGAGTCGCCGGCGCTGCCCGTCCCCGGCGGATGCCGCGACACGACCGGCGCGGGCGACGCATTCCACGCAGGATTCCTATACGGGATGATTCAGGGCGAAGAGATCGAAGGCTGCATGACGCTGGGGAGTGCCGTCGCCGCGCTCAAGTGCCGCAGCTTGGGTGCGCGCACCGCGCTTCCGTTCACGCCGGAGTTGAACAACTATCTATCGCTGGAAGGTGAGACTTCATAAGCGTGGGGAATCAATCAACTGTGGCCGAACTTCATGCCACGATGGACAGCAGTGGGCGGGCACTCTCGTGCTTAGTTCGGTAATGCGGGATTTCGCTTGCGACCTTGACGATCTCGTTCACATCGAACGGCTTGGTCAATACCCGGTCGATTCGTGCGGCAAGTTGTTCCTCCGTCCCAACGGCCGCGCCCCAGCCGGTGATGACCGCGATGTAGACGCCGTCGTTCTGCTCGCGGATCATCCGCGCCAACTCCCAGCCGCCGATGCCCGGCATGCCGACATCGGTGAAAACCGCGTCGAACCTCATCGCTTTGAACGCCACATATGCCTCGCTGCCGTTCTTCGCGGCGGTGATGTCATAACCTTCGGCCTCTAAAATTTCCTGCAACAGGTCGCGCACGTACTCATCGTCATCGACGATGAGAATCTTTGGCACCTGTGCATTCCCGACCATAGTCAATCCCATACTTGGCTCCTCTGTTTGCTCGGCGGAAGGGGCGGCGCTTTCGGCAATCGGTAATGTGATGCGGAAGGTGGTACCGCGCCCGACCTCCGTTTCAACTTCGATGCTTCCTTCATGACGGCGAATGACGCCGTAGGTGACCGCCAGACCAAGACCCACCCCGGCGGAGCCCTTCGTCGTAAAGAATGGATCGAAGATGCGCGAACGCACTTCCGCACTCATCCCGACCCCGGTGTCGGCGACGATGATCACGGCCTGTTCACCCGATGCTTCGGCGGAGAGGGTGATGCGTCCCCCGGCGGGCATCGCGTCCACCGCATTGAAGATCATGTTAATCAGCACGTCGCGCAACTCGGCGGCATCTCCGTTGACCGTGAGACCAGGGCAGCTACTGACTTCCAAATCGATATGGACGTTTCTGGCCTCGGCCTGATCCTTCCAGCGCGGGCAGGTGATTTCACGAACATCATCAAACAACCCGTCAACAGCCACCGGCGCCAGGTCATGGTCGCGTCGCTGGCAGGCGAAATCCTGAATCCGTTCAATGGTGCGCGCGCCATCCATCGCCGCCTGGACGATAATCTCCAACCGCCGTTTCGTCTTCGGGTCGCGCTCATCTTTCAGCAGAATCTGGCTGTGGCCGAGGATGCTGGCGAGATTGTTGTTAAAGTCGTGCGCGACGCCGGAGGCCAACTCGCCGAGCGCCGACAGTCTCTCAATCTGCGAGAACTGTTCGCGCATCTGCTCCTGCTCCGAGATGTAGCGCGATAGTTCGGCGATGTGCGCCTCAGACTGCTCCAGATGCTGGGTCGCTGCTTCAACGTTCATCATGTACATCCGGTATGTCAGGTAAGTGAAGGCGATGATCGGAGCGGTCACCAGAAAACCGTAGAAGCCGAACACGACCACCAGCTTCGCCGTCACGCCGGCTGCCGCCGCGCCGACGAAGTAGGTCATCGATGCCCACAGATAATATCGGCTCCATGTGTGCCAGATCGGTTGATTGGTTTTCAGCCCGACGCCGGTGGCGACAAGCATGGAATTGACGAGATACTGTGCCAGCGCCATCACACACAGTTTGACGACGAGCGTGGCGGAGGAGTCGTCACGAACGAATTCTTCGACCGGGCCGAAGCTGAGGCGCAGCAACCAGACGGTGAAGAATGTCGCGCATGCAAAGACCGCCCCGGAGAACAGCACAGTGACAAGTTTGCGGTTAAAGCGGACCCGTGAACAGAGCGCCTCGGCGGTCGCCAGCAGGATCGCCGCGTCGCCGCTGTAGAGCAGCAGTGTCAGAAAAATGAACGTGTCGACCACCGACATCTCGCCGTTGCCGTTCGGGATGCGCACAATCAACCGGTGGCCGAGGAAGACGGTGACGACGATCAGCAGCAGTAGTTGCCAGTCGAGGAGTGTGGCGGCGGTGGCGCTCGAAATAAGCCGGTAGGCTGAAAAGACGCAGACCGCTGCCCCAACGGCAATGACCGACCAGAGGTACGGCTTAGTGTAACGATGCGGTATGACGGGCGGCACTTGCGCATCAACGGTCACGGTCTCTGTCCGATCAGCGGGCGGCATAAAATGCTTAGCTCCAAATAGCCTTGATGCACTGGAAAACTTTGTAGCGGTGATACCTGATGCCGGTCGGGGCATCATCACACCCCGGCCTGGAAGCCGTCAATTGAAAACTATCAATCGCCGCATCAACGCATGCTGGGTGTGTCGTCGCCCCACACCAGCACCGACTCTCCCAGCAAGGTGTCACTTATCAGGACCCCATTGCCGAACAGCAAGCTGTCGCTCATCAGCACGCCGTCGCCCATTATCAGGCCGTCGCTCATGGTCAGGCCGTCGCCGAACAGCATGTTGCTATTAAGGAAGAATATGCCGTCGCTCATCGCCACGCCGTTGCTCGTCAGAATCGCGTTACCCATCGTGATGCCGTCGCTTATCAGCACGCTGTCGCTCATCGCCACACCGTCGCTCATCGCTACGCCATCGCTCATCGCCACGCCGAGGTCATAAATCTTTTGATACTTGGTAATCAAATCGGTGCCGGTGCCAAATGTGTGATTGAAGAGCACGCCCTGCGCCCACGTGAATTGGTGACCGTTAATTGTTGTTTGGGCAACGGGCAAAGTGACTGAGGTCAGGAGCGGCGTGCCGAGCGGAGTATTCACCCACGTCAGATTAGTGCGGATGAGATTGGCTAAGCGGACTGCACCTTCGACATTGAGTTGGCCGGCGCCCTGCTCAAGGTGGTTAAAGCCGGCGAGCGGTTGCGCCGTGTACATCAGAATCATCTTGACCATGTTCGGCGTCAGCCGCGGGTTCGCTTGCAGCAACAGGGCCGCTGCACCCGCGACGAGTGGCGCCGCCATCGACGTACCGCTCAGACGCATTTGCTCAGTGTCGTCATTGTGGGTCGTGCCGGCCTGTAGTTCCGGATAATTCGCGACCAGGTAGTTGTGCTTGGCGCGCGCGGCAATCAATTTGTTACCGGGCGCGACGAGATCGGGTTTGATTAGGTTGTCGTAGTGCTTGACGCCGCTCGCGTCCGTCCAGAAACTGCGCGTCGGCCCGCGCGAACTGTACGTCGCGATTCCGTCATCGTCGCGCGCGTCCGTCCCGAAGGTGTTGCTGGCCCCGACCGTAATCGCCGACGGCTCGTTGCCCGGCGAATGAACAAGTCCGTATAGCTTCTGACCGGCAGCGTCCCTACCATTGTTGCCGGCGGCGGCGACGACGACAATGCCGGCGTCCGTCAGGCGGCGCACCGCGCGGCACAGCGGGTCGTTGCGATAAGACTCAATCGCCGGCGTTCCCAAACTCATGTTGACGATACGGATGTTGTAGGTCGTGCGATTCGTCATCACCCAGTCGAGCGCGCGCAGGAGGCCGGACACCGTGCCCGTACCCTGAGAGTTGAGCACGCGCAGGTTGATGATGTTAGCGTTCGGCGCGACGCCCGTATAGTCGCCGCCGACGGGACGACAGCTTCCGGCGGCCAGCGCCGCGACGTGCGTGCCGTGACCGTACGGATCATCGGTGTTCATTCCTTCGCCGGTGAAGTCCCGATGCACGAGGATGCGGTTGTTATCGTCGTTGCCTTTGAACGAATGGTGAGAGTTGAAGAGACTTGAATCCAGCACGGCGATGCCGACGCCGGAGCCATCGAGACCGGAGTTGCCAATTTGCTGTCGCGCCGCGACGGTCCCGGTGGTCGTCTCAATGTGGCCGAGTGAACGCACCTCGCGGTCAAGCGAGATGTAACGCGCGGCGCGGCCCGCGCTGATTTTCTTTAACGCGCCGACGGACAGTTCGGCTTCGATCAAACCGAACTTAGTGATGCGCCCTTTAACTCAGGGCTAACGCATCTTAATTTGTAGCACTTTAAGCAGATAGTCTTGATTCAGTGCCGCCTTGAACTGTTTTGCTTTGATTCCACGCTGGTAACTCTGCTCTTGATTCAACAGGTTCAAAGCGATGT